>JACCLF010000012.1 GCA_013425405.1 Microcaldota archaeon | reverse complement strand
CGCTTGATGGCGGAGCCAATATACTAAATTACACAGCGGGTGTAATCATCTCGCCAGGCTCCTCAGTTGTTGTGAACCTGACAGCCGCAGGCTGTGCAACTGTTGCCCAGGCATATTCCAAGAATATCAATATATCATACAGGGATGCAACCTACGGTAATGTATATACATTCACTGGAGAGAAGCCCTTGGTTGGAACCTGCCAGACTTAGAGTTCTTTATTTTTTATTTTCTTTAATTTTTACAACTCCCAGCACAAGCTATTTAAAGCGTTTATGAGAAATCATTCTACTCATTTTTGAAGTGATATATATGGAAGAATTCTCCACACCAGGAAAGCTACTGGGAACTGAGGAAGAGTTTGCAGCAGGAGACGGAGTATACGGGGAGGATGGAGAGCTCCATGCTCTCTGCACAGGAAATGCCATCATAGACAAGCAGAAGATGGTCTCCATAAAGGCGTCCAACGCTGTTCCGAAGATGGTGGCGCCAGGCATGGTTGTGTATGGAAGAGTTGAGGATATATTCGAGCCCATAGCGCTTGTGAAGATTAACCCGGTTGAGCAGGGAGGCGTGAGGCAGACTCAGGGGGATTATTTCAGCGTGCTGCATGTATCGAACATTAGGGGGGATTATGTCCAGAGCGTGAGGAGCGAGGTGCGCGTTGGCGACATAATAAAGGCTGTCGTCTCGGAGATAAGGAGGGGTGAGGTATACCTCGACCTGCGAAACCCGGACTGCGGTGTTGTGAAGGCGTACTGCAGCAGGTGCAGGAGCCCCCTGTACCTTAGGGACAGGATGCTTGTCTGCCATTCCTGCGGCAACAGTGAGGGGAGGAAGCTCTCAAAGGAATATTCTGCTATGGAGAGGTGATGGCTTGAAGCTCAGAGTTGTTAAGAAGGAGAAGAACTTTCTTGAGGTGGTGCTTGAGGGGGAGGAGCACAGCTTCCCAAACCTTTTAAGAGAAACACTGCTTGAGGATGACGATGTCGAATTCGCTTCCTATGTGATAGAGCACCCACAGCTGGGCAACCCGAAGCTGATTGTGAGGACAAAGGGTAAATCACCCGAGGCTGCAATAAAGAGCGCTCTGAAGAAAATCGAGAAGAAGGCTTCTGAGTTCGAGGCGCTTCTCAAGAAGAAATGATACGATGAAGGCAGGAGTGAGAGTGCTTGGCATTGATGACTCGCCTTTCACAAGGAAAGATGAAAGGGTGCTTGTTGTTGGCGTGGTGTGGAGGGGCGGGGTGGTTGAGGGGGTGCTGAGCACCCATGTCAAGAGGGATGGGTTGGACAGCACTGTGAAGCTTGAGGAAATGTTGAAAAAATCCAGATTTCTACGGCAGATAAGGATAATTGTATTGCACGGAGCCACGCTTGCGGGCTTTAATATTGTTGATATAAGAAAGCTGAGCGAAGGGGTTGCTCTTCCAGTTTTAGCGGTGACAAAAAGGAAGCCCCGCAACAGACTGGTGAAGAAGGCTCTGAAGAACTTAAAAGACTGGGAGAGAAGATGGGAGCTCGTGGAATCTGCAGGGCAGGCATTCAAGTTTGGCAGGGTATACGCACAGCTCGCGGGCATTGGCAGAGAAGATGCCAGGAAGTTCTTGTCTTCCTTTAGGGGCATGCCAGAGCCGGTGAGGCTGGCACACACCATAGGCTCAGGAATTGTTAGAGGAGAGTCACATGGAAAAGTTTGAAGTGTATCTAAAGAAGAACGCAGGCTACCTGCTTATAATAGCTTTTCTGGTAGCCTACATACTTACAAAGTTTGCGCTGTTCGCAGTGCTCTGCGCGCTCTCAATAGTTGGCTTGTTCGTTTACGAAACCTACAGGGGAGTGGAGGAAGGAGGCTGGAAGAAGGAGTTGGAGGAGATTGTTGTGGCAGTTCTTGCCGGAGTTATCCTATGGTACGGGGCGGGCTTCCTGCTTCATACATCAGCACCTCTTGATTCTATTGTCTCCTGCAGCATGCTGCCCCGCATTGACAGGGGCGACATGGTAGTGCTGAGCGGCAGTGAGGTAAGCGCTCCAACAGCAGAGGTTAATTCATCCGAGTGGGAGGAAATAAAGGAGAGGATGAATACAAACTTTACCTGCGGCCCGTGCACCCAGCATGGAGCCTACAATTTCTCTATCTGCAGGGTAGGCTGCGGCGGCTCCTGCCTCACCGCAGTTGATGGAAAGCCCGTCTTCTCGGACTCAAACGACTCGCTCTTCAGCTACAACTACGAGCTGTGCAAGCTGAAGGGGGATAAAGGGGATATACTAAACGACGTCTGTGTGAAATCCATCAACATAAAGGGCAAGAAGTACTACGAGAATTTCAGCAATGACGTTGTTGTTTATGAACCTCTGGAGAACAGCGTATTTGTCGGCTCAACAATACACCGAGCATTGGTGAAGATTTCCGTTGACGGAAAATTGTATTACCTCATAAAGGGGGACAACAACGAGGTGCTGGATGTGCAGGCTCCGGGCAAAGGGGTTCAGAGCGGGGAAGGCACATGCATCTTCTCAGCTGAGTCAAGGGTTAACAAGCCCGTTCCGCAGGAGAATGTAAAGGGAAAAGTAATCTTCAAAGCTCCATACCTTGGCTACCTCAAGCTTTTCCTGTGGGGCTATGTGGGCACTCCGCAAGGATGCGACACTGTCATTGAAACATAAACAATAAGAATGTGGAGGTAAAAATACATCATAGAGGTGAATGAGATGCTAGAGATAGAGGTTGAGGACGCCAGATATTGGAAGAATTGCATTGATTCAATAGTCAACCTGATAGACGAGGGGAGTTTTGAAATTTCCGCTAACGGCATATCGCTCAAGGCAATGGACCCTTCCCAAATAGCAATGGTGAGCTTCTCTGTTCCAAAGAGCGCTTTCAGCGGTTACAAGGTCGATGAAACAACAAAGGTTGGGATAAACTTTGACAACATGAGCAAGATACTCTCAAGGAGCAGGGGCAAGGACAAGCTTTCCATGATGATTGAGGGGAATAAGCTTGTGCTTGAATTCATTGGGAACGACAAGAGGAACTTCAAGCTTCCTCTCATAAATGTTCAGGAGGGAGCTCAGAAGGAGCCCAAGATAGAGTTCGACTCCCTTGTGAAGATAAAAGCGGGGCAGTTCAAAGAAATACTGGGGGATGCTGCGCTGCTCAGCTCGCATATTGTGCTTGAGGCGAGCAGCAAAGGATTTTTTGTAGAGGTTCACGGCGATTCCGGTGACTTAAGGGTTGAGAGGGACAAGACGGGGGAGGCCACCCAGCAAATTGATGTGAAGAAGGATTCAAGGGCAACATTCCCGCTTCAGTTCATGGAGGATATTGTGAAAGCCTGCCCGGATGACGGGCTTCTCTCTCTGCACCTTAAGACAAACTCGCCAATAAAGGTTGAGTACAGCATAGGAGAGGCAAAGCTTGTGTACTACCTCGCCCCGAGAATAGAGTCCATGTAGCACGGCATCAATTTATATTTTCTTTGAGTAGTATAAGCACCAACAGTGCAAATGCTCTTTGGAGGATGCATTTTCGCGGAAGGGGTTGGATGGAACTATCATTCTACAGCAAGTACCCATTCACAAGGGGAGCAAAGGAGCTCATGAGCTCTGCAAAGATCGGGGATGAGTTCCAGCTAATGGAAATTGCAAAGAGGAGGATAGTTGATGCCATTGGGAAGGGGAAGATTCCGCTGGCCGGTATTGAACTGGAGGACTCCCAGCTTCTGCTGCAGGTTGCATCCTACGCTGTAAGCAGGATGATTGTCTCCCTGCTGAAGAGCAGGTATTACATAAACAGGTATGCAATTGCTGAGGCGAAGAGGGCGAGCGCGTACATGGCGAGCGACAGCGATGAAAATGTTCTCTCGGTTGCCAGGGAGCTTGGTGTTGGATGCGAGATAGACAAATACTACTCAGTGCGCTTCCAGGATTACCTTAGGTACGCTCCAAAATCCGTGGATTACAAGCTTGTGAACAGGAAGATGTCCCAAGGTAGCGTGATGCTCAGGAGGGATGAGTTCGTAAGGGTACTTGAGGAGGCTGTGAAGCTCAAGATAGAGTCCGAGCTGCCCCTTAGCACGGAGGGCATGCCCAAGAACATAAAGGAAGCTTCAGATGAGGTGCGGGGGAGCATTCCCAAGGAGCCGCAGCCTGCAGCCATTTCAATTGAGAAGGGGGAGTTCGCCCCATGCATGCAGAAGATGCTTGAGGATTTGAAGACTGTGGAGAACCTCAGCCACACTGCAAGGTGGGCTCTGGCGGTATACCTGCTCAATATAGGGATGAAGGTGGATGAGGTGGTGAAGCTTTTCTCAACTTCACCTGATTTTGATGAATCTGTTACAAGATACCAGGTGGAGCATGCATTGAAAAGGGGCTACAAGACGCCGAGCTGCTCCAGCATGGATTCCTATGGATTGTGCGTATCAAACTGCGGAGTTAAAAGCCCGCTGGCCTACAGGAGGGGTGCATTTGGAAAACTTTCAGCTAAGCATGAGTAATCCTGAGGAGATGTATGTAAGGAGCAAGTTCAGGGAGTACTACGAGAGGGCAGAGGTGAAGGCACCAAGTGAGGTTGAGAGGAGGGAGTGGGGCGTTGGGGGTTGGGAGAGGAAAATAGAGG
>JACCLF010000041.1 GCA_013425405.1 Microcaldota archaeon | reverse complement strand
CTTGTAATTGAGAGCCATGGTTTTTCCGTCCTGCGCGTAGCCGAATTTGAAAGTGTAGCAGTTCATTGTCGGGATTAAATTGCAGTAGGAAGGAAGCATATTAACTACGTTGAGATAGCCCGAGTAATATGCCATCACAAGTACGATTAATACTACAAGGATAACCCAGCCGTATACACTGAGAAATTCCACTGCCGTCTGAGCTTTTTTTAAATGCATAAAGTGATTAGAATTAACTTAGTATTTAAGCTTTGCTCAGGGAAATTCACTGGTCCCTGGCTATTCTGCCGAATTTGGCGTAGGGCCTGCTGGTGCTGCTCATCAGCTCCTCAAATATGACTTGGCTCAGCCTCATGCCCGCCCTGATTAATATCTTCTGTTTTGAGAAGTTCACTATCTCCAGAATCTGGTGGTTTCTCGAGCCAGGCTGTATGAAGCTGCTGGTCACGTGAATTGCAAGCCCGAGCCTTGCAAAGCTGCTTCTCCCCTCCAGCCTCCCCGAGATGTTTGCCGGGAGCTCTATCCTCTCAACAGTTTTGCCAAGAATCATATCCCCGGGCTTCAGCTCCACTGCAGCAGCCGTGAAGCCTTCCATTACATCGCTGAAACCGACTTTTGAAATATCGATTTTGTGTATTTTCTTTTTCGGCTTCCAGAACTCATTGCTCAAAGTTAGGTCAATGGAAGCGGGCCCGATCTGCTCCTTTTTCGGAGCAGGGGTTATACTGATGACCCCCTTCTTCATATACCTGGCAATGTCCCTGTCCGATAGTATCATATTAACACCGAATTCTTATTTGGAGAGGTTATATAAATCCCTTCTTGAATGCAGATAGATTTTAATACAACTACAGCGAATCTCTATTGGCAAGCACGGAACAGGAGAGGTAGTTGCAATGGCGAGAGCGCAGGCAGCAATGGAGTTTGTAATGACTTATGGATGGATGCTTCTCATACTAGTTGTGGTGTTCGCAGTCCTTATGACCATGGGTTTGCTCAACCCACCCAAGCCTGTGATGTGCGGCCTTCCGGCAACTTTTACATGCAAATCAATGAAGCTCACAACTGATTCTAACCTGACGCTCGATTTATACCAGAATACGGGACATGACATAACTGTCGCGGGTGTGAACTGCACAAAAAACCCCGGCAGCAACCCAACGCTGACTGGAATTAACGTTCGAATAAACAACTCCGACCATGGCCTAATTGCCAATGGAATAGGCATACAGTGCCTTGACGCAGCGGGCAATAATGCAACCGGAAGGACTGGAGGGCACTATACAGGCAAGATTATTTTCTACTATATAGAGGATGACACCGGAATGCCCCATCTGGTTTCGGGAGATATAAACATGAATTATGAATAAGTTTCTGCCGCAGCCGAGTCTCCCCCAAAGTGCATCAACCTTTTGCAACTCCTATGGGCGTTAGCCTTGCAACTATCCTGGAGATACCTGCGAGCTCAACGCCTTTGACTACCTCATCTATATCCTTGTATGCGCCCGGGGCCTCCTCTGAGATTACATCCCAGCCAGTTGCCCTGAGCAGTATCCCCTTCTTCTCCAAGCTCTGCTTCACGTCGCTGCCTCTGTATGTCCTTATTGCCTCATGCCTGCTCATTGTCCTGCCAGCTCCATGGCAGGTTGAGTAGAAGCATTCCCTTCCGCTCTCCTCGCCCACAAGAACGTAGGAGGCAGTTCCCATGCTGCCCGGTATTATTACAGGCTGTCCCGCATTCCTGTACAGAGAGGGAATTTCCTGCCTGCCTGCCGGGAAAGCCCTTGTGGCACCTTTCCTGTGCACGCACAGCTTTGTCTTCTTGCCTCCAACATCGTGCTCTTCAACCTTTGCTATGTTGTGGCATACATCGTAAACAAGCTTCATGCCTAGCGCGTCAGAGCTTTTTTTGAACACGTCCTCAAAGGTCTCCCTTATCCAATGTGTCATGACCTGCCTGTTGCAGAATGCATAGTTCACAGCGGAGTACATTGCGCCGAAATAATCGCCTGCCTCTTTAGAGCCAAGCGGAGCGCAGCACAGCTCAGGGTCTGGAAGCTTTATGCCATATTTCTTTGATGCATTGAGCATTACGCGTATGTAATCATCACAGACCTGGTGCCCAAACCCTCTTGAGCCGCAGTGCAGCATCACAACAATCTTTCCCTCTTCCAGGCCGAATGATCCTGCAGTATGCGCATCAATCACCTTTTCAACTTTCTGAACTTCCAGGAAATGGTTGCCCGCTCCGAGCGTTCCGAACTGAGGAGCTCCCCTGCTCTTCGCCTTCTCGCTGACTTTGGATGGGTCCGCCTCCTTCACGCAGCCGTTCTCCTCCTGCCTCTGGGAATCCTCCTCCCAGCCGTACCCCTTCTCAATTGCCCATTTTGCCCCGCCTTTAACCGCCTCATCCAACTCACTTATGCTCAGCTTTATCTTGCCCTTACTGCCGACTCCTGACGGGATATTCCTGAAGAGCTTGTCAATGAGCTCATTGATTTTCGGCCTCACCTCAGTTTCTGAGAGGTTTGTGAGGATGAGCCTCACGCCGCAGTTCGAAACTATGATATTGTTTGCTATAAAATTGTGGTTGTCTCTGACAGTGAGGTCATAAACTTCCGCCGCCTCATCTAACTCGTCAATCTCATCTATTCTATCAAATAGAGCACCATAAGAATCAAGCTCTTTCTCTCTTTTTAAAACAAATTCATCAAAAGATATGAAATCCAGAGTTATTCTCTGCTTGGATTTCACGTTATCCCACAAGCATCTCTCGATAAATCTTTCATTGCTTATGTTGGATATTAAAAGTCCCTTTACCTCTCTTGCCGTTAGTCCTATTTTCTTATATTCCTTAACTTTCTCTGCTATCCCGATTCTTTGTTTTGTCAATCTTTTCTTTTCCAGAATATACAACATTGCGATATTGGCCAACCACTTCCTAGCATTATTGTATTCAAAACCTATCCCGCCCCATAGTTTTAGTAGATTCTCCTCATCAGCTGATAGAAGCAGCCTGATTCTGTAAGTATCTCCAAACTTATTTATGTGCTCCTTCCTCACGCTTATCTTTGTTGCTTTGATATCAAAATCATCCAGCATATCTATAATCTGCACAAAGAATTTTCTGCAACTCTCTACATATCTTTCATTTTTGTTCTGTGATATTATTGGTGAATAAAACCCTGTCTTACTATGAGTTGATGGACTCGATATCTCAGCGCCGAAGAAACCCGCCAAGAATAGTCTTTTTATGAACTTAGGTGCTTCTCTCACCCATCTCGGGACTTCAAAATCTTTGACTGTTTTCTTACCGGTAGGCATCCCGAGTGCGATGAACAGCTTGGAAAGTGATACGGCATGTAGACCTAGCTCTGCGATCTTACTTCTGAATTTGTATTCGCCATAATGTGTTTTTATCCTGTAATTCCTATCCCTCATTTTCACGAAAGATTTGAAACCTACGGCAAGGAAGTCCTCTCTGAGCTCAAGCATATCTCCTAGTTTGCCGTAGACACGGAATACTCCCTCATTATTCAGATAGCCATCCCCCAACATATACCCCAATATTTTTGCAATAACTGGTAACGTTTTGTTGTCCTCCCTAAGGGACAGCAAGCCCTTCTCTTTTAGTACCACTATCCCTTCTTCCGATAAGCCTAATAATCGTAAACCTTCCTCATCTACAATAACTTTGTTGGACGGGTCGTTATAACGCACACCGCGAAATGGATAAACCGCTATTTCAGTTCCTCTTTGTAAATCTGATGCCTTGCACATTCCAGTCCTAGTTAAGATTTTATGATTTCTGGTTACCTTCAACTCAAATCCATTCTCTGTCTTTATTTTCAAAACTTTGCTTTTTGAGTTAGATTTTATAAACGCCAATACCTCCTTTTCTTCAATAACTTTGTTGGTAGTATTAAGCGTCATAACCTTAATCGAAGAAATATTGAGCATTTTTGCAGTTAGGTCGCCAGCACTGACTGAGTTTTGCGAAAAATCATCTGCTATCTCGCTTATAGCTCTAAAATA
>JACCLF010000027.1 GCA_013425405.1 Microcaldota archaeon | reverse complement strand
CGCGCTTTATGAGAAGCAGATAGAGACCGTGGCCGAGGTGGTCTCTGCGGCCCTATTGGCAAGGCAGGACGCAGGCATAAAGGTGCGCTGGCCTGTCCGGGCCATCTGCATAGAGACCAAGTCCCACGAGGCAGTGGATGCGGTCAACGCCTTCGGGGACATCCTGCTCAGCATGGTGAATACCAAGGAGATAAGGATAGTAGAAGAGAAACCTGCAGGGGAGATGGCATCCAGCCAGTTCTCAAAGGGTACCGTCCACATAGACCGGAAGATGGACGAGGAGCTCTATGAGGAAGGCATCCTGAACGAAGTGAAGCGCCGCATACAGATGATGCGCAAGGAAGCCCAGCTGGTGGAGCAGGACAAGATAGGCGTGTCCATAAACGCGGAGAAGGAGATAGAGGCCATCCTGAAGAAGAACGAGAAGGCGCTTTCAGAAGCCGTGAACGCTTCTGCAGTGTCCTATGGTTCAGAGAAGGAGATGAACGAGTATACCATAGACGGAAGGCTCGTCAGGATAGCGATGAAGAAGAAGGTTATTCATTCGGATTGAGGAAGGAAGCTACAACTCTCTCAATCCTCTTCATCTCATCTTCCAGCACCGGCAAAGCCATCTTATCTATAAATGCTGAAAAATCACGCTGGGTCATTATTGCCTGTGCAAGTTCAATATCCCGGCGTATCTCCGGGTCTTCGTTGATATCCTTTGGCACTTCTACTTTTACTTTGAAACGGTCATCTCCAAAAAGCGATATCATGGGCATGTGGGCCAATCCCCTAGGTATGAGTATCGGTATTCCGGGCATTCTGGACGAGATTTCAGATGCGAGTTCTGCTACTAATCTATCACGCACTACAGCCATGATGCTTTCGGAATTCAGGTAATCCCTTGCCATGTCCAAATGCTTCCTTCCAAATCTGAATTTGCTGCCGAACCCATAATGAGCCACGTGCCCCGCGACCTCGCTCTCCACCCTGCGTGTCATCAGTTCGTTATACATAATAGACCAAATCACCGCAGAGTCCTGCGGCTCGAAATAATTCATGACAGTACCGGGTGTTATTGCATTCAATTCTATTATCGTGCTGAGGAAGCCGCCGAAGGCGTTCTCATGATTCTCAAAGAACCAGGTATCTTTTCCTTGGCCCTGATTGTACAACCGTGCCATCAATCTGGTCAATTCCGCAAAGTCGCTGAGTTCTCTTTCAATCCTATCCAGGGAATCTCTCTGATATGCGTCATCCGCGAAAAATCTTTCCAAATTGCCATTACGTTCAGTGAAATCAGAAGTATAGCATAATTCATGAATCACCGCGCATCTGCCGCCTTTGCGGGCAATCCTTCCAAGTGCCTTATCGACCCGGTCCTTAAAGAAATCCAGATGGTGTATGCTGACGTCTCTGTTGCCAGTATCGGCCTGCCCGTGGTTGCCGAAGAAGAACAGTACTTTTGTTTTATTCACAAAAGTATATAGTTTAAAACAATTTAAAAACAATGCAGACGGCAGCTAATTCGCGCTTTTGTACATGCTCCTCTTGGTGATGCTTCCCCAGCAGCCCTTGCAGATGTACCTGTGGTCTATCTTCTTCCTTTTGGAGCTCTTGACGCAGGGGTTGCATATCCTGCGGCTGCAGTAGTCGCACTTCACGACCTTGGCTGTCTGTCCGCCGCATCTTTCACATGTCTCTATAGCCATGAATATCACTCCGTATATGATTGCTCAAAATTATAACGACTATAATAAGGGCAAGCTATTTAATAGCTTTTCAGGGAATGGTTGTCCATGAAGAAAGGCCAGGCAGCAGTAGAGTATCTCACCACCTACGGGTGGGCAATCCTCATCCTCCTTATCGTCCTGGCCGTCCTGTTCTCCAGCGGAATTCTTTCCCCGAGCTACCTGATTTCAGAGGAATGCACATTCGGCAATAGCCTGGGGTGCAATTTCGCGCTTTTCAATGATAACATTAACGGGCCGACCAAGCTGAACCTCGACATCCACAACGGCTTCGCGTACAAGATAAACATAACAAAAGTCGAGCTGATGACCCAGGACGGCACCCAGAACTTCAACGGCTTCGCCACGGGCGTGGTGCTGGATAGCGGAGAGACCGGCTCCTTCCAAGGCACCCTGGAAGGTTCTCCTGTGAAGGAAGGCACCGTGAAGAGGTTCGTGGGCAGCATCACCTATGTGTCCTGCGCGACCGAGCTGGGTCCTGATTGCAGCGATGTGGAGCACACGCTTACCGGCCGCATCGTAGGCAAGGTCATTCCGCAGTGATTTTTGTTTTAAATGTGAAAACTCACATGTTTTTCTAACGAAGAAATAAATGCGCACTCCACGATATCTATAAGAGGGATGGAGTTGCACTTATTCAAGAAAAGAGAAAAAGAGGACATTTCAGCGAGCGGTCGTTTTGGAGCACCCCAGCTAGAACCTATTCAAAAGCAGTTTCCGGAAAAGAAAAACACCCATTGGTTAAGGAGATCACTTGCCTCGCTCGCAACTGCTTGTTTTCTCAGCATGTCTGGTTGCTCTTCTGAGAAGGCACCCGAGCTATTCTCAGGAGATTCAATATACTTGAAAGAAGCGTCGAATTTTATTACGTTCAAACGTGATGGTTCTTCCACGTCATCCCATATCGCGGAAAATCAACTTTTACTGTCATTTAGAGAAGATGCTTCTAAAGACGAGAGGGCAAACATTCACGATTGGTTACTTCAGCAAGGGGCCAGCAAAGTCGGACAGGTTCCAGGAATGCTGCTTTTGCAATATGAACTTCAACCTGGTGCGAACCTAAGTCAAATTTTAAGCTATCTCGAAAACCAACCTGCTGTTTTAGCAGCGACACCAAATTCTGTAATCTATCCCGCACGTGATCCTGATTCTAACTATGTCGGGACCGTTGAAGATGGTTTCTGGTGGATAGATAGAATAAGATTAAGAGAGGCATGGGATGTCACTACTGGTTCTTCTGACGTGCCAGTCGCAGTAATTGATTCTGGCATTTTCACGGATTCAGGTCATTTTGACGGGAAAAAGATTATCAAAGGACTGAAATGTCGCCTAAATGATGGGACAGTGTATTTTATGTCTGAGGACCAGCCTCCTGATGATTGTCCTGGGATCCGAAGCTATAGGCCTGGAGCACATGGCACCCAAGTCGCTTCTATTCTTGCATCCAGGGGAGATGACGGAACTGCCGGTGCCGGAGTAGCCTGGAAAAATCCATTAATCTCGATAGATTTGGTGGGTGGCGCAGAAGATTCTACATATGCAGATGCTAATGCCGCCATTGAACTTGCCATTAAAATGGGGGCAAAAGTTGTAAATTTATCATATGCAGCTTGCAGTAAGGAAGGCTGTAAAAGCGGAGTACCGCCCACTTTAGAAGATACCACTTCTTTCAGATTAGGTTTGCTCAGCGCAATGGTCGAGGCCTATAAGAATAATGTTCTAATCGTGCTTCCTGCGGGTAATAGTGGATTTAAAAATGATGATCAATGGCTGCCTTCAGATAGGCATCCTTCTGATTCTGACTATTTTGCTTCTAACGCTTTGATTGTGGGCGGTACAGATGACTGGAATGATCCTATATGTTGGCAAGATTGGGTGAAAGGCGGTTCCATATGTGAACTCGGGATACGGCTGCCATATAGATGCGAATGTCATCTATGTAATGATCATTCTTGGCCGACGTATCCTAGTTACCCATATACAGTTGAAGGCAAGGTAGTGGAGCTATCCGCACCGGGTTATCGTCTTGCATTAGTAGATTCCGAAAAACAAGATGGTAGCCTACTGATTAATAGCGGAACCTCTTTTGCCGCTCCGATGGTTGCTGGTGCAGCGGCTTTGGTGTTTAGTAAACATGCGGATTACTCTGCTTCGGACATTAAACAGGCATTGCTTGATTCTGCGAAAACGTCAACCGGATGTCGACAAATAGGCCACGGAATTATTGACGTCGCTGCTGCGCTTGATATCGCAGATTTGCCCTGGAATAAAAAATATAATAGCTCGCCAGCGTTCCATTCAGTCAGACAGACACGAGATACTGGCTTTGTCGTGGCTGGTGGTTTTGGCTTCTATGGTTATGGCTCTAATATTGCTAAGTTAAACTCGCACGGATCAGTTGTATGGAGCAGGACAATAAGCAGTGGTACGAATGGGAGAGACTGGACAATCGCTGCATTAGAAACACGGGACGGGGCTTATCTTGCTGTTGCTAATCATGAGGAGAGTGGCACTCCAAATGTAGGGGGTCGTTACGATATTTTAGCAAAGAAATTTGATTATAATGGCGACATGCTATGGGAACAAACTTTTGGAATGCAAGACGTCAGCGAGATGGTATCATCTATCCAAGAAGTATCTGATGGAAATACAGTTATCAGTGGCACCTCTGATGGGGAAATATTTCTTATAAAAATTGATTCAGCGGGCACTCTGTCTTGGGAAAGAAAAATAATTTTTGATGGTGGTTCTGCCGGTGCGAGTTCTGTTCAAGAGCTTGATAGTGGCGGATATCTCATTGGTGGTGTCAATACCCAAAACGACACTATGGTATCGTATAACACTATAATAAAAACTGATGAAACCGGCAATCCACTTTCAACCACTACTTTTGGAGAATCTGATACCGGAGCATTCAATATTTCAAAAATGGCTGACGGGGAATTTGTTGTTAGCGGTTCAAACGGCGCTGGTGCCGGATTGGTTGTGCGGTTTGACTCTACGGGCACTGAAGTGTGGTCTACTAACATCGTTGGCGATATCCGGAACTCATTTATGTCATCATCCTCCACACGTGATGGCGGTATCATTCTTACTGGTACGGCATGGTCTAGTGGCACGGAATCTGACGTCTGGTTGGTCAAACTAAGTGCAAGCGGAGACAAGATTTGGGAGAAGAAATTTGGCGATGCCGGAGTGAATATTGGTTATTCGGTCCAAGAAACATTCGATGGCGGCTTTATAATCGCAGGAGTCGCAGATGATAGTGCCGGGTTAATCAAAACAGATAAAGACGGTGCAACTAAATAGCGGTGGTCGCAAATGCTACCAAATATCAAAATCGTCTGGAAAGATGCTTGTGTTGCAACTTTAATTGTTTTTTCCTTATTCTCGCTGCTTTCTCTTATTTTCC
>JACCLF010000057.1 GCA_013425405.1 Microcaldota archaeon | reverse complement strand
GCTTACCTCCTCGGCGAAAAAAACCTGGGCCTTAAAGCGCTGGCCTTTAACAGACTGGGTATCGAGATTGCGACCCCTGCTGAATTAACCGGCACAGGAAAGAAACAGAGATCCCTGGCCCTACTAGAGGCAAGCCGGGTTGCCGACCATGCCTGCGCCAGCGTGGACATCGTCTGGAATCTGAAGGAGCATTTGGAAGCCGAGCTGCGCCAGCAGGGACTGTGGCAGCTTTTCACCGAAGTGGAGATGGCTTTGATTCCCGTTCTGATGGCTATGGAGGATAATGGCATTCTTCTGGATACCGACCTGCTCCGTGGGATGTCTATGGAGATGGGTAAGGAACTGCTCAGGCTGGAGAAAGAAATCTACGGCAGTGTCGGGCACCAGTTCAATATCAATTCGCCCCAGCAATTGGGCAAGGTGCTTTTCGAGGACCTCCGGCTGCCCCAGTCCCGCAGAACGAAAACCGGCTATTCCACCGAAGCCTCGGTCATGGAAGCATTGAGAGGCGTTCATCCTGTAATTGAACTCATACTGCAGTACCGTCAGCTCAGCAAGCTGAAGTCAACCTATGTTGACGCTCTGCCCGCCCTCATTAACCATAGGACGAAGAGGGTGCATACCACCTTCAACCAGACTGGCACGGCTACCGGCCGGCTCTCTTCCAGCGACCCCAATCTCCAGAATATACCTATAAGGACTGAGATGGGGAATAAGATAAGGAAAGCCATCATAGCTCCGCCCGGGACATATCTCTTAAGCGCCGATTATTCTCAGATTGACCTTAGGGTCCTGGCCCACCTTTCTCAAGACCCCGGCCTTATTGCCGCCTTTGCCCAGGACGAAGATATCCACGCCACGACCGCCTCTAAAATCTTCAACATCCCCGGAGATGCGGTAACAACTGAGATGCGCCGGAATGCCAAGACGGTCAACTTTGGAGTCATCTATGGCATGAGCGATTATGGATTGGAGCAAGCCACCAAGCTCAGCCGGGAGGAAGCAGCTCAATTCATCGCCCTGTATTTCGAGAAATACCCTAAGGTGAAGGAATATCTGGAAGCCACCAAGGAGCAAGCCCGTAAGCTGGGCTATGTGCAAACGGTGTTAGGGAGGCGGCGGTTCCTGCCCGAAATCAATTCTGCCAACCGGATGGTCAGAGAGGCTGCGGAGCGCATGGCTATAAATGCCCCGGTGCAGGGCAGCTCTGCTGACATCATCAAAATCGCCATGATAAATCTGTACCGGGAAATGGAGAAGCGAAATCTCAAGAGCAAGATGCTGTCACAAATACACGACGAATTGCTCTTCGAGGTGCCCGAGGATGAGGTGGAGGATATGAAATCGCTGGTTACTGAGATAATGCCCAGAGCCATAGAGCTTTGTGTCCCTTTGAAGATAGATATAAAATTAGGCAGAAACTGGGGTGAGATGGGGTAGACTGAGACATGATGTTTCCGACAAGATGCCTGAGAGAATTCAAAGCCCATCGGATAGAATGAAGCTAGTGAGAAATAGCTGCAATGCGGTTATGCACGAGTTAGGCGACATATTTGGTAAAATATTATTCTAATATATAGGAGGTGCAATATGAAACTTGGTATTTTAGGAGCAGGTTCAATGGGTAGTATGCATTTTGATTGCTACAAAGGAATACCTAATATAGAGGTTTCTGCTATCTACACCCGATCTAGTGAAAAAGCAAAGATCCTTACTAAGAAATTAGGTGTCAAAGTAGTCACAGACTTTGATGAAATAATTAATGATAAAACAATTGATGCGGTAGATATTTGCTTGCCGACTTATTTGCATAAAAGGCATGTTATTTCGGCATTACAAGCAGATAAACATGTATTCTGCGAAACTCCGATTGCATTTGATCTAGATGAAGCCATTGAAATGCAGGAAATAGCCAAGAAAAAGAAAAAGATATTCATGATAGCCTTACTCATGAGAAATGTAGCAGAATACGGAACTGTAAAAGAGATTATTGATTCGAATGAATTAGGCAAACCATTGACTTTTCGAGCATATAGATTCAGCAAACCTTATCCAACAGATCATTATTCTGAACCAGTAATCGAATTATTAAACTTTGACTTTGATTTTATGAATTGGACTTTCGGATTACCCAAGTCAATAATAGCAAATAGAATTGTTAAGGAAGAATGTCACGAATATAATGCCATAATCTTAAAGTATGCTAACGGATTATTGGGACTTGCAGAAACAAGCAATATTATGCCAGAGAGCTTCCCTTTTAGCGTAGGAATCAGAGTCATTTGCGATAAAGGAGCAATAGAAACTTTTTTTACTCTTGATAAAAAGGGCTTTCCAGATTTTACGACAATCAAGTACCCTTCACAAGGGAATCCAGAAGAATTGCATTTTGAACCCATTAATCCGTATGAAGAAGAATGCAAACTATTTGTTGAAAGTGTAAATAAAGGACAAGAAAATACTCTATTATCTGCACAAGCAGCTGTAGATGCTATTACTATATGTCTTAAAGCAAAAGAAGCTTTGGAAAAAGGAAGAGAAGTATTTATTGGATAGAGAACCAAATACATCGCCTAACACAGCATAAAAGGTTCGTGCATTATGGCACTCAACCAAATCCTTCGCTATCGTTCAGGACTTCTTTTATGCTGGGAACGTTACACGCAATCGGCCTGCTGCGTTGATACCTTCAAATGAGGAAACGGATGAGTGAATATGACGAGATTTGATGAGAAAGGCGAAGTAAAATCAAGAGTTGTGATTGGCAAGCGTGTCTACTTGAGACCTTTAGCAAAAGAGGATTTGGTGTATCTTCGAAAATGGTCGGATGATGCTGAGATAAGAGGACTGACGGGTGAAGTTGCATCGATGAGCGAGGCGGACGCTGAGAAATTCCTCGAGAAGGTTCGTGCTGATACTGAGAGAGCATGGTTTATGGTGGTCATAAAGGAAAACAGCCGGGTAATCGGGGAGGCTGGCCTGTTGAGGATGTTCCCCGCTTGGCGTACAACAGATATGAGTGTCATCATCGGTGAGAAGGAAGAATGGGGGAAAGGGTATGGAACTGAAACGATTCTTCTTTTGCTGGATTACGCTTTCAGACAGCTAAACTTCCATAGGGTGGCGATAGGCGTGGTCGGTTTCAATGAAAGGGCAATACGTTTTTGGGAGAAGGTTGGCTTCAGGAAAGAAGGTATCGAGAGAGATGGATATTATTATGACCATAAGTATTATGATTTTGTTATGATGAGTATTCTCGACGATGAGTTCAGGGAGCTTCACGGGGGAAATAGCAGTTAGGCTTCAGACTGAAGCTGTACGACAAGAAAAAGGAGGCAAAGAGTGAAAGAGAACATGGTCGCTTTCTGCGGAATGACATGTAGCGAGTGTCGCACGTTTATCGCCACGTGGAGAAACGACGGAGAACTGAGGGAAGAAGTCGCCAAATCGTGGTCCACAGAGACGGAGACTCTCAAACCGGAAGATATGAACTGCGCAGGA
>JACCLF010000033.1 GCA_013425405.1 Microcaldota archaeon | reverse complement strand
TTCAGCTAAGCATGAGTAATCCTGAGGAGATGTATGTAAGGAGCAAGTTCAGGGAGTACTACGAGAGGGCAGAGGTGAAGGCACCAAGTGAGGTTGAGAGGAGGGAGTGGGGCGTTGGGGGTTGGGAGAGGAAAATAGAGGCAAGGCACATTCGCATGGCAAATTCGCAGGAGCTGAAAGGCAAGCTTGTGATGGATTCTCCCCTATTCATATCCTACTCGGTTGCATATTATGAATTCCCCGAGATGCGCCCCATGGAGAGGAAGAACTGGCTTAGAGCTGATTTGGTTTTTGACCTTGACGCAGACCACCTGGAGCTTCCTTGCAGAAACAGGCATGGTTCAAAGTGGGTTTGCGAAGAATGCCTCAATGGAGTGAAGGAGGAGAGCATCAAACTCATAGAGCAGTTCCTCATTCCCGATTTCGGCTTCTCGAGGAAGGAAATCGGGCTGAACTTCTCCGGCAACAGGGGGTATCACATACATGTTGACAACAAGTCGGTGAGTGGGCTGAGGACCTACGCCCGAAGGGAGATTGTCGATTACCTTACGGGCACGGGAATTGACTTCAACTCCATGGGATTTGGGTGGGCGCCGGTGCCTGGGAGGAAGGAGGAGAAGCTACTTGGGCCTGCTCCGACAGACCCGGCATGGCAGGGCAGGGTTGCGAAATTTGTAAGCAAGCTTGTAGCAGAGAAGAGGCTGGAGGAGGTGGGGGTGGGGGAGAGGGACGCCAAGAGAGTTTACAAGAAGAGCGAGCAGTTCCTTGAATCCATAAAGAAAGGCAAGTGGGATGCGGTGAAGCTGGAGAAGAAGGAGCTGTTCTGGAGAGATGTTGTGGGAAAGCTGGGTGTGAAGCTGGGCGACAGGATAGACCAGAATGTGACAGCTGACGCAGGCAAGCTCATAAGGCTGCCGGACAGCCTGCACGGCGAGAGCGCCATGCTTGCAATGAGAGTTGGCAACATTGACAAGTTCGACCCGCTGAAGGATGCAGTTGTTTTTGGCAAGCAACCCATAAGGATTAAAATCAAGAAGGCACCTCAATTTAGGCTAGGTGAACAGACATTCGGCCCTTTCAAGGATGAGGAGAGGGAGCTGCCGGAGTATGCAGCTTTGTTTTTGCTATGCAAGAAGGAGGCAGTGCTATGGAAGAGTTGAGCTATGATGGACTCAGGAAGATTCAGGCAAGGGAGAGGGCAAGCCCCGTGCTCCAGAGCATACCGGACGGTTTCTATGCCTTGATTAAGAAGCTCATAGAGAAGAAGAATGAGGGTTTGAAGAGCAGCTTCAGCCTCACAGAGGCAAAGGAGTATGAAAGCATACTGAAGGTTGCGGAGGACATCCACGAAAGAAGGATGCAGAAGATAGTTCTGAGGGCAATGAAGGCGGGGGCGGGGCAGGAGGAGATGGCACTCACAGGGGAAGAGGCTGAGATTTTTGAGAGGATAAGCAGGGCAGTTTCAGAAGACAGGGAGAAGTTCAACAGCATGATTGTTGACAAGGGAAGCAAGGAGAGCGAGGAAAGGATTAAAAGGATTAAAATTTTAAAAAACCTTCCTAAGTTTGTCGGGACTGATTTGAAGGTTTACGGTCCTTTCAAGGAAGGGGATAGTGCAGAGCTGCCGGAAAAGGAGGCGCAGCTTCTCGTGAGCAGAGGGATTGCCGAGCAGATAGGGGGTGTTTCGAATGAAGTATCCAAATGAGGTAAACGCATACTGCCCGAAGTGCAGGAAGCATACGAAGCACAAGGTGAGGATGGCTTCAAAGGGAAGAGCTAGGGGCAGCGCCTGGGGAAACAGGCAGCACGAGAGAACGTTAAGGGGCTACGTGGGCAAGGTTGCGGGTGAGAAGGCTGTGAAGAAGCAGGGCAAGAAACAGAAGATAATGCTGGAATGCTCTGTCTGCAAGAAGAAGCAGGAGAGAATCATTGGGAAAAGAACGACGAAGAAACTTGAGCTGAAGAGCTGAGGTGTTTTGATGAGCAGATTTTTGAGAGTGAAATGCGAGTGCGGGAACGAGCAGAACATATTCGGCAACTCCAGCAGTGCAGTGAGGTGCATTGTGTGTAACGGAGTGATTGCCTATCCGACTGGCTCTAGAGCTAAGGTGCATGGAAAAATAATGAAGGTTCTGTGAGTGGGCTTATGAACCAGAAGGACAACCTTGAGCTGGATGAGTTCGTCATTGCTACTGTGAGGAAGATACTTCCCTACGGAGCTTTCTGCACCCTTGATGAGTACGGGGACAAGGAAGCCTTCATACATATCTCGGAGGTTGCATCAAGGTGGATAAAGAACATCCATGAATTCCTCAAGGAGGACCAGAAGGTTGTCGCCAGGGTCTTCAGAATTGTCCCCGAGAAGAATCAGATTGACCTTTCCCTGAAGAGGGTGAGCGACCTTGACAGGAGGAGGAAGATTGAGAGCTACCGGAAGGAGAAGAGGGCCGCCAAGCTTTTCGAGCTCGTGGAGAAAAAAATTGGCAAGTCGCATGAGCATGTATGGAAAGAGATGGGGGAGGAGCTTGTTGAAAAATTCGGCAACTTGTACTCTGCTTTTGAGGAGGCGGTGATGAGCGAGTGTTCACTGGATTCCATAAAGGCTCAGGAAGAGTGGAAGAGCATCTTCAAGGAGGTGGCTTCGCAGAACATAAAGAAGCCCAGGGTTAGGATAACCGGCACTCTTACACTAAGCTGCAGCGATGCAGATGGTGTTGATGTCATAAAGAGCATACTCCACGGTGCAGTTGAAGGGCTTGAGGTGGAGGAGGAAGCCAGGATAACCTATCTTGGCGCTCCCAGATACATGGTGGCTGTGACTGCTCCCGATTACAAGAAAGCTGAAAAGGCGGTTGCGACAGTTTTCAAGAAGGTTAAGGATGGAATAGAGGGGAAGGACGGGTGCGTGACATTTGAGAGAGAGGAAAAGTAGATGGGAAGACTGAGAAAGTGCATCAAATGCGGGGCATACACCACGAAGGAGCAATGCCCAAAATGCGGCGGGGAGACGCATACTGCGCACCCCCCAAAGTTCTCCCCTGAGGACAAGTACGGGAAGTACAGGAGGAGGGCGAAGTTCGGTTTGGAGGCGGTTTGATGAAGGGCACTATAATAATCTCAAAGAAAGGGGTAACGCTTAAGGATCCAATTTTGATAGAGGGGCTGCCGGGCATAGGGCTTGTAGGCAAGCTGGCAACGGAGCACCTCATAAAGGAGCTAAAGGCTGAGAAGGTTGCTGAGATATACTCCGAGCATTTTCCGCACCAGGTTCTCATGCTGAAGAAAGGCACCCTGAGGATGCTGAAGAACAAGATATATGCATGGAAGAACCCGAAGAAAAACGGAAGCGACCTGCTCATGCTGGTAGGAGACATCCAAACCATAACGCCAGAGGCACAGTTTGAGATATGCAATGTGATACTTGACTACTTCAAAAAGATGAACGGCAGGAGGATATACACCCTTGGCGGCTACGGAGTTGGGAAGGTTGTGGAGAACCCAAGAGTGCTTGGTTCTGCAACGCACAAGGAAGTGGTTGAGGAGCTGAAGAAGTATGGGGTTGTGTTCGGTGAGGCGAACGGCTCGATAATAGGGGCTGCAGGCCTGCTGCTGGGGCTCGGCAAGATAAGAAAGATAAGCGGTGCATGCCTCATGGGAGAAACACACGGAGGTTATATCGATGCCAAATCTGCAAAGAGCGTTCTGGTTGTTCTGACAAGGATATTGGGCATAAAGGTTGATTTGAACAAGTTTGATGAAAGGGTGAAGGAGACTGAGAAGTTCATGAAGAGGATGGAGAAGGAGATTGAGAAGCAGAAAGGCGTTGGGGAAGGAGCGATGAGAGGAGATGACCTGAGCTATATAAGATGAGCGCGGCCGTAATCTAGAGGCGCCAGCATCTGGCTGGTGCCGGATAACCTGGTGGGCTTGAGGCTTCGGCTGAAAGTTCGGGCAGTAGGATCTGAGCTTCCCAAGCTCATTGCCCGGGTTCAAATCCCGGCGGCCGCACTTCTGGTGAGTGGATGGGAAAAATAATTAAACTTATCATTGCAATTCTGCTCCTGGCTCTGCCGCTGGCAGCGAGAGTTGCATCCATGTCTGTGCCCGCGGTTTTCACCACCGCTGGAGCTGAGCTCGTCTGGCTTGAGGTGGAGATAAGAAATGGGACAGGCGAGGTGTATGTGGCAACCAAGCCGCTTGTGGGAATCCAGACGCAGGATTCGGCAAGAACTGCTTTCGCAGTTGCCAGAAAAATAGCAGGGGTCGGCAGTGACTACGACGCGCTTATCCGCATGAGGGAGTCAACAGGCTCCAATTCTGTTGAGGGACCCAGCGCAGGCGGGGCGATGACTCTGCTCATTCTGTCCGTATTGGAAAACAAGACAATCAGGAATGATTTGACAATGACGGGCACAATTGATAAGGATGGTTCTGTGGGCCCTGTTGGTGGTGTGGGGGAGAAGACAAAGGCTGCTGCATACGAAGGGATGAAGGTCATACTCATACCGAGAAACTCAGATGTGTTTGACAAGATGGTTCTGAGCGTGCTGGGGAAGAGGTGGAACATCACAATAATAGAAGTGAGCAAAATAAGCGAGGCCGCCAATCTGGCATTCGGTCCTAAGAACGCAACCTTGAAGAGCAATGTCATAGAGGTCAGCCCGAACCCGGAAGTGAATCTTACTGCAACAGAAATAAACTGCTCGGGATGCCACATTGACGAGTTCAGGGCTCTTGCGAACAGCATAATAAATAAGAACCGCGCTTTGCTTGATGATGTGAAGAAGCAGAACAGGAGCGAGTTCTCCTACTTCATTAAAATGATAGAGTCTGATATTGATGAGGCGGATAACGCAGAGAAGTGGAACTACCCCTACACCGGGGCGAACTCTGCCTTCCTAACTGCGATAAACCTCAATTTCCTAAAGGACAGCAATGTCACATACGACTCTTTCAGAAGCAGAATGGTTGAGGTGGACAACTGCGTAAACAATGCCAAGAGGCCGCAGATGACAAGCGAGAATTTCGAGTGGGTGGCAGGAGGAGATGAGAGGCTTACCTGGTCTAGAAAGAAATTATACGAAGTCTTCAACCAGAATTACACAAGCGATGACGATGAGACAATTCTCCTGTTGTATAAGAATGTCCTGAATGCCGAGAGCTGGTGCAACGTTTCCAATGATATGTATTCTGTTGCGGAGAGGATTGGCGGAACTCCAGTTGATGAGGGCAGCCTTAGGGCATTCGCAGCAGGCAGGATAGCCGAAGCAGACTCCAAGATAAAAACCTTCGGGGGGGCAGACTTCGGGGATGCAACATGGCGCTTTGAGGCTGCAAAGGAGGAGTTTAACAAATCTTCATTCGCAGCGGCAATATTCGATTCGAATTATCTGATAAGCACCATCTCTTCTTTGAACGTGAGTCAGGATGCCGAGAGCTTTTTAAGCACGGAATTCGGGTCCTCCAGAACTTGGAATGGAATGTGGGCTGCGCTCTACGGGAACCATGCAAAGTACTTATACCTTAAGAGCAAGGAGCTGGGCGGCACGGCTGGATCTTCAATTATGCTGGTGGAGTACGCCCACCTGCTTGATGGCGATGCTGTCAGGATGAAGGAGATTTTCAAGAACCCGGCTGCAGCTGGACAGGCAGGCCAAGCTACAGGTGCCACATGGCAGACGCCCACAAGCTATGAGAGCGAACTTGCGCTCCTTCTGGTATTCTGCATAATCATCGCAATATTCCTGAACTTGGTTCAATTTTTCAAGAAAGATGAGTAGATGCACTCCTCGAAAAACATAACAGGTAGCAAGGGCAGAGAGCTTGAAGGAAAAAGAATTGCCCTCTGCGTATGCGGCAGCGTTGCTGCTGTGAAGTCTCCTGAGCTTGCAAGGGAGCTAATGAGGCACGGTGCTGAAGTTGTGCCGGTCATGAGCTATGCTGCAACGGGCATAATAAGACCAGAGCTTATGCACTGGGCCACGGGCAACGCTGCAGTGACAAAGCTCACTGGGGATGTGGAGCATCTCAGGCTCTGCGGCAAGCACGGAGGGAAGGTTGACCTTGTGATTGTGGCACCTGCCACGGCGAATATTATAGGGAAGCTTGCAAGCGGAATTGACGACAGCCCCCTAGCAACAATACTCACAACTGCTCTCGGAAGCAGTATACCAATCATAATTGCACCGGCGATGCACCTCTCGATAAGCGACAATCCTGTTGTGAGGGATAACATAAAAAGGCTGAACGCTCTGGGTGTGGAGTTTGTTGAGCCCGCGGTGAGCGAGGGAAAGGCAAAGATGGCGGATATAAACACCATAGCCGCGCTTGCCATGAGGATGCTCTACAAAAACGATTTGAAGGGGAAAAAGGTTCTGGTCACCACGGGAGCAACAAGGGAATACATAGATGACATGCGCTTCATCTCCAACCCGAGCAGTGGGAGGATGGGCGTTGAGCTTGCCAAGGAAGCTTACTTGAGAGGCGCGGATGTGCTTCTACTTTACGGGCACGTTGATGTTGAGTTGCCCAGTTGCGTAAGAAGCAGGCATGCAGAAACTACGGAGGATATGCATAAAGCGGTGATTGCAGATATCAGAGGAAAGGATATTGTAGTTCTTGCAGCAGCGCCTGCGGATTTTGCTCCCGAGAGGAAGAAAGGCAAAATCTCCTCAGATGCAACTCTGCAGCTTACACTGCATCCTGTCCCGAAGATAAGCGATGCAATAAAGAAATTCACGAAGTCAGCAAAACTCATTCTTTTCAAAGCAGAGAGCCATTTGAAAGAGTCTGAGCTGAAGAGAATTGCCCTCAGGAAGCTCAGGGCATGCGATGCTGATATGATAGTCGCAAACGACGTTGGGAAGCGCGGTGTTGGTTTTGTTTCAGAGTTAAATGAAGTTCTGTTGATAAAGCCTGACGGTTCTGTTAAAAAGATGAGAGGTAAGAAATCCGAGATAGCAAAACTGGTTTTTGATTCTCTCTAGGTTATTTTCTCCTGAATTTCTCTAACTTTTCTCTCAGTGTTGGATTGCTCACTGCAAGTATCTCAACGGCAAGCAAGGCCGCATTCTTGCCGCCGTCTATTGAAACAGTCGCAACTGGTACTCCGCTGGGCATCTGCATTGTGCTAAGAAGCGCGTCAAGCCCGTCAAGCTTCACATTGACAGGCACTCCTATGACAGGAACGAGAACTCGGGATGCTATGAAGCCGGGAAGAGCTGCAGAGAGCCCTGCTATTGCTATAATCACCTTTGCATCTGAAGTTTTCAGTATGCTTTCAAGCTTGTCAGGAGTGCGGTGCGCCGATGCGACCTGAAACTCGCATGAAACTCCAAATTCCTTCAGTATAGCAGCAGCATCGTCTGCTATTTTCTTGTCGCTTGCACTTCCTGCAATGATTAAGACATCCATCAAACCACCTCAAACTTCTTCCCGGTTATTATTTCATATGCTTGAATATATCTCTTAGTGGTGCTCTCCACAACTTCAGGAGGCAGCACGGGTGCAGGAGGCTGCTTGTTCCACCCTATTGACTCCAGGTAATCCCTCACTGGCTGCTTGTCGAAGCTTTTCTGGGGCCCTCCGGGCGAGTATGAATCGGCAGGCCAGAACCTTGATGAGTCCGGAGTCAGCATCTCATCAGTAACTATGAGCCTGTCGCCAAGCATTCCAAACTCAAATTTGGTGTCGGCTATGATTATCCCTCTCTTCCTCGCCATTTCCGAGGCTTTCTTGTATATCTTTATGCTCGTCTCCCTCAGCTTGTTTGCAATTTCGTTTCCAACAAGCTTGGCAAGCTCCTCCTGCGTTATGTTGAGGTCATGCCCAGTTAGCGCCTTTGTTGCCGGCGTGAATATCGGTTCCAGGAGCTGCTCTAATTCGCGCATTCCTTTGGGCAGCTCTATTCCGCACACCTTTCCGCTCTGCTTGTAATCCTTCCACCCAGAGCCCGAGAGGTAACCCCTCACAACGAACTCGGCAGGCACCGGCTTTGCTTTCTTCACCAGCATGCTTCTCCACTTCAGCATGCTGGAAAACTTCCTAACCTCCTCGGGAAATTTTGAAACATCAGTTGTTATGACATGGTTCGGGATGATGTCCTTTGTGTAGTTGAACCAGAATTGGGAAAGCTGGGTGAGCACTGCTCCCTTGTAGGGTATTCCATTTGGCAGAACAACATCGAAAGCAGATATCCTGTCAGTTGCGATCATCAGAAGCTTGTCTCCAAGGTCATATGTGTCTCGCACTTTGCCTTTTATGAAAAGCTTCAACCCATCCAGCTTTGTATCAAGGACAACTTCCATATTTCCACCTCAAACCATGAGCGCTATGAGGAAGCCCAGCAGAGCTACGCACATTGCGGCAAGGCTTATGTTCCTGCTCGACTTCATGAATCCAGCCGAAGTTTCCTTCAGTGAGAACACTGCAATGTAGGCAAGCATTAAATCTGCAAGCAGCGCCGGAATTGCATAGAGAATGTTTCCCGCATATGGTTTTATGTAGAGATAGGGTATTACGCTTAGTGCTATGCCTATTATGTAAAGAAGCGAGGACAACATGAGTGAATTCCTAACACCTATGAGCATTGGCAATGTCTTCGAGCCTCTGCCTTTCCTGTCTCCTCTCACGTCCCTGGCGGTTCCCATTATCTCCCTTGCCAGACCGCTCACAAACGCTATGGAGCTGAGCAGCAGGACTGGGGATGGGGCTTCGATGGAAACTGCAAGCGCCCCATATACGAAGGGCACTGCCATTGTCAATGCGATGTATACATTGCCGACAACTGCGATGTCTTTAAATTTGAAGCTGTATAGGTACGCAAATATTGCAAATGCAAGAGTTATGAGGAAGCAGTTGAAGTTTATTAGGGTTGAAATTGCAATTCCCAGCACAAAAAGCAACAGTGACAGGAGAAGGGCATTGCGGGGAGTGATTTCGCCGCTTACCAGAGGCCTGTCCATCCTCTTGTTAATCCTATCGCTCTTCAAATCAAAATAATCGTTTATTGCAAAGCTTGCAGCACTGACAAGCATCGGCGGCAGTATGCTCAGCAGCAGGAGGTTATACTGCGGAATTGCATGCAGGGCTATGGCCTCGCCTACCGCAACCGCAACTGCCAGCATGAATGAGTGCTCCAGGCGCACCAGCTTCCAGCAGGCGTCAATTCTCATCTGCTACCCCCTCTATCCCACTCATATTTTAATATTCGGATATAAATTATAAAAACATGACTAAACTGGTGTTCGTCCCTGAGATGGGCTGCTCAGGAGATATGGTCCTTGGAGCCCTTGCCGACCTTGGGGCCGGGGATGAGATAAAGGAGGGGATAAGAACTGCCCTAGGGTATAAAATATCTTTCAAAGATGCGCTGAAACACGGGGTGCACGCAAAGATTCTTGAAACTGATTTGAATGAGAAGTGCCCCCCGACCAGGATAATGGAGCTGATACGCTCATCAGCAGATATACTGGAGTTTGACGACTACCAGATGAAGTTTGCCTGGGATACTTTTGAGACAATTCTTGAGGCAGAAAAGAGCATTCACAGGATTGACGAGGCATATATGAGTGATATTGCCAACATCGACACGGTGGTTGACATAGTTGGGGCAACCATAGGGCTTGGAGTGCTTGATGCATTCAGCTCTGACGTGATATCCGGGCCTGTTGCAGTGGGAACTAGACCTGCTGCAGCAGCAATTTATATACTGAAGAAGAAAAAGTTCAATTTCTACAGCAGGGATATAAAGCACGAGCTCTGCACTCCCACCGGTGCAAGCATAATTGCAAACATTGCGCAGGGCGTTGGCAAGATGCCTGAGATGAAGAAATACAAGGAAGGCTGCGGCGGGGGGAGCAGGAATTTCCATCTGCCGAATGTGCTGAGGCTGAGAATACTCTAGATGGTGATGTTATGAGAATTCTACACTCGCGACCACCTTATAATTTTCCGGGAATTGAGCCAGAGCTCTCATCCTTTGAAAAGGCGAAGGTTGTTGTTCTTCCAGTTCCCTATGACTCAACCACCTGCTACAGGAGCGGCACAAGGAATGGGCCGCATGCAATAATCACAGCATCAAGGCAAATGGAGCTGTACGATGAAGAGCTGGGCTACGAACCTGCCAGGGTTGGCATACACACCCTTGATGAGCTGGAGCCATCAATGAACTCGCCTGAGGAGACCATTGGAAGAGTTGAGAAGATTGTTGCTGAAATTATAGAGAGGAAGAAATTCCCACTCATGCTTGGAGGGGAGCATTCAATCTCCCTGGGTGCCGTGAGGACGCTTGCAAAGACTTACAGAAACATGAGCGTGCTGCAGCTTGATGCCCATACTGACTTGAGGGATGAGTTCGAGGGCACGAAGTTTGGCCATACTTCTATCATGAGGAGGATTTCGGAGCTCTGCGACACTGTGCAGGTTGGCATAAGGGATATGAGCCTGGAGGAGTCTGAGTTCGCAAGGAAGAAGAAGCTCAAGATATTCTACGCAAGGAACCAGCCGAAGCCAAGCGAGGTTGTCTCACGCTTGAAGAAAGACGTGTATGTTTCCATAGATTTGGATGTGTTCGACCCTTCGGAGGTCCCCGCGGTGGGAACGCCGCAGCCTGGAGGACTGCACTGGTATGATGTGCTTGCAATTCTCAGGGGAGTGGCTGCGAAGAAAAAAGTCGTGGGGTTTGACGTTGTTGAGCTCTGTCCTATAGAGGGCGACATTTCTTCAGATTTCCTTGCAGCAAGGCTTGCCTACAAATTCCTGGCTTATATTTTTAAGCCGCGTTCCCCCAAGCTATAGCATGGATTGGATATCCTCTTATCGAAATGCTCTTGCCTATACTGAGAGAAATATTGTCAGTAATGCCCTCTTCGCCTACAACGTCAATATAGATGCAGTAAAACATCTAAAAGGCGGCGAGAAGTTTCCCGCGAAAATTGCAAAATTGCTTAAGGGGTGCGTTAGGAAGGGCATGGAAAGCGAGGTGAGGATAGACCAGAGAACTCTGAAAGCCCTGATGAGAAGAGTTGGATACGATGAGATGCGGATGGGGGGACAGGCAGGCAACATGAGCAATGTCGCATCATCCCTGGGCGTTCTTTGCTACACGCATGTGCCGTCAAAATGTAGGGAGCAGATGAAGCTTTTCGAGCACCCCGAGAATATTCTCGTTGCAGATGGCAGTTTCAGAACTCCTGAGAAAGTACACAGGAAATGCGACGTGCCGGTTCATTTCGTCATGGAGTTCGGCAGGGGCTATAAATTCCAGAATGCGGAGGCACCTGCTCCAAACAGGCTCATTGCATCCTTTAACCCTCCGTGTGCAGTTTTAGAGATAGACAGTGAATTCAGGAGGCTTGCTCCGAGAATTATAGATACGGTCAGCAGGGCGGCCATATCCGGCTTCCACAACCCCACTATTGGGGCTGATTTCAAAGAGAGGATAAAGAATGTCAGTATGCACCTTAAGGAGTTGAAAAGGCTCAACCACAGTTTGAAAATGCATGTTGAGCTGGGAGACTTCCAACATCTCCAAGTCCTAAAGGAAGTCACAGAAGAAATTCTGCCAATGTGCGACAGCGTCGGGTTTAATGAGAACGAACTGGAGCAGATTAAAAAAGTCACTGGAATTAAAGGGGATGAATGGAGAGCATGCGACAGGATTTGCGATGAATTCTGCGATGTTGTCTTCCACCGCCCCCAGTTCTCATTCTTCGTGACAGAGGAGAGCAGTTGTGAGAGCCCATTGATGTTCGGCTCTTTACTTGCAGCCTACAGGGCGGCAAAAGGAATAAATGCTTCATTCAAAGAGTTGGAGGAATTTGCAAAGAGCATAAAGGTGAATTCCGAGGGAATTGAAAAATACGATGAGTTCAGGAAGGTGAAATTCAGGAACAATGCTTATTTTGCACCTTCTCTAGATGTTGGGGAGCCTAAAATGACTGTTGGATTGGGCGACTGCTTCACTGCAGGCTATTTCCTGACAAAATAGTGCGACCGCCGGGATTTGAACCCGGGTCGTTGGCTTGGAAGGCCAAAGTCCTACCAGGCTAGACTACGATCGCAAGTGCGGCCGCCGGGATTTGAACCCGGCTCGCGAGCTTGGCAAGCTCGAGTCCTAACCAGACTAGAC
>JACCLF010000031.1 GCA_013425405.1 Microcaldota archaeon | reverse complement strand
GCGTGCCGGTTCTTGTTGCGGGCATAGGCAAGGCGAAGAAGGAGCTGGGCTGGGAGCCGAAGGTGAAGCTGGAGGAAGGGCTGAGAAGAGTTTACGGTGGTTTTGAATGAAGCTTGCCATTGCGCATCCATTCCTCAGGCTTAGGGGGGGCGCGGAGAGGGTAGTTCTCAAAATTGCAAAGCATTTTGATGCAAAGGTGTATTGTTCAACATATGAACCACAGAATACATTCCCGGAGTTCAGAGATGTGGATATTGAGGTGATTGGAAGCGGGCTGTGGCCTGCTGCTTCACTCCTACCGGCAAGAGTCGGCAGTGCAGCAGTTGCAGGGGAACAGTTCTATTTCAAGAAGCTTGACAACTATGATGTGGTAAACGCCCAGGGCACACCTTCTGAGTGGATAAGGAACAGGAACAGTCCTGTGGTGTGGTACTGCTTCTCGCCTAACAGGGAGGCTTTTGATCTGTATGAGTGGAGGATGCAGAGGAGAAATTCTCTACAGAAGGCGCTCTACTGGTCCTTCCTGCAACCGTACAGAAGGATAGAGCTTTCCGTGGTCCCGAAAATAGAGCACATCTTCGCAATAAGCAGCAACGTCCAGGACAGGATAAGGAAGTATCTGGGCAGAGAGTCCGAAATTCTCATGCCGGGAGTTGAGTATGAGAAGTTCCATGCAGGTGAGTATGAGAAGTATTTCTTCTATCCATCAAGAATTGCACCTGAGAAGAACTTTGAGATGGCAATAGAAGCATTCAAGAAGTTCAGAAGCAAGCACAGGGAGTGGAAATTTGTCATTGCGGGCTCGCTGGACAGGAACCGGCCGGAGCACATTGAATACTACAACAGAATTAAGGAGATGCTTGGCAGTGACGGGAAGATAATGCTGGATTTGCCCACTGAGAAAATCGTGGAGCTGTACTCAAACTGCTTCTGCGTTTTGTATACTCCAGTGAATGAGGATTATGGCCTCATACCGCTTGAAGCTTTTGCATCCTCAAAGCCGTGCATAGCAATAAACCAGGGCGGGCCGAGGGAGCTTGTGAAAGAAGGGGTGGGCTACCTTGTTGATGATGTCGGAGGGATGGTGAGTAAGATGGAGCATCTCTCAGGGCACGCCTCCGAGGCAGAGAGGATGGGGAAGGCTGCAAGGAAGTATGTTGAGAAGCAGTTCTCATGGAAGCAGTTCCTGAAGAGGTTTGGGGAAGTCTGCCTCAAGCTATCTAAAGAGAGGGCCTAGTTTTACGAAAGAGAGCAGAGCGTTTATCAGCCTTTTGTCATCCGCATCCAGAAGAGGCAAGTAGACTATGCAGAAAAGTACTCCTGCAATCAGGAAAAGCAATAGCGTGCTGCTTACTGCCGTGTTGAGCAGAGTTATCAGTATGGCGATTACGAGGGAAGCCAGGGTTGGCTTTATCAGGTGCATTGAATTGAATTTCACCTTGAGCATTTTCAGTGATGGAACGATTGTTAATATGAACTGGAACATCTGCCACAGGAGAAATGTCAGAGAAGTTCCAATCAGCCCGTACTGCGAGATAAGGTAAAGGCCGGCAAGCCAGGTGACCATGTAGGTTACGAACATTATTGTGGTAAGCTCTTTCATCTTGCCCTTGCTAATGAAGACATTTGCGCATATTCCATTAAGGAACATGAAAGGTATGATGGGGCTGAGGGCTCTCAGGGATTGGCCGGCCAGCAGATAACTCTGGGGCCACAGGAAGAGCACTATTCTGTTTGCAGTTAGATAAACCAGAAAAGAGAGCGGTATTGACGCAAGCAGACCGTATTTAATGCTCCTGTCAAAAACCCTGCTCTGCAGTTCCGTCTCCTTCTTAGTCTCCATCTGCACAAGGGTTGAGAGCAGGAATGTTGAGGAAAGTGGAAGTACGGATACAATAAGGAATATCACAGAGCTGCTCACTGTGAACAGGGCCAGCTCGTCAGGCCCGCGGAAGTAGTTGAGCATGACCGAATCGATGTTGCCGGAAAGAAGACTCGCAAGAGAGAGTATTGTTGAGTAGAAGAAGAATGAGCTGATTGCTGAATTCTTTGTTGGCTTATACGCCAGATTCTCCTTAAATTTGAAAAGGAATAGGAGGAGCGAGATAATGGCTGCCAGCAGAAACGCAAGCATCACTCCGACTACTATGGTAATGAGGCTTGAGCCGAAGAGAAGCACAAGGGCAACCGGGAAAACCACCTTGGAGAAGTTGAATACAAATGAAATCATTGACGAATACTCAAAGCGTCCCAGTGCCATGAAGAGGTAGACTACGAACTGGCTGACAGAGTATAGTATGGTGAGGAAGCCTGTCATTTCCATGATATAAGTAAACTTCTCGTCATGGAGGAAAAATTTTGAGATGGGCGCTGGGAAGATGATTAGCATCAGGCTTATGAGTACAAGGGCTGCCAGCTTCCACTTCAGCAGATAGCGGACGTAGAAGCCTGCGCGTCCGTCCTTGGAATGGAAGCTCTCCCCCACAATCTTGATGAATGTGTTTGCCAGCCCCAAATCGCTTATTCCCGTGAACAGAAGCGTGAAAGAGATAAGAGTTGTGAATACACCGAAATCTGTCCGGTTGAGCAGCCTTGTGAAAAGCAGGGAGGTTACAAGCCCCGAGATTAGAACGGTTGCAGGAGTTACAAGCGCGTATATGTTCTGCTCTATGAGCTTCTTCATCATGAGGTATTTATTCTCCCGAGAGCTTTAAAAAATGATTGAAAAAAGAAATTAAGAATATTTGACTAGCTCCATGAAAACCCGGTCATTGCTGTAGCCCACTTTGACAGGGACAGGGACGTTGTTTGCTGCCCAGTAGTTCACTCCTCCCAGGGAGTATTTTTTGCCGCTATAGGTTCCTGCTGGAACTGTCACGGATTCTTCGCTTATATACAACAGCTGGGGAGTTGTTGTCTCCGTCCTCAGAGTTGAGTAAGGACCTTCCGTGGGGCACGAGACATTCTGCTCCTCGTACTGCCCCATATAGGCGACACCGCTTGTTTCCTTTATGCACTTGAATGTCAACTTGTCAATCCACATGTTAATTGTCACAGTGACGTTCATTATGGGCGGCATTTCTATTTTCTGCAGCCAGGCTGCAGTCCCATTGACACTATCCAAAGTCATTCTGCTGCTCAGAGTCTGGTTTGTTTGCCCTGCAAAATTCGAAATGATGTTGTATGTGTAGCTGCTTACCGAGCCGTACCTGTAAATCTGGTCCATCCCTACGTATGTGCCGTTTTGAGGATGTGAGGGGGAGACATTGCCCGACTGCCCGTGAGTCTGAGAGTTGGTTATGCATGCGTTTTGGCTGATATCCCAGCATTTTCCTTCACCGCAATCGCAGACTTTCACTTGATGGCTGTTATCAGGGGAGCATCCGCAGGCTCCTATAAGGCAGGTATCGGGAAAATCGTCAGCCAGCATGCAGCAGGGCCGCATCTTGACAGTTCCACCCGACTGCGCGCACAAATCGTCTCTTGTTAGCGTCGGCTGCGGCGTGGGAGTCTGATTCCCCTGTGGCTGCTGTTGCATGCAACCGACCAGAATAATTGCCATTAGTAGAACAGTGAGAAGTGCTGTTTCAACCCTCATCACATCACCCATTATGTTTCAGAGAATTACAGATTTATAATCCTGAGTCTAAAGCCTGAAAAGCAGCCTTGCCAGAACCACAAGGATGGTGATTGCCAGCATATAGCGGGGAGCAACGTTTGATATTTCTCTCACTCCCTTGTAGTAGAATATGTACAGCGTAGAGGATGAGAGTGCGATTACGAAGAGAACGAGCAGGTGCAGCAGCTCGCCGCTCCGTATCTCACCCCAGGGAGAACCTGGGAAGACATTGACTTCATTCAGTATTTCAACAATCATCCAGAGCGATATTGTGAGGATAATTGAGAGCAGCACTAGGCCAAGAAGCAGATTTCTGAGCTTCCTCTTTCTATTCTCTCCTGTGACTCTATTGTAGATTTTCGTCCGCATGCGCATCTCGCTCAATCCTCCTATCCTCGGGGTGGGTTGTGAAGAGCTTGTACTCCTCACTTGCAACAATATTCTTGAGAGGTATGAAAGTGTTGTTGACAAAGAAAAGGCCGCTTCCCGGCTCTGCGGTCAGAAGGTAATTCTTTGTCGTCTCATTGAGCTTGAATGTCGCGGCAACATCGTCTATAATGGAAGGCTTCATTCTTAGGAGAAGTTGCCAGGAGGTGTTTGCCATCACTGCCTTGCCTGCCTTGCTTGTGAGTAGGTCGTAAACATCCTGAGTTATAAGAGCAAGCCCCATGTTGTGGTGCCTGCATGTTTTCACTATATTGAGGATATATCCTTCCTCGCTTTCAGTCTGGAGCAGCTTCCAAGCCTCATCAATCACCAGCATTTTCTTCCTAAGGTCCTTCTTCATCCTGTTGAACACGAACTCCAGTATGATAAACATGAGCATCCTTCTTACTTCCTTTGGCAGGTGGCCTATCTTGAAGGTTATGAACCTTCCCTCAAGCTTCTTTATGTTGGTCTGTTTGTTTATGAATGAGTAGGAGCCTTTCACAAACCTCCTTAGAGAGGAAGATATAGCAGTTGCAGCCTCCGCCCTCTTGGCAAAGCTGCTCTTCTTTTCCTTTTCTACATAGCTGTACAAATCGGAGAGCGTTGGCGCTTCCCTGCCCCATGTCGTGGGGTCGTGCGTTATGCCTCTTGCTGCGTATATATTTTCAAATGCCTCATCCAATAAATCTTTCATGTCGTCCGTAAGCTCTGAGACGAAGAACCTCATAAGGCTGTGGAGGAAGAAAAGCTTCTCCTCATAGCTCTGCTCGGTTATCTGGAAGGGATTTATGAATGCATCTGATTTCTCTGAGAACTCAATAATCTTTCCTCCCAGACTTGCCGTTAGACTTTCGTATTCGCCCTCCTCGCTAGGGTCGAGCACAATCACATCTATGCCCTGCTGGAGAGACCTGCCTAGCACCGTCTTCACGGCAAATGACTTCCCACTGCCGGACATTCCAAGGACAAGCCCATTTGCATTTTCAAATGATTTGGAGAACACGTCGCAGATTATTGGCATTCCGTCAAGCTGGTTTTCACCAAAGAGTATTCCCTTGGGCTGGGGCTCCAGGTATGCGCTTACAAATGGGAAGGATGCTGCAAGAGAGGATGAAGTCATGTTCCTGCCGACATTGAGCAGGTCGTAGCCAAGCGGGGCACAACTCCTGAACCCGGCATCCATCCTCTCATAAGTAATCTGCGGCTTGAGCCTGACTTCATTGAGCTTGGAAACAACAGCGTCTGTAAGCAGATCAAGCTTCTCAAGGCTTTCCGATTCCACACATAGGTAGATGAACAGGAGGAAAGCTCTTTCCGAGCCGGATGTCAGCATCTCTATGAGCTGCTCCGTGCCCCTGCGCTGTATTCGGGTGGAATAGGGAACAAGCTTGCCTGCAGTCTCGTCAGTCGCTATGTCTATTGCCTGCCTCTCAAGTATTTTGTTGTAGTAGTCAAGCACGGAGGAGAAGTTTGTGGGTCGCAGGTACATTGATATGTGGAATGCGCCCCTCATTGCCATGAGAGGTTCCAGAAAGGCAGGGGTTACCAAATCTGGGTAACCTGCAACTGCTATTGTGCGGTAGAACCTGTTGTTTATCTGGATGTGGTCTCTCCCGGTGTTTATGTATGAGGGAGCGACTAGAGTTGAGAGCATGGAGGCGGGAGTGCTGTAGTCAAACTTGCTCTTGCTGAAGCTTGAAAGTTCTTTTATCTCCTCCCTCAGGGATTCCCATCTCTTCTTCCAGTCCTCTGTGAGCGTTATGGGAGCCAAGTGGCCGGAGTTTATTTCTGAAAGGGGTGAGAAGAATGAGGAGTACAGCAGTATGATTCCATCGTCGTTAACTTTCTTTGGAATCAGCCCTACGTTTGTCAAGCCGTGCATGACAATCTGGACTTTCTGCTCCAGAATGCCCAGCCTATCCCTCTCGTCCTTTCCTTCGTTTCTGCCAGTGCTTATGACAACATTGAAGGTTCTGTACATGCTCCTTTCCTCGCGCACTCTTGCCCTGATGAACGATTCAAACGATTTGGAGAAATTCACGAGGCGCGGGTCCTTTGTCTCCTCTGCCCTATTCTTTATATTATCAAAGAATTCATCCAGGTTGAGCTGGTGGGTTTTCACCACTACCTGGAGCGGAATTGAATCTGAGGATGAAGAGCCTGAGAGGGAGTCAAGGAAGTTCTTGTAGGATTCAAAAACTGCATTCTGCTGCCTCTCATCAAGCACTGAAAAATTCATCGGCTGCACCTGTATAATTGCCTTCAAATCGCCGTTCTTCATGTGTGCGACCCCGTCCCGTATATCCGCCAAGTCAATGAACTCCAGAGCCTTTCCATCAAGAAAGCCAACCCTCTTTGGAGAGCGCAGGTATGCAAGTTTTGTTGAAGTCCATTTGTCAAGGTTTAGGAATGTAAAGGCGATTCCCAGAACTGCTATGGGCGCTATGAGTAAGTATCTTGGCGTTCCTAGGAACTCCAGCTCTGAGAAGATGATGAAAACTGCAAACAGGGTCATGAGGGCGTATATAACCTGCCGTCTCCTAAGCCCAAATACAATTATCTCTTCGTAGTCCCCAACTTCCTTGGGAATAACCACTTTCAATTCCACTACCGATTTATTTATTGAGGAGAAATAATATTAAGCTTGCTATGGCTTGGATGCTTTTTCAGGTTTTAGTCACGCTTTTACTTTTGAACTCCTCTATTTTTTTTAGCCAGAGTTCGGTATCCCTCCCCAATTTCAGGACTACTTTACTAATTTTAGATTTATGTCTGTAGTTCACAACTAGAAAATCATGCAAGAATCCTTTTTCCCTTCTGACACTCTCAATGCTCCTAAGAGGGACTTCAATAAGCGGAATATTTTGAAGTGGCGGACGTAGCAGCGGTACTTCGGTATAAACTCTCTGATTAGTAAGGAATATGTTTACGTTTCTATGATTGCCTATAAGTGGAGTATCCGTGAATACACCTACGTCACCAAGAATACCCAGATTTAAGAAATTGCTTTTCTTGAGAATGATTCTTTCGCCCGCTCTAAGCTCCATGTTATAAACCCCGTTATATTTTGTATATCTGAACATGCGGGACTTTCTGTATTTTCATCACATTCGAATCCTTCACAAGCTTCATCCTCTTCGCAATCGCAACTGCGTTCTCTCCTACAAGGTTCATGGATGTTGCAGTAAGCAACTCCTTCTCCACAGTTGCCTCATCCGCCTCTTCGCCCTTGTAAAAGCTGGCGTATTTCTCCAGGTTCAGAACAAGTTCTCCCTCCCTGAGGACTTTCCCAATCAGCTCGGCATCGCAGACTGCAACTATCTTCTCCTTCCCCTTCTTGAAGGTGCGCATCAGGAGCATAATAGTGTATTCAAACGGAACTATTTAACACTTGCGAGCGGGAAATCCCACATACTTTAGCGGTGGGCGTATGTCAGTTGACGTCTGTCCCGTAGGTGAAGAGGAAGGAGCAGAAGAACAGCCAGCTGTACCAGAAAAGCCAGAACCCGCTTATCACATCGTGCCGCATGAATGAGAGCACGGAAAATGATAACAGGACTAGTGAGAAAGTCGTCTCAGTCGCAGTTACCCTGAACGCATCTATTACAGAACGCCTCTGCTCGTTCTGCCTAGTCATTACAAACTTAGTCTTGAAGCCGAACAGGCCAACCATCATTGCCTTAGCTCTTAGTATGGCGGTGGCGAAGTTCAGGAAGAAGGCGAGCAGTCCTGATTTGAAGGAGCCGAAGTAAAGCCTGCCGCCAAGCACGACAAGTATGATTACTGATATCATATAGCTCACTGCAACAAGCTTCATTTGCTCTGGAATAAGGACTTGAGAGTTCAGACTTCTCAGGCTTATGTCGGTCAGCACGAAAACCACTCCGAGCACTGCGTAGAATATGAACAGTATGGAAAGATAGGCGTAGCCGAAAGTCTGGCTTAGGTAATGGATGCGCTTCTCGTTGGTCATTTTTGAGAAATTCTGGAAGAATTCCTTCATGGTCCACATGTTGCCGATTGTGTACCTCCACTGCTGGGAGAGGAATGTCTCGAAGCTTTCTATCGGCGCGCCAAAAGCGTATCTCTTTGAGATGAAGACTCCTCCCCGCCCGGCAAGATCCGCCTTGAATGCGAATGCCAAATCCTCTGTGGGCGAATTCGGGAACCCTCCGACAAGCTTCACGACGGACTTCCTGACAATTCCGCAGGAACCGCAAAACATAGGGCTCCTGCAGAGGTTCCTCACAGTCTGCATGAAGCGGTAGAAGAACAGGTAATAGACATTGACTGCATTTGCAAAGAAGCTTCCGGGAGCGAACTCCTTTATGGTTTGGACGAAGCCTGCCTTCTCATCCAGGAATGGCAATGCCTCTTTTAGGAAGCTGGTGTTGATGAGGCATTCGTCCGCATCGAATATCGCGATGTATTCCTCGTCGACCATGTCAAGGAACTTGTTCATCACGTAGCTTTTGAGCTTCACAGGGTTTTTCATGTAGAGGTAGTTAACTCCTATTCCTTTGCAGAACTTTTCGAGCTGCCAGGATTTTTTGGTTGAGTTGTCCAGCAGGAATATCCTTAGCTTGTCCTTGGGGTAGTCAACATTTGTTATTGACTCGATGTTACTCCTGACCATCCCTTCATCCTCATTCCTTGTCGGCATCACTATTGCGACTGGCGGATACTTCCTTATTCTCATGGGAGTGAATGTCTCAAGCCCGTAGGAGCGAAGGTAATAGTAGCATCCAAATGTGTTGAATATAGTGTTTACGGTAACGAGCGTTAGGAAGAAGAATGCAAGGATTATTTCGGGCAGCGTATTGACTATGAAAAACAGCATGTAAACTCCGTAGTTGATTCCGCCGATAGACACGCCCATTATTGAAATTACTAGGGCCCAGCGGATAGCCAAATCTCTATCCATTTTATCATCCCTTCGGATGCCGTAAATGTTTTATCCGCCACTATTTAAATAATGCTATTCTGGGGAGAGGGGACTTTTCAGCTGGATGCCAACAGGAATTCAACTGCTTGCAGGAGAATTTGCCCATAACGGAAGGTCTTTTTCGCGTAATCCGACAGACTCATTCCCTTTTGAACCGAATAGTCCGCAGTAACCGGCAGCTGGCATATCCTCAGGTTCTTTCTCTTTGCCTTGAACAGCATGTCTAGGTCTACTCCGAAACCATTCCCGCCCAAATCTTTGAATTTGCTTCTCCTCAAAGCCCGGAGCCCGTTCAGAGGATCTCCAACTTCCGGTATCCTGAGAGATACAAGCTTTGCTATGAGCAGATTTGCGAGAAGCCTGTGTAACGGGAACTTCGCACCTGCAAGAAACCTGTTGCCAACAACCAGATCGCATCTCTCAAGCTCCTTCATAAAAGCAGGTATATATTTCGGGGAGAGTTGCCCGTCAGCGTCTATGAGCACCAGCTTCTCTGTCTTTGAAGCCTTTATGCCTGTCGCAACAGCCTGGCTCTTTCCCCTGTTCCTCCCATGCCGTATAACCCTCACTTTGAATTTCTTTGCAATGGGGTAGGTTCTGTCAGTTGAACCGTCATCTACAACTATAATGCGCTCTGCTTTTTTTGTGAGCTTCTCAAGGAGCTTCCCTATGTTTTCCTCCTCATTGTATGCGGGAACTATTACGGTGAACATATCGCCCTCACCTGTACATGTGTATGAATGAGTTGTCGTATATCCTGTCGGAATATGCCAGGTCTCTCATCCTGCCATTATCATCAAGCACCATCAGACTTATGTTATACCCCTGCAGATACCTTATGTCCTGCTCATTGTAGAAGTTGTATTCTGCATAGAACTTGTCGCTTGGCGCATACTCAACATATAAATCCGCAAGGACTTTTCTCTGCCCGACATAGGTTTCGATGTGCCCGTACTCTGGGTTTATCGCAACGCTGTCGCTGGTTGACGTGAATTTGTCTATGAACCGCATGGGCTTCACACACATGTCGTTTGCGTAAACCCACTCGCACCATGTTGTGGTGCCTGAGAAGAGCACAGGTATGAAGAAAAGATTGGCAAGTATGAACAGGAAGAAGATGGACATCACATAGGAATCCTTCAGCTCCTCGCCGAATGTCAGCGGGAAGAGAAATGAGAGCATTATGGCGATGATGAGGTTTATCCTGAAAGCAACCAGGGCGTTGGCGAGCACTGCGAGGACAAGCAGCAGCACGGCAAGCTGCAGAGGTTTTTTTACAACTCCAAACAGTGCGGTAATCAATGCTATGGGTATTAGGAACTGCAGGTCGTAGACAAGTCCTATGAAGCCGTATGATACAAAATAGCCCCACAGAGTTGGGGCAGTTTCGTAGGGAAGGCCATTTCTCATGAAGATGGGCATGTAGAATATGAGCGAGATGGCAGATGCGGATATAAGTATCACTGCGGCATCACTGATTCTCTTCCAGTCGATCTTGAAGAGGCCCATTGCGTACACATACACGGGGAAGAGCAGGATGCATGTTGGATGGGCGGAAAGGGCAAAGGAGAGGAAGACCGCAGAAAGTATTTTCAGCATATTCTCCTTCCTTTCCATGAGAAGCAGCGACAGATTCATGAATGAGTATGCCAGCACATGCAGAGTCACTGTGGATGAAAATATCATGACAAATGCATGGGTTGCGAATATGGTTGCTCCCGCAACCCTCTCCTGCCATCTCTTGAACTTTCTGAAGAGCAGGTACAGCGAAACCGAATATACAAAAACTGCAAGCAGGTGGAAGGGCAGCCTTATTGACTCATAGTTGTACTGCCCAAGAAGCAATGATACTTCGCTGGCTATCTGAAAGAATACCGGCGGGTAGGTGAAGTTCCTGCCAAGATAGCTGAGCTTGTCGTAAAACAGCGTATTGCCCTCTTCAAGGGCTGTCTGGACATTCCTGTAGTAGTATGCTCCCCACCAGTCTACTGGACCAAACTTAAGCACGAGTGCAGCTATTACTGCGGTGAATACTACTCCGAATATTATTGCTTCCTTTCTAACCGCCTTGAAAACATCAATCTGAGCTTGCTTCTTCTTGGAATTCCACAGCAATACCACTCCAAGTGCAAGCAGGAACGGGACAATCCATTCGCTGAAGCCCAGGTTGTTATGAAGCTGAAGCTGTAGGGCAAGTGCCGAGAAGGAGGCCCCAAAGAACAGCAGGAAGGAAGTGAGCCAGTCTGTTGAATACTCTCGGTATACCACCAGTGCAATTGCAGCGGAAAGAAGGATATTCACCACATCAATGTAGGGAAAAGGAGGGGCGTCAATTGACACGCTTTTGGTGTCGAGGGTTCTGCCGGCATAGCTAAGCTCAATTGTGTGCTGCCCCGGCTCCAGGCTCAGCTCCTCAGTTTCATGCGATTCTGAGATCCCATTCCGAAAGAGGTAAGTGGGGCGCAGCAGGGAATTGCCATCCACCTTAACCTCAAAGTTTTTGTAAGCGGCATCATTCAGTTTTGAAGTGAAATTTACATCAAGTCTCAAAGTCCTCTTGTTTGTGGCTGCGCTGAATTTTGCATCAATGCTCTCATTTGAAAAACTGCTGTTTATCCTGTGGGAGTAGAAGCGAACCAGGGATTCGCCGCAGAGAAGAATTGTTTGAGTATCGCTTCCGCAGCTCTCCATGCCAACTTCTATGGTATTATAACCTTCCGTAAGGGTTTTATCGACAGTCGCATTGCATATGAAGACTGAGCAGGGGTACTTTTTGCTTGAGTATACTTCAAAATGCATTACCTCTCCGGAGACGTTCTTGGGATACTCCAGAAGGTAGAGCTCTTCCGGATTCGGTATGTTGAACCAGTTGAAGTTCACCCAGTTCATCTTCTGCACCTGGTTCATCCAAGCCAGAATGAATACAAGGAATAGGATTACTGCGATTCTTTTCATCTATTTGCACCTGTCAATAAACTCCCTCATTGCAACCGTTGCATATGCGCCTGCCTGAAGCGAGAGGGTAAACACCCCTACTCCTTCGGAATATTCGAACTTGAAATCCTTGAGCGGGACGAACATACACCTCCTAGAACCCTTTGAGCTTATCTCTGGGAATGAATGTATAAGGAAATTCTCTTTTTTTATACCTTCTTCCTCCATGACTGCGGCTTCGTATTTTCCAATGGAGCTGCTCTCGTAGCCTACAATTTCCAGCATTGGGAATAGCTCGCCTCTGCACAGCTTCTCCTCTGCCTCAGCTACATTCTCAACTTTCTCAATCTTCTCTGTTTCGGGAAAGCCGAATGAATCCCTTCTGCAGACTGAATCTCCGGACATAAGGGAGGTTCCCATCTCTGCAATTCTCCTGCTCAATGCTGTGTTGAACATGTGGCTTTGGTAAGCGTGAACAAACATCAGGGAGAGCCCCCTCGGGAGCTTTCTCATTGCATTTACATAATCGGTCGGGTATGAGGAAAGGTAGTTGAGGAGCGTTCTTTCGTATAGGAGGTATGAGGGGAAATACCCCAGGGCTCTCTTGAAATCGCCTTCTGCAGCGAGTTGTTTCCTGGCTTCCTTGCTCTCGGCTCTCTCGCCCTCATCCACATAGGTGAGATAGTTCATGACTGCCTCTTTGAAATTGCCCGAGACTATTGCTTTGCCTACAAGATGAGTGTTCTTTCTCATGCTGCCGAACCTCTGCTCACCGAAGTAATTTGGAGCAAGCCCATTAAGACTTTCATATATTTCTCTGACTGTTTTCTCAGCATCAGGAGCAGCCTCCCTGACAGATATTCTGAATCTGTTGCCCAGCAAACCGCCAATCCTAATCTTCTCCTTCGCCTTCCATGCGCCGTTTATTTTGATATCCTTTATATGGAGATTCTGCAGGGTAACTGAGTCTATTTTGAATGCGCTTGCCAGCTGGGTTGTAACTGCATTCCTGTCCTTCACGCCAGCATAGCCGAACCTCTTCAGTCCGCAGCGAAGCTTCCTCCCAATCTCTTTCAGAGCCTGCAGAGTATTCCAGTTTCTTTTCTGCAGAACAAAATAGGTGAAATCTCCCTCCTCCCCCTGCTTCTCAGAAGATTTGTCAAGCTCAAGAATTTCACCTTCCTGGGTTATTTCCTCTACTATGAAGTCCTCTGGTCGGCTCTTCATAACGCCCCCGATGCCCTGGAGCTTTGAGAGGTAGGTCAAATCCATATTTAAGTGTTTCTCAATAAGATATAAAATATGGGTGAGTTAAACAGCAAAAAATTGATATTCGAGCTGATGAGAACTTTTTATCGAAATGATTAGGGGACATGAGACTACGTACTATTGTTTTATATGGGGGATGTGTATAGAGTAAGGAGATGTGTATGTGGGGTTCGTCATCAAAAATTTCATTAAGTATTGTAGATTCTCCCACGTTTTATAAGATTCTCTCAAAAATCATTTTAACTGCAGACAGGTATTATTGTATAAGTAGATTTCCAAGTATTTGTTATACGGATACGCTATCTAGTGCAATGAGTAGAGATGGGTTTAGTAAGTTGCTGAGAGAGATATGTCTGACTAAAAAAAGACCTAAAGTCACATATTTATCAATTCTCAATATTCAGGGGCCGTTTTCGAAAGCAATGAGCATCTATAAAAACGTTGACAGAGCGTACAAAGAATGTATGCTAATGATAGAAACGCTGGGGGAGAATATAGAGAACATGGGCAATCTGGAAATAAGATATTTGGAGCAACCACCTGAATGGTATATCCAGTTCGTATTCCCAGAGGATGTCTTCCTGATTATTAGAACTCCAAATAGAGAAGCCCTAAAAGTTTTACAGATTAGATCAAAGGATGTCGGCGAATATGCTTATTCTATTTTTAAGGAAAAAATCAGTTACAGTGAAAGAGTGACTTCGGATAATATTGATTGCTATATTGAAAGAATGAAAAAAGACCTGAAAATCGTTGCAGATTATCGAAATAAAAAAATTATGAGAGAAAAATCGTACTTAGAATAAGAGAAATCCTATAGATTTAGAATAATTTCGCTTTTTTTCATATCTATTTTTTCAACTAGCTTAGATTCCTCGACCATCTTCTCTCTCAGCTCTTCCATTATTTTATCAGGAGACATCTTCCTCCTCTCCCTTATGAAGTTTAGTATTGCTTCAACCCTGTCAAAGTTTTGGTATATCGCATCTCCAATTTCCTTGCTCTCCCTTGCTTTTTCCCTGAATTCATTCAGGCTTTTCTCCTGCTCTCTGAGTTTAAGCTCTATCTTCAGCTTACGCCCATCAACTTTCTCCTCCTTTTCGGAGTAGTGCAAGTAGAAGTCATCAAGCAATGTTGAGAGGGATTTGAATTGTAGCATGTCCATTCCCTCATATTTCTTAAACGGGAAGAGTGAGTAGTCAACGTAGACTCCTTCCCGGATGTAAATTGTCGGCTCTGGCTTGTTCACGTATTCCATCACTTCTATCAACCCTGCAAAGAGCTCTCCAAGTTCATTGTCGGTGAGGGAGTTCGCACTTCTCTCCAGGTCAAGCTTTGCCCTCCTGCAGGCTTCTTCTATGTAAGCGGGACCGAGATTTATCTTGACTGAGAGGCATGGAACAAGCTTCTTGGCATCGAGAAGGCCTTTGAGCTGAGCCTCGTTGAGCACAAGTGGGTCTACCCTCTCGGACTTGGGAAAGATGTATTTCTCCCC
>JACCLF010000015.1 GCA_013425405.1 Microcaldota archaeon | reverse complement strand
GTGCTGTGCTCGCTCCCCTCCTGCTCCATTTCTGCGATGCGTGCATTCACTACTCCGAGAAAGGCTCAATGCCCAGTTCTGTCATCAGTTTGTATACAAGCTCGAATGCTTCTCTTCGCACCCGCAGGCGCTCTTCGGGGTCCTCCAATTCCAGAAAGTCCGCGACTCCCGTCGGTCCTAGAGCGTCAATATGCCTAAACCGGTCCATGATCTTCCCGAAGCCTTCCCTGGCCAGTTTATTATTCATAAGAGGTTTTATATCTCGCACCAAGGCTGCTATACCACCAGGGTAATGGCGGCAGCAGTAATAAATATCAAAGGCGTCCTTCTCTTTGATGCGGCCCCATAACGCCATCCCCTTCGTCACCAAGAAAGGACCGATTGAAGGTACCTTGACTGTTACTTCATGTATTGCACCGTTTGGCAACTTGCTTCTTACCTTCACTTTCACTGGATGGCTGAAAACAAGGTCACACCCTCTGACCTTTCTAGCTTGAGCATCCTGTATCTTCTGATGACGATGACCACCCCCCGTACCGCCGTATTCGCCAGCTAAAAGATCAATCTTTACCGTGGTCTTCTTCCCTGTTTCAGTGCCTAAATCCCGGTAGAAGATGTAAGGCTGTTCACCTTCCTTCTGATAATAACCTCCAGCTTTCAGGGTCTCAACAATTGTCTGGTAGGTATCGTTGGAAATACGTCTGTTATCTATAGCAAGATCTATATCCATCGTACCGGGGTGCTTTACATCAGCAGACTTAATCAAGAGAGGCGGGACATTTCCTCCCACTAGTACAATGTTATCCCGAAATTCGCCTAAGACCGTCATCACCTCCACCAGCACAGATAGACAGGCCTGGGTTTCCGGTGGGGTATAATCGCTCTGCTTCACCATTGCGGTTTTATTCTCTGCTCAAACAAGAATTCAGCGGATTCCTCCCCACGGCCTTTGAATCCGACAAGGTCAAGATAGAGCTGTACGTCGCTGACAACTCTCATACTACCAATTTCCCTACTGCCATAGAAAACGCCCTCATCATAGGGCTCCAGTATGCTGAAGTTAGGTCCTGAGGAAACCTGCTTTAATCCTAACGAGTCCGCAACTTCTCGAATACTGTTGCCAACGTAGGCGAATCCCCTTGTGTAACGCATATAGGGGGCTACCAGGGCAGCCCCAGAAAAGAGGGTCAATGCGTAGGGAATACCTCTCCCTTCGCAATACTGCGAGAATTTGCGTTCTAACTTCTTAAGGTCGTCTAAGCTAAAGTAGTCATTCACCTTGTTCTTTCGGAAGGAGTAGTTGTCTGCCCATTGTTTGAGAACCTCGCCAGGACGGCTAAGGGTCAAGCCATTTTCCTTGTCAGAGGCATATTCCAGATCAAGCAGGCGCGCCTTTAACCTAGAAGCCAAGCCAAGACTTACTTTGGCTTCCCTCGCTAGCTCCTGAAGCCGCCATGATCGTCCAGGATTACTTAGCATTACTCGCACAATGCGACTTGACTTCGGGCTAAAGATAGAGCGAACCTGTCGTTTTTCTATTGCCGGATTGGGGTAATTCTTTCTTTCTATGTATATCTGGTCAAAGTTGACGAAGGAATTTCCTGCTAGGTCTATGTAGCCCACACCGTTCTGCTTGCAAATCCGGGCCGTATCGTCACTGATGTAGGGTGCCGCTACGACAGGGTATGCATTCTCCGTCCGGTCCAAGTATTCTCTGAGTTGCTGGATAGCAGCCCTTATTATCCTGGGTTCTCCCAGAGATTTAACCTCCACTATCACTTTTTGAAGGTTGTCCCGAATCTTAAGCTCTAATAGGAGATCAACCTGAACACCTGGCAAAGATGCTTGCATTACAGAATGACGCAACTCTATGAAGGGTATGCCACGAAAAGTTCGTTCTAGCTCATCTTTAATTCTAATTATGATTTCCTGTTCTTTCATTTGATTTCACCCTAGGTGGTCATTTCACCGCATGGTGAAATTGTACAATTTAGTGAAACTAATGTCAAGTGCTTTCACTATCTATGGCCGTTTTACCAAGTGGTGAAACAGCCACATACTAAAGAAGGGGGTGAGCGATTACCTCTCCTTCATTAGCGAAGAAACGAAGGCCCTTTCGCCTTCTGGGCATTGAATTATCATTTGCTTGCCATCTCAATTTTGGGGAGTCATAGAACTATAAAACCGGTGTCTATATGGGCGACCACACACATAGATTCCGGCTTGACGCCGGGGAAACACTTCACCCCAATAGAGAGGGAAGTCAGTATCTATTTCTGCGGCTCGGAAAGCACGCTGCGAACTAGTAGTGAGGAGTCAGTCGCTACCCGTCAACCGACGGCAGACAGCTGGCAACCTCGAATCTCCAGCCTCTATCTAACCATTTAACCATCAACCATCTAACAATCCAACCATCAACCGTCCCCTGGTCCCTCGCCCTGCCGCATGTCCCTTGAACTTTGACATTTAAACTTTGTTTATCATTTGGATTTCGGCATTTGGAATTTGTTTGTCATCTCCACTCGGGGAAGACGTGACATTTTCCCCTTGCTGGAATGAAGAATTCATGCTAATTTCTGCTTAGAATTCGTGCGCTACCCTGATAAGTCAAATCCCGCAGGTGAGGCTTCCCAGAACCTGACTGTAAACCCAACACAGGTTAAGAGGAAGCGCGGTGGCCAGAAAGGCAACCGGAATGCCCGTAAACATGGCTTCTTTTCCGGTACCCTTAGCCCTGCCGAAACACGTCAAATGTGGAACATTACCAATCTGGAAGGCGTTGACCCTGAAATAGCGCTCATTCGGGTCAAGTTACAGTCTTCCCTTCAGCACGA
>JACCLF010000058.1 GCA_013425405.1 Microcaldota archaeon | reverse complement strand
GTGAGCATGAAAAATGTGCCGTCATAGTCAAATAGCCCGTTGCCCAGCGGCCTGAGTTTTTCCTTGAGCTCCTTCAGCCAGAGAGGGTGGGTGAAATCGCCTGTGCCGACCAGCTGGATGCCCTTAATCTTAGCGTACTTTGCTATGCTCTCCACATCCATGCCTGGGCTCGTTGCCCTAGAGTATTTTGAATGTATGTGAAAGTCTGCTGCGAATTGCATTTTTAACACTCCCGCTCTTGAAGAGATGCCATTCTAGGATTCTGGATGCTCTGCTTCATCTTCTGCGGTATATTATGTAAATTATGACGAGAAGTAATATTATCCCTATTATTGCTCCTGGCAGGCACAAGTCTGGCGGCGCTGCAGGTGTTCCCGCAGGTGTTGAAGTTTGGTTTTGCTTGATTACGGCATTTACGGAAACATTTACCGAGGCCTGCTCCTTTGCTAGTGACACGGAATATATCCCTGCTGTTTCAAGCACAAATATCGCGTGGCCAGTTGCGTCGGTGCCAACTGTTTTACTCTCTCCTTTCGGTGTCGTAATGCTGAGCCTGTACTCTCCCGCGGGAAGAACCCAAGCCTCATGCTGGGCGCCCACAAACCCGCTCGGGTTCGTAACTATCCTGTAAGTAACGCAACTGTTGTTTATGCATGCACTGCCTTTCTGGCATTCCGAATCATTGCAGCATTCATAGTTGTGCCAGGCGTGATTTGTAATATAGCCACATGTCCCAAGCTGTACGACAATGCATTTGCCATTGCTGCAGTACTGGTCATCCTTGCAGTCGCTGTTTGAACTGCATTCTGGCGCTACAGAAGCCTTGCACTCGTGGTTGACGCATTTATAATTTGCAGTGCAGTCAGAATCAGCACAGCATGCGTATGGATGGCAGGAATGGATTGATATCTGCCCGCAGGGGCACCCGACAGGCTTGCATTCGCCGCTTGCGCAGTACTGGCTATCAGCGCAATCATCATCGGAAGTGCAACCTGTTCTGCACATTTCATAATTGAACGAGTAGTCGCAGGCAACTCCACCGATAGTGTAACTACCACTATGGGAAAGTATGAAGCTGACTTCCCCGCTGCTGTTGGTATGCTCAATGAAGGTCTGGCCCTGGCTTGTGAGCGTCACCAGCTGTCCCCCTCCCATTGGTTTGCTGAGTGTATCTTTAAGGAGAATCACGACTTTATTGTCGGGGCATATTGTTGTCTCAACTGATGTCTTCAAGCTACTGGAGCATCCGCCCCCACCCCCCGAGGATGGAGAAAATTGTTCCATTTCATACAGCCCGAACACCCCGAATTCATTAAGGTTGGATATACTTAACTGATTATTCACAGTGTTTAGTATGCTCTGTCCGGGTGGGTTCTGCCAACCGGAACCTTTATACAGGTAAATTCTCAATGTGCCTTCATTGCGGCTTGCTGCTTCAGCATCACTCCAATGCCAAATAATGTTGTCTATTGCTGTGCCTGGGGGAGCCAGAATGTTGATGAACTTGCCGTAGAATGACAATTCAAAAGGCGGGTCGTCCGTAGGCTTGGTGCTCCAGGATATTGCATATGACTCGTCAGGTTGGACAACATCGTTCAGGGATATGTTGGTGTAATATTCGTAGTTTCCAAGTGGGTTGTCAAAAATAACCCCTGAAAGGTTTAGAGGTGCTAGTTCTAAGGTTGTGTTAACTGCAAAATCCACATCATTGGAGTAATAATGGTCGCCAGTTATCGTTGTGAAATCAGCGCTGTCAACCATCGTGCCGACCTGTGAGTTGTTGTACGCTGTGTTGTTTGTAAGGCGGGTGTTGTTGCTACCTTCAACAATTGCGAAGCCAGCCATGTAGTTGTCATGTGCCGTGTTGTTTGTGTACACCGAGTTGTTGCTGAAAAACACGAAGAAACCGCCCTCAATGCTGCCAGATTCCAGGTTGTCGGCGAACCTATTTCCCGCACCAATGATATCTGCAAACCCGGCAAAAAGGTTTTCGTTGGCTATGTTATTCGTGAAGTTGTTGTTTGTTGATGACAATGCCGCAAAGCCGACAATATTGCGGGATGAGTTGGAACCATCTACGACCGTATTGCTTGTACTGCTCATTAGAAGACCGTTATTCTGTATGGAATCTGAACCGCGTATTGTCACATTGGTTAGATTTGAACCGTCAGCATGACAGAGCACAATTTCCGATGCGGTTATGCCATTCCAGTTCACTGAAGTATTGGAGTAGTTTATGGGTCTGCCTCCAGAACCTGTGAGGTTTTCTATGATGTTGTTGCAGAAGATGGGGTCGCCTTGCGTGGCATTTAGGAAAAAGCCCCAAGAAAGTGCATCAATGTAGAAATCAAACACTCCGCTTTCCTGCACTGTGTTGTTTGTGAGGTTATTCCCGTAGCTCAAATATATTTCGAAACCGAATTGCGGATTGGCATATGCGAAGTTGTTAGTGAATGAGTTATTGAATGATGTTTCTATAATGAATCCCTCCCAGGAGTTGTTTATTGCCGTATTATTTATGAAAGAACTGGAGTTGGAATTGTCGTAAAGGTAGAATCCTGCTTCATAGCTGTTTACTGCTGTGTTATTCACTACGTTATTATTTGAGGAATTTTGGAAGTAGAAGCCATCCCCATAGCGAAGCAGCCCGGAGTTGTAGGGGGACTGGTTGTATAGATTGCCCGTCAAATTGTTATTGTTTGAGTTGTCTATCTCGAAGCCGCTGTATCTGTTGTCGTACGCAGTGTTGTTTGTCAGCACAGTGTAAGCTGAGCCGTTTCCTACCAAGAAACCGTCTTCGTTGTTGTTGTATGCGATGTTATTTATGAGGTTGTTATAGGATGAACCGGCTATATAGAATCCTTCATATGAATTTCCGTAGGAAATGTCGTTTACAAAATTGTTATCGCTGGCACCCCCCTGTGCGAGAAAGCCGTGCCAGTAGCTGCCGTATGCAGTGCAGTTTGTGAAGTTGTTGCCGGTGGAGCTCGTACTGGCTATGAAACCCCAAGTATTGTTTCCTGCATTATTGCTTGTGAATGTGTTGTTGTAGGAGTAGTATGTATAGAAACCAACTGAGACGTTGCTGGCATTGTCGTTTGTGAAATTGTTGTACGCAGAATCATCCTTTGATACAAATCCATAAGAGCTGTTGTAAGCTGTGTTGTTGTCCACTATGTTGTAAAAGGAATTGATTAAGGAGAACCCATCACCTGGATTGTTGCGCGCCGTATTATTCGTAAAGTTTACAGATGAGCTGTTGTGCGCTGTGAAGCCTATATTCACTGCGAGGTTTGCAGTGTTGTTCAGCACTAGACTGCTGCTTGAATTGTATATGTATACATCCCAGACGTAATTTGATACCACGCAGTTCTTTATTGTGACATTCGTGAGCGAGGTTGAATTGCGGCTGTCCAGTAGGATGCCCGTAGTATTGCCTGCAACATCATTTGTTATTGAGCGACCATAGCAGTCAAACTCGACATTTTGCTCTGAGATGAGTATGCAGGCAGTCGTCAGAAGATTGTTGGCGGTTATATTGGCGCCCACCAAGTCACTGCCAAGAGAATAGCTCCCTGAGGAGGTGATATTCTGACAGCCGTCAATCGATACTGGAATGAGAGCCGGAGCCCTCAGGAGACCAATGCAAAAAAGCAACGCTGCTATTACAAACAATATTTTGGGCTTCATGAGGGTATGCTTCATGAGGGTATATCACATATAGTATATATAAGTATATTCCGCCAGGGACGGCTTACCTAAACATTTTTAACCCCATGAAACGAATAGATGAGTTGCATGGCAGAAAATATCTTCAAAAAAATTTCAGCAGAGAAGGAAATCTTCCAGGATGAGAGAGTTCTTATGCCGGACTACCTGCCTGAGGTCATGCCTCACAGGGAGAGGCAGATAGAGGAGATTGCCTACGGACTGAAAGGTGCTGCGGGGGGAAAGAAAACCGAGAATATGCTCATCCTCGGACCCAGCGGAACTGGAAAGACTTCTACAGTGAGGTATGTTCTCAAACAGCTTCAGGAATACTCCCAGAAGGTAGTTCCCATCTACATAAACTGCTGGGAGTCCAGCACAAGGCACTCCATACTCAACAACATAGTATCGGCACTTGGCGAGTTCATCCCGAGAAGGGGCATCTCCACGGATGAGATAACCGACAGGATAAGCGAGGTGCTTAGAAAGGGGAAGAAGATTCCAATCATTGCACTGGATGAGGTTGACAGGCTGTTTGCAGGCTCAGGTGATGAGGAGAAGGTGCTCTATGACTTGGCGAGGGCGAAGGAGCTCTTCTCAACAGACTTCGGTGTCGTTGCGATAACGAATAGCGATGAGTTCCTTGTCAAGTTGGATCAGAGAATAAGGAACTCCCTTGTCCAAAAGCAGATTGGTTTCAAGCAGTACTCCCCCATTGAGCTTAAGGATATACTCAAAAGCAGGGCCAAGCTTGCCTTCTACCCCGAGAGCCTGTCTGAGGAGGTGATACCGCTCTGCGCCGCAAGGGCGGCGAAGAACAACGGGGATGCGAGGCTAGCAATAAGCCTGCTGTGGAAGGCTGGGAAGATTGCCGAAAGGGAGAACTCGGAGAAGGTTGAGGAGGGGCATGTGAGGAAAGCTTTTGAGGAGGTTGGAGAAGGAGAGGTAGTTGAGGAGAAGCTGCATGGCAGGGAGAAGGAGGTGTATGAATTCATTAGGGAAAGAGGAGAAGTTACGAGCTCTGAAATCTATGAAAAATTCAAGGATGAGACAGACAGGAGCATAAGGAATTACATAAGCATGCTCGCCTCACTGAATCTAATTACTGCGGAGACAAGAGGTGGAGTAGGTAGAAGAGGTAACACAAGAATAATAAAAATAAAAAAATGAACTAAACGTACTTGTCTGCGTATTCGGCAAGATATGGAACTCTGATAGTTTCCCCTTGGGATTGCTTGAAGCCTATGTACAGCCCATATATCCACAGTAAGAGACTTACAATGCTCAGTATGAGTGTCATGCTGAGAACCATCATAACAATCCCCAGGAATATTGCCTGGAGCGCGTGGAACCTGACTTTTTTGTTGTCCTTCTCAATAACGAAGAAGATTATTCCGGTCAGCCATGTGAAGAAATATATTAGCACATAGAGCAGACCCTTGTCATCTGATTGTTTGGTATCCTTTTCTGGCATAATACCACCTCTGTAAAGAGTGGTAAAACAGCATATTTAAACCTATCTGGTGGAGGAGACGATTTTCAGCACATCGCAGTTTTTCAGAACATACTCCTTGCCCACCCTCATCCTGGTTCTTGCATTTATTGCGCATATGAAGCCCTGTGCCAAATCTGTGTGTATTTTCGCAGCCAAATCTGGGGCAGTTGACCCCTTCCTGAGGAGTATTGCATCGGGCAGAGCATTTCCGAAGTGGTCTGCATATTTTCCCTCATCCTCGACAGGGTACACCACTATGAGGTTCAGCAAATCAAAGGCTGCCCTGTTGATGAGCCCCTGCACACCTGTGCCGCCGTATTTCTTTAGCACTTTCTCCTTTATGAAGTTCAGGGCGGACAGCTGCCTCTCGGGCATGTCAGATGAAATAATTTTGAAATCAGCGTCACCCGGAACGTAGTGTATGCTTCCCTGCTTGTCTGCCCTTCTCAGGGCAAGCTCTGCCTCTGCGCATGTTGGGATGATTATCCTGCCCTTGAACTTCTCCTTCAGGCTTTCGTAGTTCTTCTCCCCAGAGGGAAGGTCTATTTTGTTTGCCGCTATGAGAATCGGCTTTGAGACATTTCTGACCTCCCTTGAGAAAGCCAGAATGTCCTTATTGCTCCAGTTGATTTCCTCTGTTGAAAGGAAAAGCTTGGTTGCTGCCCTCTTCACATCCTCCTCTTTCATTTTCAAGCCTGAGAGCAGGCCGGAAATTGAATCTACTCCTTTGCCCTTTATCTTGCTCCAGCTTCTCTTTATTATGCTCGCTATCCAGTGGCTCATCTCCTCCTCAAGAAATATTATCTCATTTGCAGGGTCGTAGAAGTCCGTTGGGTTTCCTTCCGAGTCAGTCGTCCCGGAGACATCAACAACCTGTATGAGCGCATCGGCTGCGCGCAGGTCATCAAGAAACTTCAAGCCTAGACCTTTCCCAAGGTGTGCATCCGGCACGAGTCCTGCAACATCTATGAGGTCTATGGGTATGAGCCTTGTGCCATTCTCGCAGAGAGAATTCCTTGGGGCGCATTTCACACCAAGCTCCTTGCAGGGGCAAGGGGAGCGCACATACGCCTTCCCCAGGTTCGGCTCAATTGTTGTAAATGGGAATGGCGCAATTTTTGCGTCTACCAGCGTTGCGGCTGCGAAGAATGTTGACTTGCCAGTATTGGTTTTGCCGACAACTCCAATGAGCATACGAATTTATTACTCTTTTAACTTAATTACCTTATGCTCTGGAGTGATAAGTACCGCCCGAAAAACCTCGAGCAGTTCGCAGGGAACGGAGAGGTTGTTGAAGGAGTAAAAAGGTGGGCGATGGACTGGGAGAGAGACAATGCTGGGAAGCCCATACTGCTCAGCGGCTCCCCGGGAGTTGGCAAGAGCACCCTTGCCTATGCTCTGGCTGGCACCATGAACTGGCCGGTTGTTGAGATGAACGCCAGCGATTTGAGGGATGAGAAGAGCGTGGGGAGAATCGTCGGGGAGGCGTCAGCCTCGAATACTCTTTTTGGAGGAAGGAGGCTTGTGCTCATTGACGAGGTTGACGGGCTGCAGAGAGCCGATAGGGGAGGGAGCAAGGCGATTATTGAGCTGCTGAAAGATGCTGCGCAGCCGGTCATTTTGACTGCAAATAATGTGTGGAAGCCGTCGCTGGCATCCCTGAAAAGCTACTGCAACCTGCTGCCCATGAGAAAGGTGAACTCAAGGACCATTGCATCTCTGCTGAAAAAGATTGCCGAGAAGGAAAGCCTCAACGTTTCAGAGGAAGCTTTGACAAATATTGCAAACAACAGCTCAGGCGATTTGAGGTCTGCAATAAACGATGTGCAGGCTCTTGGTGAGGGCGGGGTTGGTGCTGCCGAGGTTGTTGGGTACAGGGACAGGGAGAAAAACATATTTGATTCCGTTCGGGCTGTTCTAAAAGCCGACAGCTACAAGGAAGCAAATGAGGTGCTGCGGGGGGTTGATGACAGGGAGATGTTCGCAAAATGGATTGAGGAGAACATTCCACTGGAGTACGAGAAACCAGAGGAAATTGAAGAGGCGTTTGAAAGGCTCTCCAGAGCAGATGTTTTTGAGGGTAGAATTGTAAGGCGCCAGTACTGGGGCTTCATGCGCTATTCAAACGTTCTGGAAACCGCGGGGGTTGCGCTCGCAAAGAAGGAGCCGTACCACAAGTTTGTGAAGTACCAGTTTCCGAGGATAATAAGCGCTCTCAGCAGAAGCAGGGGAGAGAGGGCCATGAACCGTGAAATTGGGATTAAAATAGGCAGAAAATGCCACGTTTCATCAAAGGATGCAGTTGAACTCTTCTTCCCGCTCATAAAGCTTTTCTGCAAGGAAAGCGGCAATGCTGAAAAGCTGCAGGACTATTTTGAGTTTGAGGATGAGGAGATGGAGTATATGGCTGGCGGGAAGGCAGCTGCGTCAAAAGCTAGAAAAAATAAGTGAGGTCTATTTCAAGCAGTGCAACTGGCTGCTCAAGTCCGAAGTTGCTCAAAACCTGCGGGTGTATCTCTCCCAAAACACCTATTCTCTTCTTATTGCAGACAAGCTCTGCAGCCCTGCCTTTTATGAAAGAGGGGTGCTCAGCCTCCTTTATATCAACATCCCAGCCCATCTCCCTTATAAGAGCATCTGCAATGGATTTTATTCCGCTGAATGTCGCTTTGGAGTCGTATACTGCGCATGTGAGATGCCTGGATTCATTTACATGAGCGCCTTCCAGAGAAACTGCATCGCCAATCTCAAATATCTTTATTGGCAGTTCTGTCTGCTTGCTCTCTGAAATAATTTTGAGCAGCGAAGGCAGAATCCACGTCCTCAGCATTGTGAACTCCTCTACCTTGGGGTTCTTTATTTTCACATGCGGCTTCTCCTCAAGAAGCATCTTCCCGAAGCATTCCTGTTCGTTGGTGAGGTTATAGCACATAACTTCCAGAAAATCCAGCCCGGTCATGAGTTCTCTTGCCCGGCCCTCAACAATTTCTGAGCGCTTCTCCTGCCCCATGCTGAAGAAGTTTGGCAGGGACGGCTCAAAGTTGTTGTAGCCGTAGGCAATTGCGGCATCCTCAGCCAGATCAACCCAGCCCATGACATCAGCTCTGTAGCAGGGAACCCTGAGTTTCCTGCCTGCAGCTGTGTAGCCCATTTTTGAAAGAAGTTTGAGTAGCTGCGCCTCGCTGAAGTTCATGCCGAGCATCTTGTTTATTTTCTCCACCGGCAGCTCTTCAAGCTGGCACTCCAAATCAGGAGTTTGGAGCTTCTTCTTTCCTACAACTTCAACAGTGAAGAGCTCCCCTCCCCTGTCAACAAGTGCCAGGGCCGTTATTTTCAAGGCATCCATCACTGCATTGGCATCTGTGCCTGTGACATCTATGAAAATGTTCCTTGTGCTCCCGCTCACCCGTGTCAGCTCGCCGTTGATTATAGGAGGGAATGAAAGGGTCTGGTTTCTGCTGTCAACAAGCAGTGGGTATTTCCTGCATCCTTCAAGTATGATGCTGTACTCCATTCCCTTGGGATGCAATTCAAGTATTTCTGAAAGCGTGATCTTCTTCTCCATGTCAAGCGGGACAAAGGAGCAGCTTTCAGGCTCAACGGCCTTGTAGTAGAAAGGAGGCTGAACTGCATCGAAGTTGTGCACACCTATGGAGACTTTCCTCCTTTTCCTGCCATATGTTTCATGCAACTTCTCCTGAAGCTGCATGAGCGATTCAATTGAGCGCTCGTCAAGCTTCACGTTTCTCACAAGCGCTCCAACTATGAAAGGCCGTATAGGTAAAACAGAATCGTCAATATGCAGTTTGACGCCGGAGTCTTTTGCGCTGTACTGCTTCGCCTTCCCTCCAGCAAATAGTGAGAATGCCCTGGCAATTCCCTCAACGCTGAGAAGGTCGGGCCTGTTTGGAGTGATGTCCACTGTGAGGGTCTCTCCATCAACATTTTCAACCGGAACTCCCATTGAAGGAAGGGCGTTCTCAAGCTCGCTCAGCTTAATTTTTCTGCCGAGAAGAGCTTCCAGCTCATTTTTTGAGAAAGTTACTGATGCCAAGTTCACACCCTTGCTTCCCTCAGCCATGAAATATCATTCCTGTAGAACTGTCGTATATCCTTCAGGCCCATCATGAGCATTATTGGCCTTTCCAACCCCAAGCCCCACGCAAGAACAGGGTATTTGCCCCAAGTTGGCAGGCATACTTCCGGCCTGAATACTCCTGCGCCTCCAAGCTCGAGCCACTGCTTTCTGTCTTCATGGTAGACTTCCACTTCCACGCTGGGTTCGGTGTATGGGAAGTAGGTTGGGAAGAACCTGGTCTGCTCAAAGCCAAGCTTCCTGTAGAATTCCTTCAGCAGGCCAAGCAAATCTCTGAATGTCGCATCCTCATAAACAATTATCCCCCCCACCTGGTAGAACTCGCTCAAATGCTTGAAGTCGGTTGCCTCATTCCTGTAGACCCTGCCAACAGTGAAGAACTTTGCAGGCGCCTTCCTTTCCCCTTTCCTAACTTTGAGCAGATACTGCGGAGAAATTGCGGTGTCATGGGTTCTCAAAACGGCTTGCTCCGCAACTTTCCTGTCCCATTTGTACTTCCACTTCTCCTCATGGGCTTTCTTAACTCTCTCAACAACGTCATCCTTTGGAAGTGGAATGGTTTCCGGGGAGGAGAGGTAGAATGTGTCAGCCAAATCTCTTGCGGGATGGTCCTGGGGCTGGAAGAGCGCATCGAAATTCCAGAATGAGGACTCCACAAGCCTGTCATCCATCTCCTCAAAGCCGAGCTCTATAAATATCTTCCTTATCCTCTCAATAACTTTTCTCAGAGGATGCTTCTTGCCGGGGAATATTTTCTCAACAGGGGAATTAATATTGTACTCCCTCAGCTTAAGCCCTTTCCACTTTCCTGTTGTGAGGTCTTCCTTGGTCAGTACATTGACATCCTTTTCAGTGCCCGCCTCCTCTGCAAGCTTCTCTCCTGCTTTTGTAATGGAGAATGAAAGCTGTTTGTTCTCAATGTTTCTTAGCACATCCCCCCTGCCCAGCAGCACTTTTATGACTGGCGAATACTCCTTGCCTGGAGTTTTACCTCCAGAAATCTCCCTGAGCAGCTTCTCCTCAACCTGCCCGGTCTGCAAAACCTTCTCTCCCTCCTTGCTGACAGCTGCTTTTCCGCCTTCAATTTTCACCCAACCGTTCCTCTTTGCCCATGGAAGGCCTATCCTCTTCTCATCTAGACTTAGCCCTTCGAGGCTTTTTCCCTGCTTCAGTTTTTTTATTAGGTTGAATTCAGGAAAGCCTGACTCAAGGAATTTTTTCCCTTCCTCGCCAAGTTCGTAGCTCGGGGTTATGCTCTCATGAATCTCCACCGCGCCCTTCTCTTTCAGCCAGTAGCCTGCCCTGCTTGCGGAATCCTTGTTGAGATTTGTATCGCTGGCAAGCTGCTCAAGAGTTTTACTTCCTTTCTTTAGTGAGTGCAGTACTGCCTTCTCATATTGATGGAGCATAGACTACCTCGTCCTGAGAACGAAAAAAGCCGCTGCAAGAATTACGAAAAGCATCAGCACAATTCCTGGCGCGGAGAGCATGATGCTTATCGCCATGCTTTCCAGATTCTCGAAGAAATTCCTGACTTCAACGTCCATGGGCTCCTCTCTTGTGAAGGCAAATTTGAACTCCATGAGCGACACTGTCCCACTCCACGTGAAATTGCTCACCCCTCTCACCTGGTCCGCGTAGTCCCTCTGGATTGCAGGTTGGGTCGGGTCTGGCGAAATGCTCGTAACCACCGAGCCAGGAGGTATGATTATGGTGAAATCGTTGTTCCTTGGAAGCACCTCCCCGCTTGGAGATGGCTGGAATGACAGCGCTGAACTGTTTAATGCGTAGAGAAGTGTCCTAGGGCCTGTCTGGTTGATTGCGACAATTTTGTCGACGTCGTATTCGAGCTTTATGCTTGCTCCCGAGCGGCTTCCATAGGCGAATGGCCTCACGTCCTCTGGCGTAATCCTCATGTTCCTGGCAGCCACGCTTGAGATGATATGCTGGCGCAGGTACTGGCTGTTTGTTATCTGTTGCCAGTCCATTATTGTGAGTTCCCTCGAGTAGATGCTCCTGCTGTAAAGGTCCTCCGAGCTAGTGTCAAGGGAGAGCATCACTTTCTCCGTGACATGAGCAGAGCCGTTGGTATTGATTTTCATTGTAACGCTTAGGGAAACATCGTAGAAACTGGCTCCGAGGAAGGGCATGAACAGGGCTAATGCCAGCAGAATGCATAATTTTCGCATAAGAGGGTTATGTAGCATGTGTATTTAAATTTTCAACCTGAGTTATACTTTTGGGAGAAAATGGGTTCCATATGGTACCTGGGGCATTCCGGATTTGAGATAGAGCTTGGAGGCACGCTCATTTACATAGACTTGTTCCTAGATAATAGCGAAAGAAGGGGGCTGCAGAGGGATTTGAAGGCTCCCATAAGGGCTGAGGAGATAGATAGAGCAGACTTGGTGTTCATAACTCACGAGCATGCGGACCACTTCGAGAAGGATACTGTTGAGAAGATTGTGGGGAGGACAGGTGCGTTGGTTATTGCCCCCAACTGCGTGCTGAGGGAGCTCAGCATTCCAAGTGGGAACAAGATGGAAGCAGTCGTGGGAGACGAGTTTGTTGTCAAAGGAGTTGAGGTGAAGGTTGTCCAGGCAATCCACCCTCAGTCATCCTGCCCCGTGGGCTACATAATAAAGAAAGGGGGAAAGAGCATATACCACGCCGGGGATACATATGAGTTTGGAGGGATGTTTGACATAACAGTTGATTACGCACTGCTTCCCGTTGGAGGCACGTATACAATGGATACTTATTCAGCATACAAGGCTGCAAAGGAGCTTAACTGCAGATATATTATACCTATGCATTATAACACACATGAGAGGATAAGGCAGAACATGAGTGAGTTTGCAAGGGAGATTGAGAGCAATAAGGTTAAACCGATTATCATGAAAGTCGGGGACAGAATAGAAATTTGAGGTGAGCAAATGATAACTGGCGGAAAGATTGTCTATGTCGAGGCAAAGAGAGAGAAGGAAGGGAATGTGGCGGGTCTGAATATAAACATAGGAATTGACGATGTTGCGGTGAAAGGGGATGCAATTACGATTCAGTACACATTCCTGGCTGATTACGAGGACAAGATAGGGCATCTCAAGATAACCGGCGTGCTGTTTGCAAGCGAGGACAAGAGCAGGGCAAAGGAGATAGACGACATGTGGAAGAAGTCCAAGAAGGTGCCGGATGATTTTGCAGAGCTCGTGATAAACACTATAAATTATACGTGCGGCGTTAACGGAACTTTCATAGTGCAGCCAGTGAGGCTCACTCCTCCGCTGCAGCTGCCCATAGTGAGAGTGCAGATGGCTCCTGAGGAAAAGAAGAAGCCTGGGAAGGGAGCTGCCTAAACCTAGTCTGGGAAGATTTCCTTGAAGACTTTTTTTCCTTCTTCTATGAATTTCTCCAGCTGTTGCTCTGTCGGCTCACGGTAATTGCGCATTTCTTCCATCAACTCCCCGTATTTTTCTGATGTAAGCGCTTTCTTACCTCTCAAAAAATCAATTTGTCCCTGGATGTTTTGAGGGGAACCCTGAATCATGGATTTGTCTATCTCATTGTCGTACAGCTCTTTTATCATCTCAGCCTTTATGCTGGCCTTCTCCTCCCTATTCTCTTCCGGTATGGCATTGTAAAGTGCCTTCAATTTGATGAGATCACTCCCGTATCCGTCCTTGGGATCCTTGAAACGCCCTAGAGCGTCATCATCCACACCGCCATACCCGCCATTGCGTCTATAGACTGTTTTTGAGAACTCCTTGTTAAAGTGAATTATATGCGCTGCGCTGCGGACGCTCCTGCGTTTGCGGTGGATTCTCATGCGGCCGTCCCCATATTGGTAATCCTCCCCGTTGTACTTGCTGTCAAGAGGCTCTTTTTCAAGTCCTATGTGGTTATCGGCCCGATAATCCAAAATCGCATGGCCGCCGGTCTTGAGGTTACCCATGAACTTCTCCGTGATTTGGGGGTCGCTGCTCAAACCCTGTGATTTCTTCTCAAAGTAGACATCATACTGCCCAACATCCGCAAGCAGCTTATCAACGTTGTTCTTGTCAATATTAATCTGGTGGAAGATGACTCTTCTATTCTTGCCGTCCCACTCGAATTCTATCTCAATTTTATTTTCTGAAGGGGAGACTTTTTGAACGTGCCCCCCTATGTCGTTTATCTCCTTTGTTATATACTCTGTCTGCTGATTTTTATCAGCCAGATGAATTGTAGTTGCACGTGTGGCAGCTAGAACATTCGCAACATCCGGTCCGGGAGAGGGGTAGAAAACCGTCAGGTCCTTCCTTTCGGGGTTTACGATTTTCAGAGCCGCGTTGTGAAGTTCCATTCTCTTCTCGCCTAGCTTGGAGGCTAGCCTGCTTTCAACTTCCTTGGGTCCGTAGGGGGCAACTGCCTCCCGGATATCTCCTTTTGCCGGCAGCTCCTTTTCCATGCATGAATTTGCTCATCCGGAGTTAATATTCTTTACCGGTCAGGTAGGATTAATAACTTTTCTGGAGGAAGGATATTGGTGAGCTAATGGCGAACAAAACGAGAGTAATAATTTTGGGTGCAGCAGGAAGGGATTTCCAAAACTTCAATGTGTTGTATAGAAATGACGACCGGTATGAAGTTGTGGCTTTCACGGCTGCACAGATACCGGATATAGCGGGCAGGATTTATCCGCCCGAGCTTGCGGGAAAGAACTACCCGAAGGGGATTCCCATATATGCTGAGAGCGAGCTTGCTGATTTGATAAAGAAACACAATGTTGAGCAGGTGGATTTGGCGTACAGTGACTTGAATTACATTGATGTTATGCACAAGGCGAGCATAGCGAATGCCGCAGGTGCTGACTTCAAGATAATCGGAAGCGAGAGGACATTCCTGAAGTCAACAAAGCCGGTTATATCTGTTTGCGCCGTGAGGACGGGCTCTGGCAAGAGCCAGACTTCAAGAAAGGTGTGCAAAGTCATCAAGGAGAAGGGCTTGACGCCTGTTGCAATAAGGCACCCGATGCCATACGGTGACTTGAATGAGCAGATCTGGCAGAGGTTTGCAACATACAAGGACTTGGACAAGCACAAGACGACAATTGAGGAGAGGGAGGAGTATGAGCCGCACATAGACAACGGAACAGTTGTGTTTGCAGGAGTTGATTACGAGAAGATTCTAAGGGAGGCTGAGAAGGAGGCAGATATTATTGTGTGGGATGGGGGGAACAACGACACTTCTTTCATAAAGCCGGATTTGAGCATAGTTGTGGCAGACCCGCACAGGGCGGGGCATGAGCTGCTCTATTACCCCGGGGAAACGAATATTAGACTTGCGGATATTGTTGTGATAAACAAAGTCGACAGCGCAGAGCCGAAGAATATAGAGCTTGTCAAGAGCAATGTGAAGATGCTCAATCCCAAGGCAAGGATAATTGAGGCTGACTCCGAGATAACGGTTGACAACATAAACATGGTGAAGGGGAAGAGGGTGCTCATTGTTGAGGATGGGCCCACTGTAACACATGGTGAGATGAAGTACGGAGCTGGCTATGTTGTTGCAAAGAGAATAGGGGTGAAGGAAATAATAGACCCGCGTCCATATGCAGTAGGCTCAATAAAGAAAACCTTCCAGAAATACACCCACCTGAGCCAGGTTCTTCCTGCAATGGGATACGGCAAGAAGCAGGTGAGCGAGCTTGAAGCGACAATAAATGCAGCAGACTGCGATGCCGTGCTCTCTGCGACTCCAATTGATTTGAGGAGAGTTTTGACTGTCAATAAGCCGATGGTGCGAGCAAGGTACGAGCTGAAGGAGAAGGGCAGCTATGGCATAGAGCAGGTTATTTCGGAGTTCTTAGCCAAGCACAATATCAAGAAGTAAACTCCTAAGATTCTGGTATTTTTTGCCTAGTTGAGGGAAGGTTTAAAAAGAGCAGTCTACAAAGTTCTGGTGGGTTTTTTGCAGGCAAGGAAAACGGGACTTCTGCTTCTGAAACGCGTATGCCATTTATTTTGTGCGCTAGCTGGGGTGCTGCCTGAAGGTGAATAAATGCCAAAGAGAAAGGAGCTGAAGAAGGTGCTGGTGATAGGCAGCGGTCCCATTGTCATAGGGCAGGCTGCAGAGTTCGATTATTCAGGCTCCCAGGCATGCACCTCTCTCAGAGAGGAGGGAGTCAAGGTTGTTTTAGTCAACTCCAACCCCGCAACAATACAGACTGACCATGAAATTGCGGATGTTGTATATATTGAGCCTCTCAGGCCCGGCATTCTTGCGAAGATTGTTGAGAAAGAGAAGCCCGATGGAATTGTAATTTCCAATGGACCTGGCGATCCTGAACTGCTTATGTATACAGCAAATACCGCAAGAAAACTCATTCAAAAACTGCCAATGTTTGGAATCTGCCTTGGCCACCAGATAATTGCCCATGCAGTTGGCGGAAGGACATTCAAACTGAAGTTCGGCCATAGGGGCAACAACCATCCTGTAAAAGAGTTGGAGAGCGGCAGGGTTTACATAACAAGCCAGAATCACGGTTATGCCGTGGATGAGAAAAGTCTGCCAAAAGATTTCATTGTTACATACAGAAACTGCAATGATTCAACAGTTGAGGGGATAAAGCACAAGGAGCTTCCAGTATTCTCAGTTCAGTACCACCCGGAAGCAAGCCCGGGACCGAGGGACTCTAAGTATCTGTTTGATAGATTTGCAGAAATGATAAAATGAGCTAGAATTCTCTGTTTATGAAGAAATCAGCAAGCTCCAACAGCTTCTGCTTTGCCTCACTCTGAGGCAGCTTCTCCAGCCCTTTTTTTGCTTTCACAATAAGCTTCTCTGCCTGCTTCCGGGCATACTCGTGCGAGTTGTATTTCTTCAGTATCTCAATTGCATCGCTGATTTTCTGCTGATCCTTTGTCTTCTCAGCGAGAATGGAAGTCA
>JACCLF010000053.1 GCA_013425405.1 Microcaldota archaeon | reverse complement strand
CTTCTTTGCACATAATTTCCTGAAAGCACACCGCAGCCTTGGATGGAGAACACCTGCCTGTGCCGCAGGGGTAAAACAGGTCTCGCTGGCAGAACTCCTAAAAGCACATCCGCCTTGACCCTAGTTATTTATACACTATCCGGTATGACATCATTCAAAAGATTGTCAGCATGGGTTGGAAGCATTCATGTGGCTTGCAGTATGGATATAATTTATATTCCTTAACCATCCGATAAAAATAAAATAAAAAAAATAAAAGGATTGGCTGCTTAGCAAGCTGCTGCTACCCAGCCAGCGCCAGTTGCCATACCGACGAATATACTTGCCAGTATTGGAGCCAGCACTGCTAGGATTATACCAATTATCCCTCCAAGTAAGAGAGACATTGCCCAGCCCTGTGCCTTTGCCTTGGTCTCAGCACCGAACGCTTGACCGGCTGCGTAGGACAACCCTGCAAACAGGAACAGTATCAGGGCAAGGGTTGGCAGTACACCTACAACCAGTATTTTAAAGCTGCACAATCCAGCTGCTATCTGAACTGCCATTGTTGTCGGGGTAACAGCTGCTGCTGATACCAGCCCTGCAAACAAGGCAAGAGCCAGCAAAGTCGTCATATATTTCTTCATTATACATCACCTCATTTTTTACTCCGGAGTGGAGTGTATACGGTATACCTATGGTTGTATGCTAGATTATATATAAACCTTTCTATAAGTGTACTAGAACAGTTATTGAATTGTTATTTCTCAGAAAACGATAAATATAGATCATTCCAAATACTAGTACTGAGGTATCTTATGAAAACATTTGAAGGTTCACACATCCAACAGAAACCCTTAGAGTTTGATAACCCGAGGGTTATATTCTCCGTGTATCTGCTGAGAGGGCTTTCGGTAACCCTTATACTGCTCCTGTTCGCGTATATGACTGGGGAGCTGTTTTCTGCACTCGACCCCGCACTTAGGTTTCCAGATTTCGTTTCTAGTAATATTCTCAGTTTCATTGCTCTGCCGATTTTTCTCTTTTTATTGCAGGCAATCTTCTACACATATAAGATAAGAATGAGGGAATACGCTAAGAGGAGCAGAGGGGAGATAATTATGAGCTATGCCCTCCCCATTATTGGAATTGCCGCAGCTGTATACACTGCGTATGCCATAGGGGCCATGTGATTCTTCTTTGAATAGACATGCTAGGGCATCACTTGAGTATTGTATATTTTGTGAGATATGACTGTGTCTGCAGTATCACAAGGAAAGGCATAACCAGCATTGAATTGAGCACCAGTACGACATACCTGCCCCAGTTAACATCAATTGCAATGCCAAATGAATTCATGAGAGCTCTGAGGACAGGCGGCAGCAATATGAATATCTCATCAATAACTGAAAGTAGGATGAAACCTACAAGGAGCCAAAGCACGAAGAGAAGGAGTTTTCTCCTTATCATGAAAAGGCTCATCTTCATTGCTTCGAGAGGTCTCAGCTCATCTATGACAACGGCTGCGGGAGCATAGAAGAGAGGCAGCGATACCAGGAATGAAAAGAGCGGCGTTGCCAGATCGTCAAGCTGGTACTCGTGGAAAAGGAGCAGCACTGCAAGGGAGAGCACAAGGGTGATTGTGTAGAGCAGAAATATGGTCATTGTGTATTTCTCTATGCCCTCCAGCACCTCTGTCCTTATGTTCGTCATGGTTCTCTGCGACTTTATGACAAGGTTTATTGAAACTAGGGCAAATGAGATAAGGAAAAGGGAGGCAAGGGAGCTTATGAATATCAGCCCTACATCAAAGTAAGTGAGGTCTATGAACATGCTGCCTGTTCTGAGGAATGTTGCACCTATTGAGATGTAGGTTGGCATTGGAGAAAGAAGCGGTATGGCAAAGGCCAGCAGGAATGGTACCGAAAAAAATAGCACAAGCTTGGCGTTCTTCCCGAATGCCTCAATACTATGCTGTATCACTTCAGTTTCAACCAACTTATCACCTGATAGGTTTATTCAACATTTATTATATATAAGTGACATGCTCCCACCCCTAAAGGGTGTGGGCTTCCTGCTTCATTGACGTTGCCAATGCAACATCTCTCTCCATTACGGAATTGCAGGCGTTACTTCCCGAGTGCCCCTCGGTAGCCCTTATGAGTATATTGCGTGCAGCATTTATATTCGCTTTCATCCCACCTCTGAAGAGTGCGGGGTTTCCCGCTCGCTTCTGCTAACGCAGGCCCCTAGGGGGTTAGTCTGCTCCTATCCCTCGGGAAGAGGGCGCATTCCCGTATGTTATCCCTGTTGCAGAGCTTCATGGCAAGCCTCTCCGCCCCAATGGCCCAGCCCGCGTGCGGCGGAGCTCCCATCTTGAATGCATTGACGTAGAAATCAAACTCCTTCAGGTCCAACCCTCTTGAAGTGAGCTGCTCCACAAGCAACTTCGGCAGGTGTATCCTCTGCGCTCCAGATGCTATCTCCAGCCCTCCGTACATCAAATCGTATGCATTGCAAACTTTGGGGTCGTCCTCCTTTGGCATTGAGTAGAAAGCCCTGCTCTTTGTGGGCCATTCAGTTATGAAGAAAATACTCTCCCCCAGCAGCTCTGCGGCTTTCGACTCCTGCTCCCTGTTGAAATCCGCTCCCCATGTCATTTTTTCTCCATGCTTGTTGAGCAGTTCCACAACTTCTGTGTAGGTGTGCTTCTCAACCTTCTCCGGAACCTCCAGCTTGGCTCCGAGCAATTTGAGCTCCTCCGGGCAGCTGCCGAGAACATCAGAGGTTATGTGCTTCATCACATCCTCCAGAACATTCATTGCATCATTGTGATCGGCAAACCCCATCTCAATGTCCAGAGAGATGAGCTCGTTCAGATGAGTTGTGGTGTTGTGCTTCTCAGCCCTGAAAACAGGGGTTGTCATGAATATCTTGTCCATGCCGCCTATAACTGCGAGCTGCTTGTACAGCTGGGGCGACTGAGCCAGGAAAGCCTTCTTCTCAAAATACTCGACAGGAAACAATTCCGTCCCCCCTTCAGTTGCAGCGGAAACTATGCAGGGCGGGTTTATCTCTGTGAAGCCCAGCTGGCACAGCCTCTCCCTGAAGGAACGCAGCATCTGACTCTTCACCCTGAAAACTGCGCTAGTCTCCATTCTCCTCATGTCAATCTGCCTGTGGTTGAGGCGCACATCTAAATCGGCAGGAACCTTTCCGGTAACTTCAAAAGGTATCTTCACCTCAACTGGGTTCAAGTCAACGATCTCAATTGGGCTGAGCTCAACTCCCCCTCTAGCCTGCTTCTCCTCGCGCACTGTGCCGATTATCCTCACAACGCTCTCCTTGACTAGGCTCATCTTGTCCAGCACTGCATCATCGGTAACACCTTTCTTTCCCGTGACCTGAACCAAGCCTGTCCTGTCTCTCAATATGAGGAACTTAACCTTGCCCAGATCCCTCACTTCATGCACCCAGCCAGCCAGGGAGATTTTCTCTCCCTTCATGCCAGGCTTTACATCACATGCATAGTGGGTTCTCAGCATAGACGCACCTCATCTTTCTCTGAATGGTCTTCTTTTAATTCTGAAAGGATTTCTTATTCTGCTTATTATCACAGCGAGTATGATTATAATGATAACTACTCCTGCAATGCCCAGCTTTATCGAATTCGTTTTTCTCCTCTGCTCTATTGCAAGCACCCTTGCCTGGATTGCGAAACTGGCCGACTTATCTGGCTGGGAATAGAGTGCGCCATTTGCTCTACTCAGCGCAAGCTCTGATTCTGATAGATCTGGTTTGAGGATAAAAAACGTGTCGTTTGATACGTCAGCCATGGTGCTGCCTGCAGTTTCAATCAATGTTTTTGCATTCTCTATTTGACTTATTCTGCTGCCCAACTCGTTTCCCATCGCAATGAGCCTCAGCTTAGCCTCATTGGTGAGGTTGAGGGATAGGTTGAAGTCACGGATAGAAAGCTCCTTCACCGAATTCTGGAGCAGGAGGTTTACTTCAGATAAATTGGTTTCCTGATGGTACTTCTCGGAAAGTATTGTTATGTTTTGCATCATCTCTATGGTTTGGTTCAGCCCTGCGAATCCGGAAACTGTCTTCTCCACTATGGCTTCGGTGGATGGCAGAGATTGCATGTATATCAGAAAGTCGGTGTAGTTTCCATTTTGTATATTATCCCGGTAGTCTGTCAGGTTGTCAATTGTAAAATTGCCGTAGTTGCCAGACAGATTCCCGATCATAGCCCTGGCTTTGCTCAAATTTTCTATGTATGTTCCGTACATTCCGGCGAGCTTATCCCTGACAAGCGGTTCCAGAATCTGTTTTGCGGAATTTGCCTTATCCATGGCGCTATTTGCGGAGTTCACAACTATGTCATACGCCCCGGCTTTGCATGCGGAATCTGTTTTGTTTACATACTCCAAGGCAAGTGAGTTTAAGGAATTCGCTCCATCTGAACTCACCCCTATTTTTTTGGCCTGCCTTTCCAGTTCAATTGAATAGCTCACCGAGAGGTTCGCCTGCGTCATCTTGTTTGATATTGCCTCAACTCTCTGGAGCTCAGCCTGTATGAAACTTGTTGCCATGTCCGCCTCATTTTTAGTTTGCACTGCAAGCTGCTTGGCGATTGTTGCATTATACTTCACCGCATCATAATTTTTAGAATTGTATGCATCCTGCGCTGCAAGTAGGTAGGATTTGGCTGTGGGGTAGTAGTTCATTGCATCTGAGAGGTAGGAATATGCTTTTGAGGTAGAGACGCAGGGGGCAGTCGCGGAAGACTCTATGGTGCTGTTGGCCTGCTCAATTGCATTGAATGCATCCGATATGTACTGCTGAGCATCTGAGAGTGAAGTCGCTGCTAGCTTCTCGCTTGGAGCTCCACCCTGAGCCATTATTATTTCGTTCTGGGTGAGTCCGTGGACATAAATAATACCTGTGTAGGACTCCTGCTGCGGGTTCTCAAACCAGCAGCCCATCTGACAATTAACGAATTTGTATGAATAATGCAGGTCATAGTTGTGCTCTACGCCGGGGTATACCAGCGATGAGGCAGCATTCGGGTCTATGGTTATATTGAACCGTAATCCGAACATATTAGAGGAGCCGTATTTGTATCCCAGGGACTGTCCATAGGCTTTCCCTGCGTTCGCATAGCTCAGGCAGCTGCTATTGTCACTTGGGGGGCATACGCACACCTTTGGATAAACCGGCATTGGGGTGACAACTTTTATGTCTCCCAGGTGGTCTGTGAATTGAACCAGAATGCTGTCAACACAGAACTCGTATGACCCCGATGGGTTGCTTATGGAGAAGTCTATTGTTGTTGATTCGCCCGGAGAGACTATTTTAATTGACTGCAGAGCGAGCATAAGGCACAGCACCGAAAACAAGATGGCAAGCTTCCTCATTCGTATTACCTAGTATACATATAAACTCTTGGATATTAAGCTGTTGCTTTGAGGCAGCACACTGTCGCATCTTTTATACTCACGTCCACAAACTCTCCCAGTTTTCCTTTATTTAAAACAACCTGTTTGTAGGAACGAGTTCTGCCCGCCATGCAATTGCCCGCCATTTCTGTGAGCAGAACCTCAAGTTCCTTGCCTATGAACTGCCTGTTTTTTCTCAAGGAAATATCTCTGCAGAGAGCGCTTACCGTCCTGCTCCTCTCTGCAACAACGGCGTCTGGAAGCAGTCTCATCTTTGCAGCCTTTGTCCCGGGTCTTGGGAAGAACTTAGAAGTGTTCACCACGTCCGGCTTAAGTTCATTTATCACATCGATAGTTCTACTGAATGCTTCACCAGATTCTGTTGGGAAACCAACTATTATGTCGGTTGCAAGCGTGAGCTCTGAAAATTCCTTTCTGAACTCCTCAGCAACGTGCATGAATTCACGCGGAGAGTACCTCCTGTTCATGCTTCTGAGCACCCCCTCATCGCCAGACTGGAGAGGCATGTGCAGAAACTTGTATATCTTGTCACTTTTGAATGCTTCAATCAAATCCGGCAACATCCTCACGGCATGCTCGGGGTTTATCATTCCCACTCTTGTGAGGAACTTTCCCTCAATTCTGTCAACTCTTTCCAGCAGTGACGCCAGGTCTGTTTTCTTGTCAAGTCCATAGGCACCTGTGTCCATTGAGGTGAGTCTTATCTCCCTAAAGCCTGCTCCCACGCACCGTTCTATCTCTCGTATGATTGCGCCTTCATCATAGCTGTGCAGCACTGGCCTTGCAAGTTTTGTCACACAGAAGGAACAGCATGAGGCGCAGCCTTCAGAGATTGGGATTCTGGCAACAACTCCCTCCCTCATCTTTGGAAG
>JACCLF010000021.1 GCA_013425405.1 Microcaldota archaeon | reverse complement strand
AGAGCAAGGAGGGGTGGGGTAAAAATGAGGCCAACAACAGTGGACGCAGTGATGATCCAAAAAGGGAAAGTTCTCCTAGTCAAAAGAAAATTTGAGCCCTACAAGGGATTCTGGGCTATTCCGGGAGGATTTGTTGAAGAGGGGGAGACTGTCGAGGAAGCCTGCAGGAGGGAGGCGTTTGAGGAGACTGGAGTAAAAATTAAGCTTGTGAAATTTGTAGGCATTTACTCCGACCCGAAGAGGGACCCCAGAGGCACAATCACTGCTGCATTCATTGCAAAGCCTCTCTCGAAAGAAATGAAGGGTGATGTGGAGATTGAGGAGATTAGATGGTTCAAGCTGGATGAACTTCCGTCAATTGGGTTTGACCATAGGAAGATAATCGAGGACGCGAGGAGAATGCTGTGAAATTTACACTGGATCTGAACAGCAGCGCGCAGGAGAATGCCGCAAGATATTACGATGAAGGAAAGAGGATGAAGGAGAAGGTAGAAGGTACTGAAAGGGCAATTGAAGAAACAAAAAAGGAGCTGGATAAGTTTGAGGCTGTTGTTGAGAAGAAGCCGAGGGTGAAAAGGAAGGCGCAGTGGTATGAGAAGTTCCACTGGTTTGTAAGCAGCGAGGGATTCCTTGTCATCGGGGGAAGGGATTCGGGGCAGAATGAGCTGCTCTACTCAAAATACTTTGAGGATGCGGATATGTTCATGCATGCGGATGTGCACGGCGCTCCGTTTGTCATTGTTAAGAACGGCTCCGGCGCGCCCGAGAAGACACTGGAGGAGGCGGCGCAGTTTGCAGCAAGCTATTCCAGCGCCTGGAAGGACGGAGCTGGCGCAGTGGATGTGTATGCTGCAGGAAAGGAGCAGGTCAGCAAGCATTCCCACGGGGAGTACGTTCCAAAAGGAGGTTTTGTGATAAAAGGGGACCGAAAATGGTTTAAAAACATCGAGCTAAAGATGTATATTGGAGTGACTGAGAGCGGTATTGAGTGCACACCCGCGAGATGCGGCAAGGAGCGCTTCATATCGTATTTCGAGATAAAACCTGGTGGAGTTGGAAAAGGCGACCTTTCCAAGAAGCTGTTTCAACTCTTATCAGAGAAACTCTGTGAGAAAGGAATAGTTGAAGAGGATATAACTAGAGCTCTTCCCCAGGGAAGAGGAGAGCTCGTGGTAGGGTGATTTGAATGGTGGCGAATGGCATTGAACTCAAGGTTGTAGAAGCATACCAGAATGACGTAGGCAGAGGCATAGTGAGGATGGATTCCCGGGCAAGAAAGATACTTGAAGTTACTACGGGCGACATTATAGAGATAAAGGGGAAGAGGATAACTGCCGCAGTTGTTTGGCAGGCACACCCCCAGGATGAGGGCCTGAATATAATAAGAATGGACGGCTACCTGAGGCAGAATGCGGGCGTGGGCTTGCAAGACAAGGTCTTCGTCAGGAAGGCGGAGCCGAAGGAGGCTAAGAAAGTCATACTTTCTCCAAGCGAGCCAATAAGGTATTCGCCTGGCTTTGATGAGTTTGTCAAGAAAAGGCTCGTCGGCAGGGCAGTTTCAAAGGGAGACACAATATTCGTGGGAGTGTTCGGAACTCCTCTCCCGCTTGTAGTTGCTCTTGTTCAGCCCCAGGGCATAGTTGTGATAAACGAGGCGACAGAGCTTGTGCTGAAGGAGGAGCCGGTGAAGAACGCAGGCAGGATAACGCAGATGACCTATGAAGACATTGGAGGCTTGAAGGAGGAGATTCAGAAGATAAGGGAGATGGTTGAGCTTCCTTTGAGACATCCTGAGCTTTTCGAACGATTGGGCATAGAGCCTCCGAGGGGAGTGCTCATACACGGACCGCCCGGATGCGGCAAGACTCTGCTTGCAAAAGCAGTTGCAAATGAGAGCGAGGCGCACTTCATATATATAGCGGGTCCTGAGCTTGTGAGCAAGTTTGTTGGAGAGAGTGAGGAGAGGATGAGGCAGGTTTTCAAGGAGGCTGAGGATAATGCGCCTGCAATAATATTCATGGATGAGATAGATGCAATTGCCCCAAAGAGGGAGGAGGTCAGTGGGGAGGTTGAGAAGAGGATGGTCTCCCAGCTCCTTGCTCTGATGGATGGGATGAAAGCGAGAGGCCAGGTTATAGTTATAGGTGCAACCAACAGGCCCAATGCCATAGACCCGGCGCTGAGAAGGCCGGGCAGATTTGACAGGGAGATAGAGATAGGCGTGCCTGACAGGAATTCAAGGAAGGAGGTGCTGCAGATTCACACGAGGAATATGCCTCTTGACACAGATGTAAATCTAGATGAGCTGGCAAATGTCACCCATGGATTCACTGGAGCAGACCTATCCTCGCTCTCAAAGGAGGCTGCGATGAAATCGCTTAGAAGAATACTGCCAAAAATAAATCTTGAGGAGGAGTTTGTGCCACCCCAGATTCTTGAGGAGATGAAGGTTACCCGTGACGATTTCTTCAATGCGATGAGGGACATACAGCCATCTGCTCTGAGGGAAGTGTTCGTTGAAATTCCCAACGTGAAGTGGGAGGATGTCGGGGGGCTTGACGAGGTGAAAAGAGAGCTGAAAGAGGCTGTTGAAATGCCCCTGAAGAGCCCTGAGAAGTTCACAAAGATGGGCATAAGACCTGTGAGAGGAATACTGCTTGTGGGATTGCCAGGTACGGGAAAGACGATGCTCGCAAAGGCAGTTGCAACAGAGAGCGAGGCAAACTTTATCTCTGTGAAGGGGCCTGAGTTCCTCTCAAAATGGGTCGGAGAGAGCGAGAAGGCAGTGAGGGAGCTCTTCAGAAAAGCCAGGATGGCTGCTCCATGCATAGTGTTCATAGACGAACTAGACGCAGTGGCAGGCTTCAGAGGCGGATTTGATGAGGGGATAAGGGTTGCCGAGAGAGTAGTGAACTCCCTGCTTACGGAAATGGACGGGCTGCAGAACCTGAAGAATGTTGTTGTGCTCGCAGCAACAAACAGGCCGGACATACTAGACCCTGCCCTGCTGAGACCTGGGAGGTTTGACAAGGTTATACAGCTCCCAGCGCCTGATGAGAAGATGAGGCTTGAAATATTTAAGATACATACCAAGGGAATGCCGCTTGCAAAGGATGTTGATTTGAATGAGCTTGCAAAGAAAACTGAGGGTTACACGGGGGCAGATATAGAAGGGTTATGCAGGGAGGCAGGCATGTTTGCAATAAGGAGCAGCTCTGAAGATGTCAAGGCAACCCACTTCGCAGAAGCGCTGGGCCAGGTTAGACCAAGTATAACAAAACACCAGCTTGAGAAAATAAAGAAGTTCGTTGGAAAGGAAGACACAATGTACAGGTAGTTGAATGCTAGATGTAAGACTATTCTTCAAGGCGCTTGCGCTCTTCACGGCAGCTGCATTCATAGTCTACGCAGTAACACCTACAAGTATAGATTTCCTGCTGAAGCTGCTTGCCCTTGATATCGGCTTGGCGATGCTCATGCCTTTTGCGTACCCAAGCATAAGAGGAGTGAGAAGCGGAGATGCAGTCGTGGTTTTAATTTCCGAGAGTGAGCTTCCTTTCAGCATGCTCCCTGCACGCTCGAATGCTGTTGCCAGCAGTAATGGGAGAAGAGGCAACAGAATAAAAGTCAAATTCAGAGATGGAAGTGAGGAGGATTGCGTGGTAGTTTCATACGCAGGTCTTCTCGCGCCTGCTAAAGTCAAGATTCTTGAAAGAGAGATACGGGTGGTGTGAGTGCAGACTACTGAGATTTTTGATATTGCTGTTTCGGTTATAGCTCTGGCAGTTGCATTCTCAATTGGCAGGCTGGGGTACTTCCCCATAATACTTCTAACGGTGGGCCTGGGGTTTGTTGCGCATGAGCTCGCCCACAGGTTTGTTGCAAATCACTATGGCGCAAAAGCTTTCTTCAAGGCATGGCCCGAGGGGCTTCTGCTCATGTTAGTTATGGGGTTTATAAGCAATGGGACTTTTCTCTTTGCAGCTCCCGGGGCAGTGCTCATCTACTCAAACTACCTAAGCAGGAGGCAGAACGGCATCATATCCATCGCAGGGGCACTGACGAACTGCTTCCTAGCAATGCTCTTCCTCTTTATTGCATTGGGAATAGGAGTGGGGTTTGGTGAGAACCCAAAAGCAATGTCATTGGCAGAAGCGTTTATAGCTTTTGGGACTTACACGAACCTGTACCTGGCTTTCTTCAACATGATTCCGATACCTCCCCTAGATGGCAGCAAAGTGATCGCCTGGAATTTCCCTATATGGGCGGCATTCATGCTTATACTTGTAATTCTTGTGTTCTTTGTTTTCTGAGGGATTGAATGCGCTGGGGGCCTGCGGGCATACCAATGGAGTTTGAGGGGAATACTGCTGGAGCTATTGGCTATACTGCAAAGGAAGGGCTGAATGCCTTTGAGTGCGAGTTTGTGAGAGGAGTGAAAATGAGGAATGACATGGCACTGGAAGTGAGAAAAAATGCTGAGAAGAACAAAGTTTCTCTAAGCGCCCATGCGCCCTACTGGATAAACTGCGCCGCAAAGGAGAAGATGAAGATTGATGCAACTTTGAGGAATATACTCAATACTGCCAGAATTGCGAAAGTTCTCGGTGCCGGAGTCATAGTACTCCACCCGGGTTTCTACATGGGGAGGAACCCTGAGGAGACAATGAAGTTGGTAAGAAAAACCCTAGAGGAAGCATTGGCAAGAATGAAGCAGGAGAGAATAAGCAGCGTCTGGCTGGGTTTGGAGACTACTGGGAAGGGAACTCAGTTCGGCACTCTTTCTGAGAATATTGAACTGTCTGCTTCACTGGAGATGACAAAGCCTGTTGTGGATTTTGCCCACATACACGCAAGGTATGGAGGCTTTCTGAAGAAGAAGGAGGATTACCTGAAAATTTTCACGGAAATTGAGAATGGGCTCGGAAAAGATTCCGTGAAGAACTTCCACTCGCACTTCAGCGAGGTTGCCTTTGGAGATAAGGGGGAGAAGCACCACATGATTATTGGAGAGGCTTACTCCCCGCCGTTCAAGCCACTTGCAGAAGTGATTGTTGAGAATGGGTTTGACGGGACAATAATTTCTGAGAGCCCTCTGCTGGATATTGATGCATTGAAAATGAAAAGAATTTATGAAGAAATTGTTTCGAGAAAAGGATGAGTATTTATATTTTATCATTTTAAACTTAGTTGCTGGAGGTGTTTGGGATGGAGACTAGAAAATTTGCTTTTCTTGCGTTGTTCACGATAATTTCAGTTGCTGCATACCAGCTGAAGTTCTCAACTATACTCGGAGTTCCATCACAGAGCTTCAATTTCTTCCAGTTCATAGGCCCAATGGGGGCAGGCATCTTCAATACCACTCTTGGAGTTGTTTCAGTATTGTTTGTAGAGGTATTGAACTTCCTCATCTCCGGAAAGGCACTGGACCCAATAACACTGGTAAGATTCACTCCCATGATGTTCGCAGCATTCTACTTCGGCTCGAAGAGCAAGAGCAGAGTGATAGTTCCTCTTGTGTGCATGGGGCTCTTTGTGCTCAACCCAATTGGCAGGCAGGCGTGGTATTACTCGCTGTTTTGGCTAATACCGGTTGCAGCAGCCCTTTGGGAGGACAAACTCTTCCTGAGAAGCCTTGGGGCAACATTCACCGCCCATGCAATCGGCTCAGTGGCTTTCCTCTACGCATTCAGCATACCTGCAGAGGTGTGGACAACACTTTTACCAATAACCGCATTTGAGAGAATCTCTTTTGCAATTGGGATAAGCATTTCCTACATTGCAGTGAACACAATACTGAACAGTATTTCAAGCAGGGTTGATTTGAGAGCTTTGAGGATAGACCCAAAGTATGTATTGTTCACGACTAGGGATTAGGCACATACCTGACTCTCCTGCCCTCTATGATATACCTTCCTTTTGAGAAGGAGTCGATAATCATAGGCAAACCGACATGCTCCCTTTCCAGTATCTTTGCTGAAGCTTCATCCTCAGTTTTGCAGTTGCTTATGTCAACTGCCTCCTGATATATCACTGGTCCTCCATCAAGAGAGTCATCAACAAAATGAATGGTATACCCCGATATTTTCACACCATAATTGAATGCATCCTTCTGGGCGTGGGTTCCTGGGAATGCTGGCAACAGTGCCGGATGTATGTTTATTATTCTCCCTTTATAATCTGCCAAAAACTTCTTATCCGTTATCAACCTCATGTAGCCCGTAAGCACAACAAGTTCAACGTTGAACTCCTCAAGCTTCTTCCTTATTGCATTGTCATGCTCCTCCCTGTAGAGGTATTTGCCCCTCTCTATGCAGAAGGCAGGTATGCCGTTATCCTTTGCTTTCTGCAGTGCCTGGGCGTTGGGGTTGTCAGAGATAAGCAAGCGTATATCGGCGTTGACCTTCCCGCTCTTCACTCCGTCAATTATAGACTGGAAGTCGCTTCCCCTTCCGCTTGCAAGCACGCCAATGCGTATTTTTCCCATGAATAGCTTATGTTCACACAGCTTAAAAAATCTTCATCACTGCGCCAGTCTTTCCTTCCTTCTATTTGCCCTAGCCTCTGAGAGCATGTATATGGATCCGGTTACCAGCACCATATCCTTCTTTCCTGCTAGGGATTTTGCATACTTAACAGAAGCTTTGACATCTTCAACAATTTTGACTTGTTTTCCGTATTTTTTTGCTTCATTCATTATTACTTCTGGCTGCGCCGCTCTCTCAAGGTTTGGCTTGTTTATTATTATATAATCTGCGGCAGGTGCTATCTCTCTGAGTATATCACCTATTGCCTTGTCTTTCATCACACCGATGACAAGAATAAGCTTGTCATATTTGAAAAGCTTCAGGGAATTCCTCAGAATTCTCATTGCAGGCGGGTTGTGTGCGGAGTCCATGACAAGAAGTGGCTTTCTCTGCATTATTTCAAGCCTTCCGGGCCATTTTGCCTTCTGCAAGCCCGAGCGGATATACTTTTCTTCGATGCCAAGTTGCTCTGCGGCAAGCACGCTTAATGCTGCATTCTCTATCTGGTGCCCTCCAAGCAGCGGCACCTTCAGTTTATCGTAGTTTCTCACTTTTGTTCTCAAATTGAATGCGCAACCAGTCAAATCACACCTCACTTTACGGATAACTGCATTTTTATACAAGAGGATAAGCTCCGCACCTCTCTCCTTGCATATGTTTTCAAAAACCTCCAGCGCCTCTCTTTTTCTCTCTGCAGTAACTACCGGAATGCCAGGTTTTATTATACCTCCTTTCTCATGTGCAATTGCGCCTATTGTTTTCCCAAGAATATCAGTATGCTCCAGTCCTATGTTGGTTATAATTGACATTTCCGGAGCGAGGACATTTGTCGCATCAAGCCTTCCCCCCAAGCCAACCTCAACAACTGCGTAATCAACCTTTTTCTCAGAGAAATGCTTGAACGCAATTGCAGTTGTCACTTCAAAAAAAGTTGGGTGGGATGCTTTTCTCTCAACTTCTGGGATGATGGGCTTGACTTTTTCAACAAGCGAGGTTAATGCCTCCCTTGGGATGAATGCTCTGTCCACTTCAATTCTCTCGCGGAAATCATCAAGATGAGGTGAAGTGTACCTGCCCGTTCTGAAGCCCGCCTCCTGAAGGATGCTGCTCACCATCTCAGTAACAGAGCCTTTCCCATTTGTCCCTGCTATGTGGACTGACTTGAAATCATCCTGGGGGTTTCCAAGTAGTCTTAAGAGTTCCTTTATTCTTTCCAAGCCGAACTTGCTGCCAAACCTCCCGAAGCTATTGAGGTATTTCATAGATTCTGTATAATTCATAAGAATCAGCCTCGCTGGGCAAGGGCGAGCAGGAAGACATGCTTCATAAGGCAGGCAACAGTCATTGGGCCAACCCCCCCAGGAACCGGGGTTATTGCTGATGCCTTCTCCTTGACTTTCTCAAAATCCACGTCCCCCACAGTGCGGTCTCCTACCCGGTTTATGCCAACATCAATTACAACTGCACCTTCCTTCACCATTTCGGGAGTTATGAAGTGTGGTTTTCCAACTGCAACTGCAAGAATATCTGCTTCTCTTGTTATTTTTGCCATATTCCTTGTCTTGCTGTGGCACACTGTCACCGTTGCATCTCTGTTCAACAGCATTGCTGCAAGTGGCTTGCCGACAATGTTGCTTCTCCCCACAATAACAGAGTGCTTTCCAGAAATTTCGACATTTATTCTCTTGAGGATTTCTATAACTGCTGAAGGAGTGGCTGGAGCTATAGACTCATCCCCAATGAGGAGCCTCCCAAGGTTTATCGGGTGGAACCCGTCAGCATCCTTAAGAGGGTCTATGGCTTCAAGGGATGTCCCCTCATCAATTCCCTTCGGCAACGGAACCTGCAGCAGTATTGCATTGACATCGCTCTCATTGAGCTCCTTAATCAATTCCAGGAGCTCAGCCTGGGAGGCGGAATTAGGAAGCAGATACTTCTCATATTTTATCCCGACATGTGAGCATGCTGCCTCCTTGCTCTTAAGATATATTTTTGAGGCTGGGTCGTCACCAACAAGTATGACGGCAAGTTTCGGGGAAAGATTTGTCTCCTTTATCTGAAGCTTCAGCTCGTCAAGCATCTCCTTCGCAATTGCAGTGCCATCGATTATTTTCATTCACGCACCCCGGGATTTGTAAAGCGGGAATCTCTCGCTAAGAGCCCTCACTTCTACTCTCACCTTCTCAAGCATGGCTGCATCGCCTTTGTTTCCAAGCACCTTTGCAATCATCTCCCCCACTTCCTTCATCTCGCTTTCCCTCATTCCTCTTGTTGTTAGAGCCGGTGTGCCAAGCCTCAGACCGCTTGTTATGAACGGCTTCTGCGTGTCGTAGGGAATGGTATTCTTGTTTGCGGTTATGCCCACGCTGTCCAGCACCTCCTGCGCCTCCTTTCCAGTAATTCCCTTGTTCGTCAAATCCATCAGTATGAGATGATTGTCAGTTCCACCTGAAACAAGCTTGAAGCCCTGCGCCATGAGCTCATCCGCAAGCGCTTTGGCATTCTTCACTATCTGCTTGGCATACTCCTTGAAGCTTGGCTGCATCGCCTCCTTGAAGCACACTGCTTTTGCAGCTATAACGTGCTCGAGAGGCCCGCCCTGCAGGCCAGGAAAGACAGCCTTGTCAACCTTCTCGGCATACTGCTTTTTGCATAGAATTATCGCGCCTCTAGGCCCTCTCAATGTTTTGTGGGTGGTTGTTGTGATAACATCCGCATAGGGAACAGGGCTCGGGTGTACGCCGCCAACAATAAGCCCAGCGATGTGCGCAATGTCGGCCATTAGGTAAGCGCCGGACTCGTCGCATATCTCCCTGAACGCCTTGAAGTCAATCAGGCGGGGGTAGGCGGTATAGCCGCATTGAATCAGCTTTGGCTTCTCCGCAATTGCCTGCTTTTTGATTTCATCATAGTTTAAAAGCTGGGTCTCCCGGTCTACATTATAAGCAATTACCTTGTACCATTTGCCAGAGAAGTTGACTGGGCTTCCGTGAGTCAGATGCCCGCCCATACTTAAGCTCAAGCCCATCATCTTGTCTCCAATCTCAAGGAAAGCAAAATAGGCGGCCATGTTTGCCTGTGCTCCTGCATGGGGTTGAACATTCGCATGCTCCGCACCGAAAAGCTTCTTCGCCCTCTCAATTGCCAGAGTTTCTGTGATATCTATGAACTGGTTCCCTCCGTAGTACCTCTTCCCTGGGTATCCCTCGGAATATTTGTTGGTGAGGACGCTGCCCTGCGCCTCAAGAACCGCCTGGCTTACAAAGTTCTCTGATGGAATTAGCTCGAGTCCATACCTCTGCCTGTTGAGCTCTTTCCCTATTGCTTCATACACCTCAGGGTCCGTCTCCTTCAAGCCACTCATTCTATCCCCTCCAAAGATAAACTGCTACTCTATGCCGGCTGCAGGGACTTTCTCCAGATCGCTCACAAATGATTTCTCTTCTTCAACCCGTATCTTCTTCTTGGAAAGAGCCTCAAAAGTTTTCACTATTCTCTCGCTTTCCTGATTGAGCCTTGCAAGCTCCTTCCTCTCAGTCTCAATTCTCTCCTGGAATTCCTTCTCCCTCACCTTTATCTTATCTATCTCATCAAGATGCATATCCTGCATCCTCCTGAGCTCCTTTTCGTACCTCTTGAGGAATCCCGTTCTCATTATGTCTCTTAATCCATCAATCTCTGTGAGGCTCTGCTTCCTCACCTGTGCATAGTCCTTCATGTTCTTCTCAAGCATGTCCTGCTGGAGGTATATCCAATCCTCCATCTTCTTGAGCCTTGCAAGCTCCTTCTGGACGTTTCTGAGACTGGATGTCTGGTCTTCTATTCTCCTGTTCATCTCTGATGTGTACTTCTCGACAAGGGAGCGTATCTCCTCTATCCTGTCTACCTCCTTCTCTATCCTGCTCCTTGACTTGTCAAGGCTGAAGCGTATGTAGGATTCAATCTTCTCAAGCTTTGCAGCCTGCGATTCTATTGAGGTTATCCTCTTCGGAACATCTTTTATCCTTCCCTCCAGCTCCTTTATCTTTTCCTCCTTATCCGCAAGCTGGCTGTTTATGAGGTGAAGCTCAACCTCAAACCTCCTCTCAAGGGGCACATAATCCTTGTAGAGTATATTCGACCTCTCCCTCTCCATATTGGCGAGCTCTGCGCTCTTCTTCTTCATCGCATCAATCTTCTCGGCATAATCCTCAATGAGCTTGCTGAGCTGCTTTGGTGAAATAGTTTCCTCAGGCGCAGCAGGCAGAGGCAGCTTCTTCTCAGGCTCCTTTAAGAGCTGGGGCTTGTCCTCAGAAAGCAGCACGAAGTACGTCTTGCCCTCCTCCTGCACTATATCAAGTATGTTGTCCTGCTGGAGAGTCCTTGCCCAGAGCAGGGTTGACGCTTCCGATAAGTTGAGTATTTTTGCAACCTGCCCAAGCTCAAGCTTTCTGCTGCTTTTGAATGCCTGCAGGAGTTCGGTAACACGTTTCATCTTTACTACCAAGATTAAATTCGATTACAAAAGTTAAATATCTTATGTGCTGTTCACCATGTTTATCTTAACTCCGCAGTTGGGGCATTTCTTGTCTTTTGTTATGCGGTATTCATCAACATCAAAGCCCCACCTCTTTATGAGAAGTTGCTTGCAGTTGTAGCAGTATGTATTTTCGCCGTCATGCCCCGGCACGTTGCCGGTGTATACATACCTCAGCCCCTCCTCCAGAGCTATTTTTCTGGCCTTTTCAAGAGTCTTAAGCGGAGTTGGGGGTATCTCCAGCATCTTGTAGGAAGGGTGGAAGCCCGTGAAATGCAGCGGTATATTCTTGTCAAGGGCAGCAACCCATCTCGCAAGCTCCTTCAGCTCCTCATCAGAGTCGTTCTTTGTGGGTATTACCAGGTTTATTATCTCAATGTGCCCCTT
>JACCLF010000029.1 GCA_013425405.1 Microcaldota archaeon | reverse complement strand
GATATCATTTTTGTTCTGCGTTAAAAATGTCATTTCTTACAAAAGTTTTTCCATTGAAAGCAATTGGAATTCCTTCTCCCAACCTATTTTCTGCATGAATGTGCAGATGCGGTTCGGTTGTTCTTCCTGAGTTGCCTATTTTTCCCAGGGGCTGTCCAGTTGTAACCAACTCTCCTTCAAAAACAAGCAAACTCCCTTTTTTAAAATGAATAAGACTAACTCTCGCCCCCGAACAATCCAAAATAACATGATTCCCGCCAGGTTCTTTTTCATTTCTTTGCATAATTGGCATATCCTCTGAAAAATTATTTGTCTTAAAAACAATTCCACTGCACGGCGCATAAACTGTTTCATCAAAAATATAATAATCAGACAAATTACTTGAAAAAAATCCTTTTCCCCTAAATCCAAGAGAATCTATTTTAATTATGTCATACGCATATTTCTGTGATTTAGATTCATGATGACTATTTAATGCACTATTACTTCCTGCTTCCCCAAAAAAATATTGCCCCCCTTTCAAAGGAAACTCAAGTTGCACTGCCTCCACAGGATAGAACTGCGCTCTAAAGCAGATAATAGCGGTAAGCAAAAACAAAACTGCCATTATTAGTAAACAAGCATAATAAAAATAATCTTTGATTCCAAGTTTCTTAAATAAAGGAAGTTTTTTTGCATTTATTGGAAGTTTTGTCTTTAATTGAATCATCCATACTTTTTGAAAAGAATAAATACTGGCAATCAAAAACATTATTGGAAAAAAGTATCTTAAATAATAATTGATTCCAGCCCAAGGAAGTAAAAAATAAACCCAGATAATGAATGAAGCACTAAAAATAAAACGCACAATCCAATCAACTTTTGATTCATTTTTACCGACAATTTGCCACAAAATAAGCAAAAGTGGAAAGACCAGTGAAGACAGATAAAATGGAGCAAGTTCAAGTATTGCAGTAAAATCCATATCGACTAATAACTCTAAAAACGTATAAAAGATTATGCCTTTTCCGAGCTTTGCTAACAAAGTCGCCAGGTTTGAAATTTTTTTTACTAATCTGGTCCAGCTCCCCCGTGAAAAACAGGAAGGATTTTTTTGAATAGCCTTCAGCAATCCAGTAAATCATCTCCTCCCCTTTCCCCTTTGTAGTTCCTCCCACAGCAATTCGTTTCATGGGATCAACGCAGATATTAAGCGGTCCGGCTTTGCACCTAAGATTATCATGCTCATCTAGCTTGAAGTTAGTGACAGCATAGTCCCCAATCTTGAACTTTTCCTCTGCTTTTTTATGCGCTTCTGGCATGGCTTAAACTGTGCCGTTTCCAATATTTAAGCTTGCTTTGGTCTCAGAGTAAAGAAACTAATCGAGAGATATTACAAAAAAAGAAATGTGTATCTATTGCACTAGTGCTTCTTCACAAAACTCTTGAATTTACCTGCGATTTCCTTATCCTTTCCATAGAGCAGTTCAGCGACTTTGTTATGTATGTCAACGACCGAAATCACTCCTCCTTTTGCTGTCTCCGTTGCCCACTTAGCAGTGTTCAAGGCAACCTCTCCTGCAAGCTCAGCGGTTCCGCCTGCTTTCATTACTCCCTCTTTAATCTTGTCTACAGTGAATGCTTCAACCTCTCCAGCTCTCTTTGCTACTTTTAGTTCCAAAAAACCACCTCCAGTAATCATATATACAAATTGGTATATTAACCTTGCTTTGGCCTGATGAAAAGCTTCCCGTCCTTCACTTCCAGAATAACCGCCTCCCCCACCTCGGGCCATTCTCCTATACTTTTGGGTATACGCACTGCAAACGTCGCGAGAGTCTCCCATATTTGAGCAATTCCTATGTTACGTGAGTTCTCAGTTCCTACCTCAAGCCAGAGCGCTCGGTTCTCATCAAAAGTCCATATTCCATACTCGCCTTTCTCCACTTTCTGCTTTTCCGCCATCTCTGTTGGGATAGGCACCACAATGTTACCGTATGTCCGGATTTTTACGGCATTCGGCGCTCCCTCCTCGCATTTTCTGGGCGATACCCGGCCCTCCTTCTCAACCCATACCACCAAGTCTCTGCGTTTCAGCCCTCCAATAGCTAGCATATCCTCCGGGATTGTCACCACCAGTGAAGGGATACTCTGGACTTTTACTGAAATTGTAGTTTCCTTCAACGGAGTCATGATTAAGCAGTCCTCCCCCCGCTCCCACTTGCACTGCATCCCATCTTTCAGCAGCATTGTCGAAGCTATATTTTTGTTAAGGTATATATGACGCTCGGCACCCTGAACGTTCACAATAGCTTGGACTCCCCGAACCCTGTCCATTGCATGCTTGAAGAACTCGCCCTTCATAAACTCCTTAAGATTCTTCCTGTGTTCTTCCACCAGAGAAGCAGGGGCAGTCCCTCCTGCAACCGGCTCAAGCTTGGAGTTGAACTCACTCTTGAAAAGCTTCCCCTCTTTTATTTCGGAGACAGTGACGTGCTCGGGTTTGCCCCCATGTGAGAAGACCTCTATCCTCACAGCACTCTCTCCCCCGCATTTCTTCTGGCTTTCCCAGATTTCTCTCTTCCATGGTTTATCCAGGTCAACTCTGAAGTTTTGGTTCTTGCTAAACTTACCCAGACTTGTAATACCAGACTCCATCTCCATCAAATCGTTGCCGAAGAAGCGGGTCTCCTCAAATTTTCTTTCCAGCTCATGTTTTCTTTCCACCTTATGCATACCCTAAATTATGCCTCTTTTGATATTTAAGCCTGCTTTGTTCTTAGAACAACCCGGTATTACTGAGTATCAAGTCAGGGCTTTATTTTAGGTACCATCTTATTAAACTTTTCGTTCAAAATAATGAACATATGTTCAAAATAATGAACAAGTATTCAAAGAAAACTCTGGAGCTCCTTGCTTTCCTCGCCAGAAGGCCTCTCACAAAGATGTATGGAAGGGAAATAGCCAAATCAATAAAAATGAGCGTAGGAGGCGCCAACCAGATTCTGAGGAGCTTGGCAAGGGCAAAGATGCTAAGTGTTGAAAAAAAGGGAAGGATGCTGTTCTATTCTGTTAACATGGGGAATCCTGAAGTCAAGCAGTTCAAAGTTTTCATAAATGTCTCAGAGCTGAACCCACTGATTGATAAAATAAAGATGCATTCAGATAGAATTATCCTATACGGCAGTTGTGCCGATGGGAATGACACGGAGAAGTCGGATGTTGATTTGTTTGTCCTGACTGAGGAAAAAGACGCCGTAAATGCCGAAATAAGAAGATTCAAAACAGATAGAAAAATCAAACCGGTGCTTGCAAGCCACAATGAATTTTTAAATCTGAAAGAGAAGGATAAGGCATTTTACGAGCAAGTGACGGCCGGTAAAGAGTTATGGGTGAGAGAAAATGAGCTACGAATTTGAAAAATTGCTTGAGGAGAGGCGGATAATAAAAGGCAAAATCACCCAAGAGATGATAGCAAAAGAGTTGAAGAGTGCAGAATACGATTTGAATAAGGCAAGGCTATCCTACAATGAAGGTGATTTCAAGTGGGCTATTGTTCAGGCTTACTACGCAATGTTCCACGGGATACGCGCCCTTGTCTACAGCAAAGGGTACAGGGAGAAGAGCCATTATGCGCTTAAGATTGCATTCAGGGAAATTTTCGTTGATGCAGGCATATTAGAAAGAAAATACTACAGATACTTCGAGGATGCGATGGACCTCAGGGAGAATGCTGATTACCTTTCGGAGTACAGCGAAGGAGGAGCAAAAGAAGCAGTTGAAAATGCAGGAGAACTATTAAGAAAGATCAAGTCAATTTTTGAGAGATGACGCAACAGTAGTTTTTTATATCAGAACCTCCAATAACATTTGGAATCTGTAAAAATTAATTACTAAGAAAGTAATTAATTGATTAAGTTCACTGACTGCTTCTGCTGAACAGTGTCCGAGGCAAAACCATTGTTAAGGTTCATACACGACTGACAGCATATTAATTCTCAGAAAGTTGAAGCTTGTAGAGTGATTATGCCCATATTAAGATTGCTTTGTAACCATGGTTACATCCTGCTCTGCCATACCTACCTTCGCTTATGTTTCCAGTTGCGCGAGCCCCTCCTCCCAGACCTCTTTTGGCGTTTGCCCTTCCATCCAGCCACCTCGAAGTCTATGAACCCCTTGTTCGGATTCAGGTTTATGAGCCTCACCACCACCTTCTGGCTCACCCGGAGGCCTCTCACTCCGCGCATAACGCGTCCTTCAGCCGGCGGTGCAATGAGCCGCACGTATGTGCCATGGTCAGAGACTCCTGTGACTATGCTGTTGAATGACTGGCCTATCTTTCCGGAAAGGACGAATGCCGCCTCGGCCTTCTCCATGAACCTTTCCACCTTCTTTGATGCCCCCTCCCTCTCCGTGCACCAGGCTGCAATTTTCGAGAGCTCTTTACTGCTGTAGGGCGATGGCACACTTTCCAGCGCCGCCTTCAGCAGTCTTTGTATCACCACATCTACATAGCGGCGGTTTGGGGCAGTCCCATGGGTGTAATCTCTCACTGCCAGGCAGAAATGCCCTATACTGGGCTGGAAACTGTCGTACATGACATATTCTCCCGAACCCAGAAGCTTCACTATTGTCAAAGAAAGGTCAGGGAACAGCTCAGGGTCGGCTTTCTTCTGGCTTGCGAGGAATTCTGAAAGTGCCTTGGCGTCAGGCTTAGCCGGCAGCGACGCTCCGCGAGCTTTGGCCACTTCCACAATCCTATTCCAGTCTTTTGGGATGCGGACGACCCTCTGGATTGTCGGGATTCTGGCTTTTTCCAGAAAGCCTGACATGACTCCGTTGGCTGCCACCATGAAGTTTTCTATGATCTGCCTCGCCATGTTCTCATGGATGGCAATCAGGTCCGACACCTTACCCTGCTGCAGTATTGCCCTCACTTCAAGCGTCTCCAGCTCCAGCGCCCCCTGCTCGACCCTGTAGCCCTCAAGCCGCTGGGACGCTTCATCCTGAAGCCGGAGCTGCGCATCCAGGCCAGGTACACTGCCAACAGTTTCAGGCAGCGGTCCGCTGCCCTCCAGCCATGCACCAACCTCTTCGTATACAAGCTTCGCCTTGTTCCTCACAAGCGCCTTGTAAATTCCTCTTGGCAGCACCTCTCCCCCCGGCAGCACTGAGAATTCCACCACCACCGCCAGGCGTTCCTGTTCCGGAAGAAGAGAGGAAAGGCCCTTTGAGAGCCTGTCAGGAAGCATTGGATAGGTTTCTATCCCCGTGTAAATTGAAGTAGTGTTCCTGCGCGCGTGTTCATCAGCGAATGAGCCCTCCGGCACATACATGTCTACATCTGCAATGGCCACTTTGACGAGGATTTCGCCGCTCTGCGCTCCCTCGCAGTACTCTATCTGGTCTAAATCTTCTGAATCTGAATTGTCTATGGAAGACCACAGCAAGCCTCCTAAATCCCTGACGTCCGGCTCAGCCGTCTGTGCCTGGTCCTCCAGGGCGTCCACCTCAGCCATCAAATTCACAGGGAACACGGCTTCGAACCCGTACTGCTCCATGGCCTTGCGGGCGACGACCTTCAAGTCAACCTTGCGCAAATCAACCATTTTCTTACCCTAAGCTTCAACAATATTTTCTTAAGAAGAGTATCCAAGATTGTTTTTTGCTTCTAATCATCTTCTTCCTCTTCCTCAGCATCCTCCTCCTCTTCCTCATCCTCCCCAGTTTTATCGTTTTGTTCGGCTTTGAAACCATATTCCCAGATTACAACTTGTTTTTTCATAATCACCACCAGTTAGTAGCTAGGTTACTATGCAGGGATATATTAACCTTGCTTTGGCTTATAGAATCGTCTACCCAATTCAGCATAAATTTCCTTCAAACTTACATCTTCCTTTGCAAGCAAGACTAACATGTGATACAACAAATCGCATGCTTCCCACACTACCTCATCCTTATCCTTCAGCTCAGCAGCTTCTATCAATTCATCGCTTTCCTCCCTTATTTTCCCGAGCAATTTCTCCTCATTCCTGAGCAACTCATTAGTATAAGATCCTATCCTTGGTTTTCTCTTTCTGTCGAGAACCACTGAGAAAAGTTCGTCTACTGATATGTACTCCTCCCTGCCATATGTTCTAAAAAAACATGTCCTATTCCCAGTGTGGCAAGCGTTGCCTATTTGTTTTACTCTAAAAAGAACAGTATCCCCATCACAATCAGTACAAAAATTCTCAACCAATTGCGCATTTCCAGAGCTTTCCCACTATTTATATATACCTGCCAAACAAATTATATTCAAGGAAAGTGCGTACAGAATCCTGTAAGTGACCTCGCCAACCGCTTGGAGTCTACAGCGTCCGAGGTTCTGTAACTTTCAAGTGCATATTAATTCCCAGACTAGATAACCTTTTAAATACCGGCATGTTAATAATTTTCAGGTGTTAGTATGAGAACCTATCTATCGCTTTTCCTCCTGGTTGCAGTTCTATTCCTAGCTGGTTGCGCGCAGACAGGCGGCCAGGTTCAAAGAGAATATGTATGTAGCAACGGAGCGATTGTTGTAAATGCCTCACAATGCCCTCCTGCGCAGCAAGTAGTCGAGCAGGCAGATCCCGAAATGAAAACCTGCGAGGAGATGCCGGAGTCTGATAGAATACCTTTCTCAGATTATTGTTACATGGGTCTGGCTTACAAAAGGGGGAATGCAACACTATGCAGAAAACTGAGCGAGTCCAGGAGAGCGGACTGCTATTCCGGCCTTGCGCTGCTCAAAAGCGATGTAACAATTTGCGACGCAGCGGGAACGCAGAAGAATAATTGCTACTCCAATTATGCACGAGAGAAGGATGATGTAACTGCTTGTGATAAGATTACTGAGACGTACATTAAGGATAGTTGCTATTCGCAGTACGCATCAAAAGTGGGGGATTCCACTGTTTGCGAGAAGATAAGAACATTAAATCCCAAAGACAGTTGCTATTCGAACCTTGCTTCTTCACAATGCGACAGCTCATTATGCAACAAGATAGCCAACAACAACACCAAAGATAATTGCTTGAGAAACGTACAATACTGCGGTGGGCAGTCCCCAAACCAGCCCCCAAAACCGGTTGGATAATCCAAGGAAAGTGTGTACCATAAATGACCTCGCCAACTGCTTGGAGTCTACAGCGTCCGAGGCAAAACGACTTTTACGAAGGAGAGTTGAACTACTTTAAGCATTCTTGAGCGCTTACGAAAGTTTAGCAAAGATTAAATAGACGGAGAAGTCAAAAAATAAGAGGGCTGAGGCGAATCAGATGCTTAGCGCGGAAGAGATATGCGAATTAAAAAGAATACACCATAGCTTAGAAAAAAGAATGGAAAAAATCGAAAAGAACCAACTTTCTGCTATTGTGAAACTTTCGGAACGGCTAAAAGAATTAATGGCAGACATAGAATCAATGCGAGAGAAAGAAAAAAACATGTGGAATCCAGACCTTAACACACGGATAAAAATTTCCAAGAAAGGCATCAAACTCTCCAAGGAATTAAATTATTTTGTAATGGAGGTGGCGAGTGAGTTTGAAAAGAGCAACATCCCGGAAGATGCAGGAAAGAGGTTTATGTCAGTTGCAAAACTCATCAAAGATAACAGGATGGATCCTGCAAAAAAAGAATTTGAGTATTTTGAAGAAATCATCGAATTAAGCAAAAGATACGAAAAAACCGAAGAGGAAATGAAAGAAAAAGACAGGATACTCAAAAGAGAGCAGGTCAGGATAGAAAAAATATTGGCAGAAATGTCTGAGCTGGAAAAAGAAACAGTTGATTTGGGAAAGATCCTCAGCTACGAGAACCTATTGAAAAATCTGGAAAAACTGGAAAAACTTAGAGAAACATATATTCATTCCCTCCTTTCAGAACCGGTAGTAGAATTGCTTGAAGATATAGAAAAATATTCTCTGAAAGATTATTGCCAAGCTCTTCCTGGAAAAGAGGAAATGGCGGAGTTAAAAGAGTTCTTTTCTGAATATCCTGCATTTGGAAAATGCAATGTTAATCAGCTTTGCGAGTTCTTCGAATACAGCGAAAAAAAGCTTTCACATATCTGTCCTGAAACTTCTAGATTCAGAAGATTAGTGGTGGGAAACAAAAATTTATTTGAAACAATTCTTTCACTTGAGAAGACGACCTTCCTGGCAGTGGATGATGAGAACGAAAAAGTCATGGACTTTTATGCCGAAATGATCGAAGGTGCACAAGAGATTGTTGAACAAATAAGACAGTTGAGAAAAGAAAAATATTCTTATAGAGAAGAATATGAAAAAAACAAAAAGATTGAAAAAAGAAAGGAAGAACTTTCAAAATATTCAAAAAAGGAATTGGAGGCAGAGTTGAGAGATATCGAACATCTCCTCGAACTTTTGCATTCCAATCACCCCTGATTTTATGAAATAAAATTGAACTGTATTAACCTTGCTTTGGCTTGAGACTTGTAGATGTATGGTTAATCTTAAATACCTGTAAATTGAATATAAAAAGCGGTGGTATAAATGAAAAAATATTTAGCAATTTTGGTTCTAGCTTTTCTTTTATTTGGTTGCACGGGAGGAGGTGGTCAACCTCCACAGCAACAGCCTCCTGCACAACCGCCAAGCACAAATCAAACACCGCCGGTTACTCCTCCTCCAAAACCTTCTCCATTCCCAATGAAAATTGTATACGAGATGGTGCAGGGGACAATGCAAGGAGGGATACTAGTTAACCAAACCATCGAAATAACCTACTGGCTTGAGGATGAGAAAAATTGCAGTGCTAGAGCTTCAGTTTTGGGATTAGCCACCATGCAAGGTGTTGGCGGTGGGGGACAGCCTTATGCAAAGGTCACAGTATACCTTGATAACGGAGATGTTGTGGCTTCAAACTGGCAGCAAGAGTCTGACCTTTCATTTGATACTGCAAAACCGCAGGCAGCTGACATAGATTTCTTACTTTTAATGAACTATATTTTCAATAGTGCCGGCAAGAACTTCATGAATGACCCGATTTGGAATTCTACCGAACCCATTATATTAAAGGAAGTGAATGTATTCGGCTCAGAATCAAATATTTCAATAACTAAACTTAGTGAATCAACAAGCGGAGTTGTTCCGTGTACTGAGTTCAGTGTTGTCGTAAGGGGAACTACCTCTTCAGAGCAATTGATTGCTTGTGTTGCACGCATAACCGATACTAACCCACTTCCATATATTGTATACCTCAAACCAAAAGGAGGAGAGGGTGGACCTAACTGGAAACTAAAGAGCGTTGGGAAAGTTAAAACCTTAACGCAACAGGAGTGGAATACTTGCAATCAGCAGGGTGGAAGCGTGGAGAGTATAAGAGATAGCAACAACTGCATAACCGAGTACAAGTGCATGAGTTTAAAAGAAAGGGCAGAAATGCAGATTAAGAACAGCCAGGGACCGGACTGTCAAGTATCCCAACAAATAGTCGATGCTCTTGCAACTTGCTGGGAGCAGCAAAAGAATGCAGATTTTGAGAGAGGCAACCAGGGGTGCGTAACCGCGGTAAGATGCCCCTGATCCCTTTTCTTTTTTAGTTGTTTTTCAGGAGTGGAAGCAATGGCTGAAAAAACAATGTTAAAAAAACATTTCAACTACAAGGTTTTAGAACAAAGAGTTATCAGCATCAGAGGTGAACAGCCTAGCAACTGAGTAACGAAATATCTGCTTCAAGTAATCTTCCATGTTAAGTACCGGAAGCGATGGCATTATACGGAATCTTGTAGGTTCAGAGGTGAATTCAGGATGGCAAAGACTCGGGAAAAAACTAAGGGAAAAATAAAGGCGGTCGCACTGCTTTCAGGGGGCTTGGATTCAACATTGGCAGTGAAACTCATGCTTAACCAGGGGATAGATGTAACTGCATTGAAGTTCACCTCCCCATTCTGCATGTGCGACAATAAGGGCAGGTGCTACGCGCTTGAGGTTTCCAACAAATTCAAAATCCCGCTGAAGGTGATGAAGAAAGGCAATGAATACCTGGGGATTGTAAGAAAGCCCAAATTCGGCTACGGCTCTGGGATGAATCCCTGCATAGACTGCAGGATATACACCTTGAAGAAAGCAAAGGCATATTCCAAAAAAATAGGTGCCAAATTCATCATCACCGGAGAAGTGCTGAACCAGAGGCCCATGAGTCAGCACATGAGAGCCTTGAAGCTTATAGAGAAGGAAGCAGGCCTGCAGGGCAAGCTGCTCAGGCCTCTCTCTGCGAAGCTGCTTCCGAAGACTGAAGCTGAGAATAAGGGGTGGGTCAACAGGGACAAGCTGCTGGCCATAGAAGGAAGGACCAGAAAGCCCCAGATTGCCCTTGCAGAGAAGTTTGCGATAAAGGATTATCCTTCCTCCGGTGGCGGATGCTTACTAACTGATAAGGAATTTGCAAAAAAAGTCAGGGATCTGTTCAAGCACAAGAAAAAGGTTACCATGGAAGATATGCAGCTCCTGAAAGTCGGCAGGCATTTCAGGTTTGGAGAAAACAAAATAATTGTCGGCAGGAATGAAGGGGAGAACAATATACTCCTCAAATTGAAGGGCAGGTCGGATTACATATTTGATGTTCCCAACTTTGGGAGCCCGATAACAATTCTCCAGAACAAGAAAACAGAGAAGGCAGTAAGACTTTCTGCTGAGCTAACGGCAGCTTACTCCGATGCCAAGAAGGACAGAGTCGTCGTAAACTACGGCTCTGCAAAACTCTCAAGAAAGATAACTGTAAAGCCAATAAGCAGGGAGGAGATAGATAAACTCAGAGTCTGAAAACGTCAAGCCAGAAGGCGATTTCAGGAAAAAGAGGCAATTCCTAGCGTTGCTTTAAATATCAAAAATGAGCAATCTTACTGGTGGACTCATGGAGAATGTCAAGAAAGACGATAAGGATGCACGCCAGGGGGAGTTTACCAAATTGCACATTAAGGAGGAGGCTGAGCTGCAGAAGGAGCTTCTTAATAAAATACGAGGCAAGCACGGCGCCTTCCAGATAGGCATCCCAGAGAATGAGAAGTGGGTCCACAAGGCACTCCGTGAAATACCTGGCGAAGAAAAAATTGATGTAATAAAAAAGACTGCGCAGCTCTGCCAGTGGTCACCTGAAGCTTTTGAAAAGATTTACCAGATTTACTGGGATGCGTCTCCGAGAAACCTCAAAGCTGAGTTTAACTTCACCGCACTTGTCAACGGAATAAAGAATTTCCACAATGGCTCAAAGAAGTTGATAGATGTTGGGGTTGACCCGAAAAGCGCTGTCTACTTTGCAGGTAGCCACACTCCGGAGCAGGTCGACCAGGTGCTTACGGGCATTGAAAAATTAAAAACAAAGGGAATTGAATCTGAGCGCGCCTTCCTGTTTGCAAGCAGACATGCTCCACAGCAGACCAAGCAGATAGCCAGAAGCATTGAAATCCTAACAGAAAACAGAGTCAGCCCGCAATATGCGTTTGAGATGGATGTCGCTGGGCTAGAATCAAAATTCAGGAGAGAGGAAATTCAAACGGAGTTCAGGGAAAACACAGAGAAATTCCTGGGCATGGTCTCCAGAAATGTCAGAGAACTTAGGGAGAATTGGAAGATTCCGCGCACGGCAAAAATAAGCGGTGCTAGTGCTTTTGAAGCAGCTGCCGAAATTGCCTCGGAAAAAGGGCTTGCCAAGACTGACAAAATAGTGGACGAAATCATCGAAGCCTGCAAGAAATACGGCAGCGTATACGAAAGATACAAGGCTTACAGGCCGAATTATGATGTACATTCTGGGGAGGAATGGCTGCTGGCTGTTCTAAACAACAAACAACCTCTGACATCCATAACGCGCAAATCGTTTGAGACGCTGGAGCCTGAGTCTAAGACGGCATATTCCATAGTTGGGCTTGCAGCTGGCGGACTGACCCCGGAGCTGTCTGCCCGCATTGGCTCAATGAACACGCAGCTTGCCCTTGAGACATCAAAGATTCTCCTTGAAAAACACAAAGAAAATTATGGCGAGCCGCAAACTCGGTTAAAAGGGCTCCAGAATGTTTACAACAGCCTGTGGAGTCTCGGAAAAGACGAGCTGGAGCCCCAGCTTGACAAAACCAATGAGGCTGCCGTAAAATACTGGACTGACTTGGGCGCCTTAACTACTGTCATGCTGCATATCTTCAAATCTGGCAAGGACACTGCTAGGCTCTGGCTTGATGAGATGCCCACCCTGCTCAAGCTGGATGATAAGCTGGGACCCAGAGCAGCCATTAAGGCGGTTGAAGCTGTAAAAACTAGTGAGCAGCTTGATGCTTTCCTGAAGACTTTCAACAAGCTTGAAAGTGAAATATTCGACCTCAGAAATCAGTGCTTCTTGAGTTACGGGAAGTGGAGGTATCATGTCACCAAGGAGGATGCTCCGTCTCCGCCCGGAATGGAAATGATAGGAGAGTACTACAACAAGGGTTCGAAATGGGAATCAACTGTGTTCGACGAACGCGGCAAACCATTTCTGCCGGTTCATGAAGAGGGCGAGGGGGCATTAGATCTCGTGAAGAGCATACCAGTGAAGGATGAGCGTATGATCATAAGCGAAATGAGGAGGAGAACCACCTATACCAGTGAGCATTATGTGGATGAAAAGAATTCGGGGATGGTCGGTGACAGGATTTTTCACGCTGAGGGCAACTTCCCCGTATACCTGGACATGCAGCATAATTTTGCTCGGCTTTTTAAGAAGCAGTTCTTTGAGATTTTTGCCAGAGACGACATGCCTCTAGGAGAGAGGCTGGAGGTCGCCAGGGAAGAAATGGAGAAATTCAAAAGGGAGTTTTCAAAAATAGGAAGGGAGGTCAAGATCACCACGCAATTCAGAAGGGTTTATGAATAAATGAGCGCATCTTTCATCTTCCAAGCAGGTTTAAATACAAAAAATTCCATAATTTTAACAAGGTGTCTGCCTCACAGGTAACGCACGAGTTGGTTGTATGAAGGTTTTGGAGAAACCAAAGGAAAAGGCAGGGGAGAAGGAGGAGTCCCTCAAGAATAGACTCAGACACCTGTTCGGCAAATCTGCTGAAAGAGAGGAGGAGAGCGTGCTGAGCAGGGTGAGAGCTATTCCCGCTCTGCAGGGAAATCTTACCGAGCAGGAATCAAATGTGCGCAACAAGCTGCGTAGTTTAAAAGAAAATGTGAGGTTCCCCGCTATGAATATGGCTGCCGATCTCTGCCAGTGGTCCCCCGAAGCCATTAAACTGCTCTCAGAGCTGGATGAACATGAATTCTTAAAAACATTAAAAAAGCTGCATCGTGAGACTGAGAAGCTTACAAAGAGAGAAAAAGATGCGCCTTCGCCTAAGGTTGCCTTTGCCGTTGTACTCGACAGAGTTGCCAGAGAAGATAAGTTATTGAGAAAAATATCAAAATTGAAGGAGGAGGAAGCTAAAGAGGAAGCTAAGGAGGAAGTGCGCGACCATACCAGTTCCATTGAGGAAATGCGCAGAAGACTTGCTAAAGAAATTTCCAGAGAAATTGAGAAAATGCACAGAGGACTTGCTAAAGAAATTGCCGGAGAAGATGGGTTATTCAGCAACATATCGAAATTGAAGCAGAAAGGAGTGAGTGACAGGACAATTGCCAGTTACACCAAGGACATTGGGAAAACCCCCGCAGATAAGCTGTTGGATGATGTAAAATTCCTGAAAGAAAAAGGGGTTGGAGCAGACTACGCTGCAAATGTCGCAACGGGACTGGCCTCTGCGGGCACGCCCCGAGAAGGGTATGCGGCAGTTACCCAAGGTATAGCAAACTTCTACAAGGAGGGGGTTCTCTCCAGCAGGGCAATTGAGGTTATACCCCATCTGGGTGGAGCTACCGCCAAGAGGGATTTTAACGACCGGAGCCTTGATTTTATAAAGGAAATTGAGACAGATGCGGAAAACCTGAGCAGGGAGATAAGCATGGATATTGAGGACGCCAGACCCATTCTACTCGAGCTGACATGCAAGCTGGGAATTGACCGCACTCGCAGGATTATGAAGGCAGTAAAAGAGGTTATACACGAAACTTATGACCGACCGGCGCGCGGAAGCGAAGTTGACCTGAAAGCAGCGAGGGCTCTTCTGCAATCCTACGATAGCTGGGATGACCTCAGAGATCAAAAGGAAGACCACAAGGATCTCTGGAGAAAACACAAGCATGACCTGGAAATAGCTCTGAGCATTATCTGCCGAACCTACAAGCCACCGGAGTGGACTCCTTAGAGAGAAACTACACTGAAAAGAACAAGAGACAAGCTACCTAAATCTCTTCTCCATCATCTGCTAGTTTTACTCGGTTTCACTTCAACTCCCTGAACCTTGCCTTGATTCCCTCAAAGGCATGTGTAAAAGCTGAGGTGTGAAAGCTACTGCTGTCCGCTTCTGTGTTAAGCCTCTCTAGCAGACCTCTTATAAACTCACCACCTGCAGTTTTTTTTCTCACATTCACTCCCTCCATGCATAAATATTTATACTGGTAATATTTATAACTTTATTAAGAAAATACGTAAATTTTCCATAAATAATGAATTTGTTCGAAAAAATATTGAAAAATTTGCGGAATGAGGTGATTGTTTTGGAAAAAATCCCGACAAACGAGGAGGACATGCTGCTCCTGGAAATACTCCAGAAAGACTGCAAAAAGAGTCTCAAGGAAATTGCAAAGGAAGTGGGCATCCCCATGTCCACGGTCCACGAGAAAATCAAGAGATTCGAGAATATGAGACTTATAAAAAACTACAGGGCCGTGCTTGATGAGAAAAAGCTAGGCTTCGGAGTTACCGCATTCATAATGGCATGCACGGAGTACATAAAAGGAGAGAGAACCTTCCAGAGGAATATAGGGGAGAAAGTCGCCTCGCTGCCTTATGTCCTTGAGACGCACACCCTCAGCGGAGAGTGGGATCTCCTAATAAAAGTGAAATGCGAGAATGTACACCAACTTGGGAAATTTGTGAACGAGAGGATAAGGACAATCCAGGGAATAAGCAAAACAGTGACCATGGTATCAATAGACGAAATAAAAGAGGAAACAGCGCTAAAACTTATATGAGCTATCCGAGCAGTTTCAGAAAATCCAGCAGCTCCTTCCTGTTCAGCCCAACTCCCGGAGTTTCAACAAGTTTCTTCGAAATTTTTCCGTCTTTGAAATAGATCACAGTCGGAACGCGCTCAACAGCGCACATGTCCCAAAGAGGGTTTTCATCCTCGTCAACAACGGCAATTGCGCATCTGCAACCTTCCACCTTCCCAGCCTCCCCCTCAAAAATAGGCCTGAAAGCCCTAGCGTAGGGGCACCAGCTGGCGAAGAAAAGCGCAAGCAGCTTTTTGTTGGAAGCCAGCAACTTCTTCAACTCGCCATCATCTTTAACTTCAAGCAAACCATCACCTTAATCAGATTGTTATTACCCTGTCGCAGAACTGGGCGACCTGCGCCTTGAACTTCTCATCGCTCTCCTTCTCAAGCAGGAATATTATTCCGGTTATGCCAAGCAGCCTCATCTTCCCGGTAAGAGCGTGTATGAACCTCAGAACCGTGTCCGAGTCGTTGTAGATAAGCATTGTGCTTATTGAGTCTATGAAGACGAACCTCTTATCGCTCGGCAGGCGCAGCATAGCCTGCTCCATGAGTATGGACAATTCAGTAAGGTTCTTTGGGGAGCTTACATAGAAGCACCTGTCCCCAGCGCTTCTCTGTACCGTGCCGCCTGCACTCTCAGTTATAAGGTCTATGAAAAACATCTTTGATACGTCCAAACCCATTTTTTCTATGGATGCTTTCAATGTGCTGTACGGCCTGTTGAAAGTCACATACGCCCCGTTCATGCCCTTCTTGCCAATCAGAACCTTGAGCACAATCTCCTGCGCAATTGCATATATATCAGAAGATGATATAATCAAGGCTATGAACTCAGTGGGAAGTTCACAAATCTTCTGCTCAATCTCCTTTTCAGACTTTTGTGCCATGGATATACCTTCAGTTTCCTTAATTTAAATATCTTCTCATGCAAGCGATAAAAGAATTCCCTCAACAATGCTCTTGCATACTACAAAATCCACCAATGCTATTGCCCCAAGGGGCAGGAAATAGCGCAGGCCGTAAAAAATCTTCCCCTCGTTTATCACACCTATGAGAATGCTCACGAAGAACGTTGTCCCTATAAGCATCACGTAGGTCATCTTCTCAACGAATTCCGGCTCGAGAGAGCCTTCAACTGAGAACAGGGAACTGTTGAACTCGCCAAGCGAGGCTGTGGTTATCTGCGATTTAAGGGTTGTGAGCTTGACAAGGAACTGAATTGATATAGAGAGCAGCAGCGGTATCCCCACGAGTATAATGAAAAGGACGAATATAACGTACATCCTTGTGCTGGCTGAAAGCTCCTGCTTCAGCTCCTGTGTCTCCCGTATGTCAATGGCGCTTGTTTCAAGAAGCCTGGCCAGGTGCCCTCCTGAGACCATGCCAGTGGTGAAAAGCCCAACGACCCTCTTGAGAACCTTTGAGTCTATCCTCTCGGTGAGCCTCCCGAAAACTGTTATAAAAGACTCAGTCCCCATGGAGCGGGATGCCACTATCCTCACCTCCTCCTCAAGGGGGCCAAACTCGGGCATTGAGGACTCAACAAACGCCGATATGGGCGTCATTCCCGCCCTAAGATTTGCAGCTATGAGAAGCAGGAAGTCCGGCAGTATCGCCTCCACTCTCTTCCTTCTTTCATCAATAACGTAGTAAAGATGCGAATAGAACAGAAGAATTGCCAGCATAAATATTGCAAGCACCGAGATTACTGCGAATAATGCTAGCAGGCTTGGCGTGTAATCTACAAAGGCAATTCCATAGGATTGCAGGGTGCGCGGTATAAACGAGCCCATGACGGCCAGCAGGACTGCGAGAAACATCCTCTCGCCAAGCCAGATATCCACATCCTCGTCAACCCCTGCATAGTTCATGAGGACCGCTATATTTCTCTTATAACCCCTTGGCGCCATTGTCGAGAATGCCTTTGCGGTGATATCAGTTATGCTCCTGCTCCTCCCTGTCATACGTACACCTCTGGCCTCCTGCTCCTGAGGAAGCCTATCATCACAGCCTGCACCACGAAGGATGCCACCACGAACTCAACAAAGAGGAGCGGAGTTATCCCGGTCCTCCCGAAAGTTGAAAGCACCACGGAGAGCGTTATTCCCAGCGTCGGAATTGTTGCCGCAACAAGCATGAACATGAGAATCCAGAAGTTCAGTTCAGAGGCGTAGTTCTTTATCATCCTGTGCTGGTAGCCTATGAGGACGTCTATCACGCTCCTCAGCGCGCCTGCAGTGCTCGAGCCCGAGCGCATTGCCGTGATGAGCTGCCAGAGCGCTTTCTTGAAACAATCTGACTTTGTCTTCATTGCAAGCCTCTCCAGGGCCTTCTCCTCCGATTCTCCAGCAGTTATCTCCCTCACGGCGAGCTCAAACTCATCAGATACGTGGCCGTAGTCGGATTTTGATATGTTGCACATTGCGTCGAAAAGCGATATCCCGGAGTTTATCTGTATGTACATGTCCTTCAGCGCGAATATGAGCTCCCTGTCAACCTTATCTGCAACAGTTCTGCCAATGATGCGGGGGTAGACAAACTGCACTAGAAGTATGACGACCGCTATAAACAGACCCGGGCCAAGAGAGACTATCCCTGCGTTGTCAACTCCCCTTGTCCGCAGGGCAAAATAGGAGAACCCATACATTAAGGCTCCCCAGATAAGAGCGGATATGAGGGCCGCCACGGCATAGGCTCCAGTGTCCGCATCAATTCCGGCGCTCCTCAGGTCATACTTCAGACTGGGGTAAAACCTGACGAGCAGATTGCCCATTCCTATAAACCTCCTGTTTATCCTTGAGGCCTGCTCAACTGAGAAAAACATGAATGGGATTCTCGTGGCGCATCACCTTGTTTTTATTTTATTTTTGCTGATGAACTCCTGAGGGTTGTTGTAGTATTCCTGCATGACCTCCCCAACCTTGTCAACAGTATTAACATTATTCTTCACCATCCACGCCAGTATCTCCTTCCTTTCATCCAAATCCTCAACTATCTCCTTCTGAGTCATGCCAGTATGTAGGTTGAGATCCTCGTAAATTCTCACTGGCTCGTTGACTTTCTCAAAAACATCCCCTCTTGGCCTCCAGTTGTACAAGTGATTCACGCTGAGCTTCTCTCCACCAATCCCCGGAACTATTTCTGTTATCTCAAGAGTCCTCCTTATGTTGCTCCTTCTGTCCCTGTACTGTACTACTATGAGCTGCAGAGACTCAAGTTCAACCATGGGTATCTCAATCGGGGGTTCAATAAGCCTCCTGAGCACCTGGGACGAAGTATCTGCGTGCATTGTCGAACATACTGCGTGGCCCGTGTGCATTGCCTCAAACAGCACCTCGGCCTCATTCCTCCTCCTTATCTCCCCCACAATTATCCTGTCCGGCCTCATCCTCAATGAAGCAAGCATCAGATTCAACATACTGACTTCCCCAAGCCCCTCTGGATTAGGGAGCCTCGTGAGCATCGGCACCCAGTTCCATATGAATGAAGGCAGGGAGAGCTCCTTAGTATCCTCAATTGTAACAATTCTCTGGTGCGACGGCATGAAAGAGCAGAGAGTGTTGAGCATGCTTGTTTTTCCTGAAGCGGTTCCGCCGGCAACCAGCACGTTCATCTCATAATGGATTGCCTGCCAGAGAAAGGCAGCCATCTCAGTTGATATTGTTTTTAGCCTGTCGCCCATGAAGTCAGTAATCGTCCAGGGATTTCTGGCAAACCTTCTTATGGTTATCGTATTCCCCATTGTCGAAATCGGTGAAAGGCTCGCGTACACCCTGTCCCCAGAAGCAAGGTGGGCATCAAGTATGGGGTTCAGAAGGCTTATCTGCCTCCCAGCTTTCCTGCCAATCTGCATTGCATAGTTTAATATCTCCTCCTCGCTCTTCATTCTCATGTTGGTTTCCATCCACCCGTATTTCTTGTGGTACACGGCAATTGGGACATGAGCATTGTTGACTGCAACCTCCTCAAGGTTGTCGTCTGACATAAGCAGCTCCAGCTCCCCAAGCCCGTATGTTTCGTGCAGCAGTATACCCGCGAGAGTATCCACATCGCTCTCGCAGAGATCCGGAAGGACCTCTCTGACCCTCTTTCCTCCAACCTCGCAGAACTTAGTCTTGACCTCAGCGCTTTTTGCGCTGTCCATTATCTCATCTATGTTGACTGTGACCAGCTTGCCCATCTCATCCTTTGTGCTGTCCACGAGCAGGCGCGTGTAGGGAGCTATCTCCGGGGGGGAGAGGTAATAGCTTGCCTTCTGCTCGCCTTTCTTCCTGTAAATTTTAACTTCCCCAGGAACGTTGTCCGAAACAATTTTGTAGGATTCCAGCACCTCGCCAGGAGACCTTGAAGGTTTGCTCACATGCTCAAGAGGTTTCTTTAGGATTACTGATGGCTTCTCCATTATGCTGAGCGGGTACCTCAACTCCACAACACCTTTCTTCTCAAGTATCTTGCATACTCTCTCAACTCCTGCAGCATCCCATTTCAGCTTTCCTGCAAGCTCATCAAGAGAAACAGTTTTCTTCCTCTCCACCTGCTCCATCAGCAAATCTATCCTCGTCTCAAGCATACAATCCACCTTCTATTATTATACCTTTAATAATTAATGTCTCCCTACCCACAGCAAATCATTTTTCGTGACATTGAGCTGGCCGTAGTTCATGTTCGCATTGTAAGCATAAGCCAGACTGCCGTTCCAGCTCCCCCTTGCAGTAAGATTCAGCCCGACCTGCAGGAAGCCCGTCTGCTCAACTGCAATGCTGCCGCTGCTTCCTGAAAAATTCCCAACCCTTATCATAATGGCACTTGCAGGGTCTCCAGTGTAGCTCACCGAGTAGCTCGCAACAGAGTTCGGGTCAAAAGTCCCGATTGCCTCAATGCTGCCGTTCAAATCCGAGTAGTGCACCATAAGCTTCACAGCACCGGACTGCATGGAGTTTATGTTGTTTATACTCTCAATATTCCTGTAGTCATTGGAGGATATGCTCAGCTCATAGGCGCTTGCGTTTGTTCCTGCGTTTGAAGCATAGACCCTGACAGCTGTTGCATTTCGGTCGTACTGCAGCCCGTTGCTGAAAACAAGCAGCGTACCATTTAGGATTCCTGAGAAGTTCAATGTAATATTTGTGTTTATCCAGTTTGAATAATTTGCAATGAAGCTGCTGTAATTTGAGAGCAGCGAGCTGTAGTCGCTCTGGGGAAGCTGCTCTGTGAATGTTATGTTGCTTTCCGAGCTGTTTCTGGAAATGTTGACCTGGGGGCCGAGCATCGCGTTCAAATCCCATGCCATGTCATCGAATTCATAGGCTGCAGAGTCTATTGCCTGCGCGTCTAAGACAGCCCTTTCGCTATTCCTGCCTGCCTTCTGGCTGCTCTGGACCAATAGCAAGCTAGCCATAAGCAGCAGCATTGTGCTCAAGGTCACCAAAAATCCCCTGTCCATTTCTTCACCTTTCCCATGTGCGCAGCTCAGCTGTGTAAAAATTACTTCCCGATACAAGCGTCCTTCTGCTCAGGAAAACCCTCGTCCCTTCCCCGCTGCAGCCAGATTTTTCTGCTGAGAGGAGGTAGCCGTTGCTCCCGCTCAACCTAACCTTCATGCAGAGGGAGCTGGACTCAGTGCTCATGAAATAAACGATTTCTGAAGAAGAGTTCTGCCCAACTGCTCTTGTGAGCGCGCCCGACTTATCAAGGATTGTGAGGAAGTCCCTAGAAATGCGCTTTACCTGGGCGTCGCTCCATGCGCTGGGCCTCACCCTGAGAACCGGAGAGCCTACAATGATTATGAGCGAAATGGCCAGTATGAGGGCAATTATTGAATCAAGCGTTATTACAAAACCTCTCATCTCCACACCTCCAGCCTCACAGTCACCGGTGAGGAGTTGAGCATTGCTTTCCTGTCTATGCTAACTGCAGAGCTGCCTGTTGGAGGCTGACTGCCGAAGCTCTGTATCATAGTCCCATTCTCGTAGAGGACGCCAAACCAGACTTCCCAGCTGTTCAGCCCAAGAGCACTCTTCACTACGGTATAATTTCCCTGATTCCCGTTGAGCTGGCCGATTCTTTGAATCTTGCTCCACTCTATCACATTGCTGGAGCTTGTCAGACCAAATGAGTGGAGGGAGCTGCTGTTAATGTCAGTCAACTGCCAGTCTGAAGGCTCTCCCGGGGTCATCAGCTGGTTGCTTGCAGCCCTCGCAACCTCTTCCATAATGTTCCTGTTCTGGGAGTCGCCAGCCTTCGTCAGCTCATATTCCCAGAGCAGTATTGAGGCATCTGCTATGAGGATGAATACTGCGAATGCGGTAAGAATGTCAATGGTGATTATCTGCCCCCTACGCATCATGCAACTCAACCACGCCTTTGTTGTTTATCACTGTCACATACCTACCCGGAGTTGCTGACTGAATATTCACATTATCGCTGACAAGCGAAGCCTGGCCAACATGCGGTCCTCCTGAGACTTCAAGCACCCTTCGGCGGACTGCCAGGTAGTAGCCATCCTTGAGCTGCAGTTTGTAAGAGCATCCGCTTCCGCACTGGTAAACCCCGTTTATAGCCCTGGAGAAGTCGGATGCGACAGACTGCGCTTCCACGGCCGACATAAACAAATTCGCGAACTGCATTTCATCCTGGTAAATTATAAAGGAGAGGATAAAAAACAGAAGTAGAAAGAAGAATGCGATGAAGAACTCAAAACTTATCTGCGCCCTCAACTAACCACCAACGTAGAAGTATCTCGTCTCGTTAAATATCACTCCGCCACCCATATTAGCATACACATTTATTGAATGAGTGCCGTTTGAAGATGGTGCGATTACTGAGCAGTCAACCTGCCCTTTAGTGATAGAATTACAGCCGCCCCAGAAAGTTGTATCTAGATATCTCGTAGCTGTAAAGCTGCCCTGACCCTCGCCGGCCTGATTATAGAACTTAATGATAACTTTTATATTATCACCAGGAGAGTACTTCACTCTGTTTTGCATCTGCCACTCCGCCCTCCAGAATGCGCTGCTGTTCCCAATTCCAACCCCAAAAGTCTTGTTGAAAACTCCGCATGAGAATGCTTTTATGAGCCACTGGCCGACTGGTGCCCCGGCCTGCAGTATGTAATTTCCACTGTACGAGCCACCGGAAGTCTGCACCCTGCTCTGGTTCATAAGATTCCCAACGGTGTCGTATATATTCACTGTAAAGTTCTGGTCAAATGCATTTCCGTCAGAATTATAGCTGCTGACCTTGTAGAATACTTTTCCGCAGTTTCTGTATGTGCCTTTATCCGTGTGTATTTCAACACCTTTCAGGAATATATAAGAATCGTTTGAGTGATTCGATGCAACCGTGGTTTTTGCTGAGCTGCAGTTGACGTCAATTACCCTCAGCTCATTGACTCCAGTGGCATTCAACAGCCAGGAGAACTTGCATATCTGGTTGGCAGAGAGATTGCCGCAGGGCACAACTGAATTGTTTTTTAAATTAACATCAATCTTAACAAAATCTGTTGAGATATTCTCCCCGCAACCATTCCGTCCCAGGTCCGATGAGGCGAGCACATACATATAACTGGAATTGATGACACCAGTGAAGCCAGAGGTGAAATTCACGCTTATGACACTATCGTAGGGCAAGCTATGATTTCCCATTAGCTGCCATGAGCCAGCGGTGAAATTCCACACAAAGAATCTTGTGAGATAAGAAACTGTATCACAAGCCGTGGTTGTGGTTGTAGCACCGGAACTCGAGCCCTTGTAATACACCCTTATATTGTTTATTGATCCAATGCTCTCATTCAGCTGGAATCTGAACTGCTGGAAAACCGCAACGTCAAAACTTCTAAATACCCATCTTGCCTCCACCCCATCCTCTGAACTGAGGGCTATATAATCGCTGGTTGGCCGCTCACTCGAAGGAACTGCCGTTATATCGGTTGGCGGCTTATAGGTCAAACTTCCAAAGGAGCAAATACCATACATCGCCTGGTGGTTTGAGCTTGGGTTGCTCACCCCAGTGAAATCATGGGTCATATTCGAGGATATCACATAGAACGGTGTAGCGCCCTGAGTCTCATTCACAAGCGTATCCGCAAGAGCCGAGCTGGAATTGTATCTCACAGAACAGCTCACACCGCCGCAACCACCCAGTGAGCCAATTGAGCTGCAGTTTACTGATGCATTTACTATAAAGGGACTATACTGCCCAATCACCAATGGGTTTGACGAGTTGTAAACAAGCGGGGAGGGATTCTGGAGAGTGATGTTCAACAGGCCCCGGTAGACTCCTATTTTCACTGCATTTGAGTATAACGAGGTGGTTGCATTGTTAATCCTGCACCTTATCCAGTACGTCCCAAACGAGTTCAAGCTAACATTAACAGTATGGACGTACCAATTAAGATACGGAATCCCGTTTGAAACATTCACATTGGGGTTATTCCCGTCTATTGTGAGATTAGCTCCTGCTGAAGGAATTGTACCCCAGCCCTGGCTTGTGGTGTTGTACTCAAATGTGAGGTTTATACCATAACCTCCGCCAGTACTCGGTGTGCATATCATGCTGAAATTGCTCAAATCAGTCACGTTCAAATCAGTTGAAGGGGAGTTGAGTGTTACGCCACTCATGAAGGATTGTGGCGTGATGCTGATAGTTAAGTTGCTCACCTGCGGGTTTATCCCCGAGCTCACCCCCTGGGTGCTGACGTTTGAGATGGCTACTGTATTATTCGTCAGAGAATTTGTTGCGAAGTTGTATACAAACCACTGGCAAGATGTGGCGCTCCTACTGCCTGTTGTGAACTGCGGGGAGGTGGAAGTGTTGATATACACCCCATTCAGCACTGTATTATTCCAGTTGCAGCTGATGGAAGTGAGAGTGTTGCTTCCAGTTGCGCATCCTCCCCAAGTTCCTATGTAATTGGAAGTCAGATTCCCATGCACCAGCCCAGTTATGTTTATATTCTTCCCCTCAAGCGGCCAGTCATAGCATAGCCTTACCTCAGCCCGGTATTGCGTCACTGAGGTCAGGCCTGTGCACGTGGAGTTGTCAAGTATGTTGCTTCCATAAGATGAGCTTATGTCGCATACCTGAGTTCCGCTCCCAAGAGTTGTCATATTGCTGCTCTGATAAATCCTGAACTCTGCAATCTGGGGGTGCGCAATCGTATGAAACAGAATTGGCATTCTTGCCACCTGCGGGTTAGAACCTAAGCTTGCTCCAAACGTTGTTGCATTAGACATAACCCACGTATCATTCAATACAGGGTATGTCATAAAAGTATATACGTACCATCTGCAGGAGTAACCTGTCCTTGTGTTGCTCACTTTACTCCCTACAAGCGGGGGAATTGTGCCGCCGTAGAAATAGTATGCGGTGGTATCCATATACAATGCACTTTGATTCGTTTGATTCCAGTCGCAATTTATCATATCCCAGTTGCCAACCCCAGTGTCGCTTGTTCCACTACCGCATACCATATACAACAGGTCCCCCATATACGCAGCTGTCAGATTTCCATGCGCAATCCCAGTTATGCTCACATCCCTCCCAAATAGCTGATCGTTGCACACTTCAAGCTCAGCTCTGTACTGATTCGATTCATAGAATCCTCCATCCGAGCAGTTCAAGTTGGATAGGCTGCTTCCATAGGCCGATTTGATGTCACATACATTAGTTCCAGTCCCAAAAGTAAGACTAAAACCACTCTGCGCGTACAACCTGAACTCGGCAATTGTAAGCTTCGGCGGATATCTCACGCTCACCAGCTGTGCATTCGAGGTGATGTTGGTAGTCGAGTTGTACAGCCGGCATCTCACATAATAATCATTGCCGGTAGATGCATTCACGAGTATTGAATACATCGTGTTGTTCCTCACATTGACCAGCGCCGTCGTGGCATTTGCCACCAGCATGCTTCCACTCATGGGTATGGCAGTGAAAGTCGAGTTCCCAAAGTAACTGTATTCAAAGCTCATGTTTATTCCGTATAATGAATCATCCGTATTCGGGGTGCAGTTCATCAGAAATGTCTGTGTTGCATTAAGCGATGGGTCGGTCTGCGGTGAATTGAGCGCAACGCTATTTATCGCATTTATAGGGGTGGGATAACTGATGTATGACGGGTTGGCTCCGCCGCTAATCAGCGAGACAGTGTCACTCCCGCTTCCACTCCCAGTAGAAACATTTAGATGGTATTCCACAATCAGATAGCAGAATTCCGTTTGCTTTCCACCGGTAAAAATGAAGCTGGGCTGGTTTGTCGTTATTACCTCCGTGTTAGTTCCTGCGGTAATATGGTCCTTTGAGCCATTCACTGTGAAAAGCAGCGTATCAGTCTCGTACCCATTCGGTCCAAAATTAATTGAGCATACGTTCCAGACATACACCAAAACCGTACCAACTCCCGTGCTGGTTGTTGACTGCGTGGTCACCCCAAACGTCCATGTCCCTGCCGGAACCGTTCCGGTCTCGTTTCCCTCCCACCCTCTACCATATATTGCGGTTAGTGATGGATAGTTACTGTGGCAACATGATTGATTGCACCCGGCCCAATACACAGGAAAGGTGCAGTAAGTATTGTCGTATATCGGGTATGTAGGAATAGAAGAGAGAAAAGTAGTTGGTGAAAGAACGTAGTAGAAGCTGATGGGGTAGGGATTGCACAAATTCACATAATCCGGTCCAAAGCATGATGCAGTAAATCTATCATAAGTGATTGGGCTCCCAGTGTTATTCAGGTAAACAGTCTTCGCAGACGCATTTTCTGAGAGCAGCAAAGCTACGAAAAGGAGGAAAATTGAAATGCGTATGCAGTTTCTCATACAATCACGTGCATGTCGTTATGCTGAAGGTTGAGTTCCTCTGTCTTATGGAGTCATTTGCAATTACTGTGTAAACTCCCAAAGGCGCCCCAACGCTGTTCCACTGGTCCGAGAATGCACCCTGAGAACTAACCGCCACCAGCTTGGGGTAGCCGGAAACCGATGAGCCGCCGGGGTTCCTTAAATCGAGCGTTATCTGCGGGGAAGGCGTCCAACCGCTGCCCGATATTGTGACATATTGCGACGGGCCAAATACCTCCTTCTGGTAGTTGTAGTTGCTGTCGTTGTATGTGCCTATCACCAGGTAGCTTGCGGTGCAGCTTGGAGGAGGCTGCTGGCACTGCGTTGTGGTAGTGCACACTTGGCTTGTAACATCAACAATTATGTCCACTGTCAGCTCATCGCCGTTGCTGGCATTTGCGTAAAGAGTCCCTGAGTAGCTTCCATAAGCATTTGCCGTAGCGCTGAAGTTGAGCAGAACATCCCTTGAGCCGCTTGGGGTGAGCGCGAAGCCCGTATCACTTGGGTTTGTCAATGACACGCTGACGTTCCCAGACGGGAAGTTGAGGGTGAGATTCACGTCGATGTTTGAGTCCCCGTCATTGCTGAAGAACACATCGCTCTGCGAGGACTGGCTCTGGTTCTGCGAGAAGAAATGAACATAAATGGAATTCGGGTTGGCATTGAGGCTCGTTGTCCCTATGAGCACATACCCTTTCTTTGCAGTGACCCATACGGTGTAACCTCCAGGCTTCGTGGGTATTCTGCCACGCACATCAAAGTCCATTATGGCAGGGAAGTCAGTTCCCAGCACGTTGAGGTTTATTGCCCTGTTGGAGATTCCGCTTTTGCTTGCGTTCACCCCTTCGGGTATTGTTATGAGTACCTGCATTCTTGAACCCTCTCCCTGGTAATACACCTGCTTGGCGGCATAAGCCAAATCCTCAACTGTGTTCCTCGCCTCCGTATTTATCTTCGACTGGGTCAGCTCTGAGAGGTACTGGCTGGAAATAGAAATTATGATAAAGAGGACTATGAGTGAAGCTGCAAGCATCACTACCCACTCTACAGCCGTTTGTCCCCTCATAGGACCACTACAACCTTCCAAAAACAGAATCTTTCGGGAATACTACTATTCCTTTCTCTCCGAACTTGAATGGGCATATCTTGTCTGAATGCTTCGTGCCCCTCATCTTCAGTATTTCAAGGGCTCTCACCTTCATATCCTGCTGTCTTGCATAGTAGAGCAGCAGAACTGCATCGGAAAGAAACTCAACTCCGGCTTCCCCCCTTCTGCTGCCGAACTGCAGAATTATCTCAGAAACAATCATGCTCGTGCAATGCCAATCCCTCAGCCTGTTGAAGAGCGCAAGAACTGCCTCCCTGCCCTCATATGGTGTTTTGAAAAGAAGCGAGTAGGAAGTGAGCGAGTCCAGCCCAATCCTCTTCGCCCCTATGGAATCTATGGTGTCCTTAACGGTGCTGCTGCCTCCCCTTATTATCTCCGCAATCTGCTGCGGCTTGTACTCAATGAATGCAAAAAGCCCCTTGTCCTCCAGCGCCTTGAAATCCCAGCCGTACTGGAGGGCATGCTTGTATACGGATTTCTTCCCCTCCTCAAAAGTTATGAATATTCCGGGCTCTTCGTACTGCGTTGCACCGTTATAGAGAAACTGAAGCGAGAGAGTTGTCTTGCCGCTCCCCGCATCACCACAGACGAGTATCACACTGTTCCTCTCAAACCCGCCCTCAATGAGTTCGTCAAGCCCCTCTATGCCTGAAGACACTCTCTCCTCAGAAGAAGGTTTGGCAGCTGGCTTCGAAAAAACTTGAGGCTTCGAAACCCCATGCGCCTGCCTCACCTTCGCAGCCCTCCTGAATTTTCTTATTCTTTTCATGCAATTACCTTTCGCAAACCTCTTTATTAACCTTATCCAAGCCTTCCCATCCCAGGAGATTTTGAAACATATTTTTTCAGAATTCCCTTTGCGTCATCCATTCTGTCCACCTTCACCGCAAAGAATCCGTGCTTTGCCGTCTCCCCCATGAAGTATATGTTCTGTATGTTTATCCCCTCATCCGAGAGCATCCGGCTTATCCGCCCTATCTCCCCGGGCTTGTTCGGAATCTTCAGCACAAGTATGTCAGAGCTTATGACCGTGAAGCCAGCCCTCTCAAGAAGAGATGCTGCCGCCATCTCATTGGAGAACGTCATATGGAGCACGGCAATTCCCGCAATTGCCTCTCCAGAAAGGAACTCTATGTTTATCCCATTCTTTCCCATCATCTCTGTTATGTCCGCTAGCAGGCCCACCCTGTCCTTGGCGAACACTGTAAGCTCCTTCATAATTTGTTTTCTGCAGACAATATTAATATATCCTCCTCTCCATTTTCTAAATATGGCTAAGAAGAAGGATAAGGCGAAGTTAAGCATCAACTTCCTAATAATAGGTTTAGTATCCGGCCTTCTCGCAACATTCAGCATGATGTGCATACCCTGCCTGATGGCAGCCTTTCCTTCAATACCACTCTTCTTTGCTTTTGTTGGCGCCCTCTCACTGCTGCTGGTGCGCTACAGCTGGGTATTCGTCCCCGTAGGGTTGTTTTTCATAGCTCTTGGCTTCCTGCTTTTACTCTCAAAGAGAAATAAATGCGGATGATTTATATACCAAGATGCAAATATGTGAGACAATGAAAAGAATGGCAAGAAGGAGCAAAAAAGATGCAGTGGAGGAATGGAAACTCGCAGCAGTTTCGTTTCTGCTTCTTATGTGCTTCACCCTGCTGGTCTATTACAGAACATTTTCCAGCATGAAGCTATACATAGATGACAAGGATCCCTACTCCTATGTTGCAATCATCCCTCCGATGTTTCTCATAACGCTCATATTCTTCTACAGAACAGACTTGAAGGTCGGCAGGGATTCCAAAAAGCTTCTGCTCTCCCTGCCTTTCTTTGCAGTCTCAGCCATTCTGCTGTTCGAAGCTGGCGCGTTTCCCAACTACGCTCTTGACATGCTCTCCATTCCATTCTTCACTGCCGGCGCCGTCCTGCTTTTCTTCAGCATCTACACGATAAAAAGACTGCTCCCCCCAATTCTGTACCTATTCCTTCTCTGGACACCCCTTTTCCAACCCCTTGCATCCACCCAGCAGAGCCTCACTAACTTCACAAGCGACATTGTTGCCATCCCAATAACCCTCAGCGGTCTTGCCATAGAGAGGTATGGAAATGTATTCAACTCACAAACTCAGGGATTCATGGAAGTAGTCCCAGAATGCGTTTCACTAAGCTCAATTATTGCACTTTTCTGCTTCCTGCTCCCGTTTGCCTATGCTGCAAAAGGAAATGCCATAAACAAAGTGGTGTGGCTTGCACTATGGCTCATAATGACCTGGGTGCTGGACGTACTGAGAATACTAATAGTGCTGCTCATCTGGTATAACGCCGGAGTTTCCAGTGCCCTTCAGGCATTCCACTCACTAGGCTGGAATATGCTCTTCGACTTTATCCTGATAGCAGCCCTGGCATCTATAACATTCTTCAAGCTTTTCGGGATTGATTTAAGGCTCTGAACCTCAGAGCTTGCTGAACCTGCTCTCAAGCTTCTTCAGCACTCCAGGCAGAGTTGTGTACTCCATGTCTTCCAGCGGAAGCCTGTGCGGCTCGAACGGGCCGTGCCTTCTCATGTAGTCCGCAATCTCCGCAGCCTTCCATCTGTTGTAGTCGTATACTGGGTCGTCGAACATGTCGTTTGGCCCCACCAGCATTCCGTCCCCAACCTGGAAGCCCAGCCCAATAAGCCTTGGAGGACCGTCAAAACGAGTGCACTTGGCATCCTTCACACCCACCGGCATCAAAGGACCGTTGTGGGAGCCTCTCATCCATCCAGAAACCAAATGCGGGAAGCTGAATCCTTCAAGCACCTCTCCAACTGCAGGCAGGCCTGATTGAGCCCTGATTATTCCGCATGGGTCGTCCTTCCCTACGTATTCACCGGCAATCTGGTATAATTTATCGGTGCTTATGCAGGCAACCGGCTCATCCTTTGGCAGCTTTCCCCCGGGCTTGGGGAATACTCTTTTTATGACATACCTGCTCTTTGCTCCAATCAAGGCAAGAATATCATACATCTCCTCAGGTGCGCTCATCATGACTTTCTTGTGCTCCAAAATATCCCAAATCTCAAAGATGAATCCTCCATGAAGTGAAGCATCTATCACCAAACCGGCTGTATTGAACGGATCTGCAAATACCTTGTATACCGGCAGGTTGAACGCTCCAGGCTCTGTCTTGTCCATCATGAATGCAATGACCGGCTCTGCTTTTCTCTCAGTGAACTCAATCTCAGCGCTGCCCGGGCCCATCCCTTTCACATTGCCGGAGAATGCATCCTTGAGCAAATCCTGCCCTGCCCCGTAGAGGTGCATCTTCTTTGCAAGGGCTGTGCATTCCACAAATGTATCCCAGGCAAGCTTGTGCACCTTTGGATTGTCAACTCCGCGCTTGTGAGTCATTATCAATTCAGTGTCATCACCGCAGTGCGTTACCCTGAAGTCAAGTATAATGCCTGCTTTCTGAGCTTTCTCCATCTTCCTCTCGGCCACTTTGAGAGTGTCCTCATGCACCATTGAATGGCCCGCATAGCTTCCAATATCCGCTTTTATTAAACTGAAAGTAGTTTTTCCCGCCATAAATATCACCAGATAAGTATGGATAGTTAAGGCATTTAAATATATGGATTTAGAATATAAGAGAAACAACATAAGAGAAACAACAGTTGTTAAATGGGTCCGGCGGATAGGGATGCAGAAGCATTCGCTTCTGCACTATAACCCGTAGCTTAGTTTGGTCGGAGCACTCGGCTGATAACCGGGGGGTCGTGCGTTCAAATCGCACCGGGCCCATACTTTTTTTATGCAGGTTTATTAAGTTGAAATGCACAATCTACTCATGGCTTGGGTGACGGGCAAGGAACCTCCAAAGGAAACGGAAACCATCGCTGGAGTTGTAAAACTCAGCGTTGCAGAGCGCCCTCTTGTTCAAGAAATAAAAAAATTCCTTCACCGGAAAAAACACATAGAAGACTGGGGAAGGAAGGAGATAGCGTACCGCTTCTCCCTGGTTCAATCAGACTCCTCGGAAGAAAACTTGATAGGCTATGCAACAGTTGTTTACAGACGACTCAATGATATACAAGACCCTAACATGCGTGCTGTTTTCAAAAAAGCTGGTCTGAGAGAGGATGACAAAATCGCAATGCTTGACCATTTCTACCCCATCCACTCTGAAGATAAAAAGGAGATCATTGAACGCTTCCAACCACTCCCCTCTGAGGACAAAGCTGCAATGATCGAAGAATTCTTCAAAATTCCATTTGAGGAGCTGAAGAGAAAAGGCATAGGAAGTGCTATCCTAGACGAGGTTTTGGAGAAGTGCAAATCCGAAGGTGTGGCAGCTGCTTACTGCTGTACAACCAAGCCGGAAATGCAAGCCCTTCTTACGAAATTCGGCTTTCAGAGAACAGAATATTTCTACTTGAAGATACTTTAAAACAATCTGCGAAAGTCCTTTAATCACTTCGCTCTTAAATACCCTTCATGAATGACTTCGCTGTCAGCGTTCATAATCTTTCAAAAAAATACGGCGACTTCCTCGCTCTGGACAACATAAACCTGAATGTGGAGGAGGGCAAGCTCTTCGCCATTCTAGGTCCCAACGGTTCTGGGAAGACAACTCTGTTGCGCATTCTCACCACTCAGTTTAAGCCCACAACTGGAGAGGCTTTTGTTTTGGGAAAGAATGTGGTGAGCCAGAGCAAAGAGCTGCGGGAACTCATAAGCTACGTGCCACAGGAAATGAGCGTCTGGACAGACATCAGCGGATATGAGAACCTTCTCATATACTCAAAAATATACGGGCTGCCTGCTGCAACAAGAAAAGATTCAATAAAGAATTCGCTTGAACTCATGGACCTATCCGATGTGGCAAACCGCCTTGTGAGCACCTATTCTGGCGGCATGATAAGGAAGCTTGAGCTGGCTTCAGCTGTGATGCTCAAACCAAAAATACTATTCCTGGATGAGCCAACAATCGGGCTGGACCCTGCCACCAGGAAAACAATATGGGAAAAGCTGAAAGCGCTTAACAGGGAAGGCGGCACCAATGTTTTTTTCAGCACCCATTACATGGATGAGGCTGACAACTACGCAGACGAGATTGGAATTCTAGACCGCGGCAGGCTCATCAAGGTTGCATCGCCAGAAGAGCTGAAGCGCTCGGTGGGTTACGACCGCATTGAAATAGAAATTGACTCGGAGCTTGACAAGCGAGCCCTGGCCGGTTTGAGGAAGCTTCATGGTATTGGCAAGGTCTCTGCGGAGGGGAATATTTTGGCAATATCAGCAAAGGACAGCGCCGCACTGCTTGAGGCAATCATAGAATTCCTTCTTGCGAACAAAGTGCATGTCAGAAAAATATCTGCCAGCCAGCCCACGATTGATGACGTTTTCCTGAAATATGCTGGAACAAAGGAGTCCTCAAGGGCTCCTGTGCAGCTTGCTGATGTGAAGAGATTAAGAGAGAGGATAAGAGGTGGATGAGTTGAGGGATTACATACGCGTCATGCTTTCAATGATAGAGCTGGAAATCAGGAGGATTATGCACGACAGGACAGAGTTATACCTCAGGGCAGTCCAGCCCATGCTGTGGCTCGTCATATTCGGGCCTGTGGTTGGGTCATTCCACAGCATACCCACTGGCGACATACCATATACTGACTACATAATGCCTGGAGTTCTTGTCCAGTCCACAACAACCATTGCCATATTCTTCGGTCTGGTGATGATATGGGAGCGGGAATCCGGCATACTGAAGAAGCTGGTTGCATCCCCCTCGCCCGACTTCGCCATTGTTGTCGGTAGGTCCATGGCTGCAGGGACAAGAGCTCTGTTCCAGGCGCTGCTCATCATACCCTTCGCAGTGCTGATAGGAGTGAGGCTGTTCCCCAACCCGCTCTACACCCTTCTTGCACTTATACTCGTCTTCGTTGCATCAAGCGGATTTGCAGCCCTCTCCATTCTCATTGCCTCTATCCTGAAAACAAGGGAGAGGTTCATGGGGCTCGGGCAAGTCATCATTCTGCCAATGTTCTTCGGGAGCAATGCCCTTTACCCGATAACATCAATGCCTCCGTTGCTTCAGTTCTTTGCCAACATCAACCCGATGACATACATAGTAGACGCAACAAGGGGCCTGCTGATCACAGGAGACATATCCCATCTGGCTGTTGATATTGTTGCAATACTCATTTTCGACGTAATCCTCTTCCTGATTGCATCCTGGAGCTTCGAGAGAATAATCGAGTGAGAAAAGCAATTTATTATGTGATGGTTCTAAGTGTTAGCATGGAGTGGAAAACAAAGCTCATCGACACACTAGGGCTCGGGTTTGTGATTTGGCTCATTGGTTATATTGCCTCAATACTCCTCTGGGGCTTCGTCTCTCATGACATCCTCGGCTGGATTCTTTTCGTAGTATTCACTCCTCTGATGGCATACCTGCCCTACAGGAGGTTCAGGAGTAGAAATGAAACTGCCGGATATTACTTCTTGGTTGCACTGGCCTGGCTTCTCATTGCGGTTGTTTTCGACTATCTCTTCATAGTGAAACTGTTTGATGCAAAGGATTACTACAAGCTTGATATTTTTGTCTACTATGCAGTTACATTTCTCGCTCCTTTGCTCATAGGCTTGAAATACGGCACGGCAAGGCGTTAGGTTAAATCTTTATATTCCTCTCCCTCCAATCTACTTTCATGGATTTGGGCATAGAGATAAAGGAGCAGGGCAAGAACTATTCAATTAACTATGAGAATGCATCAGGCTGGAGGAGGAGTTTAAGCAGGCTCATAGAAGATAACGTTGTATTCAGCCCCAAGGATGCGCGGGAGCTTCTCAAGAAAGAGGGAGACGTTTTCATTTATGAAGTCTACAACCTCTGGAAAACCATCCCCAAAGTGAAGGAGATGTCTGAGAAGACAGGAATAAACTGCGATGTAACAGTCCTAAACTATGGGATAATTTCAACTTCAGATTCAGGAGAGTTGTTCTTCACCTATGGGCATAAGCATGAGAGAGGATATGCGGAGGTTTACACCCTCCTAGCAGGAGAGGCTTTTCTCATTTCCTATGAAGAGGAGAGGCAGAGGATGACAGCAATACACATGGAGGAGGGCGATGAGGTACTCATCTCTCCCACTTCAATACACAGGCTGTACTGCGGTAGGAAGGGCGCCGTTGTTGCCGGGCTTGTCCCAAGGGAGGCAGGACATGACTACAATGCTGTGAAAGGAAGAGGCATGCCCTACGGGGTATTCCTGAGCGACGGCAAGTATGATTACCAAAAGAATCATAAATTCAAGGATGTTGAGCTTGACCTCTCAGAGGCGAGCAGCGGGAGGACGCTTGAAATATTCTTTGAAACACCAGAGGAAGTGAAAAGGCTGCTTGGAATGAAAAGTTTATGATTTCCTAATTCTTCTCTGCAGTATTTTTGTAATCTCCATCGCAAAGAATGCCGTGCTGGATATTATCAGAATTATCACCCAGTCACTCAGGGAGAGCGGCACTGTTTTGAAAATTGCCTGCAGAGGAGCCAGGTAAATTGCTGCAAGCTGCAGCACAACCGATGATGCAACCGCAAGGACGAGTGACGGGTTTGAGAGAACTCCTGCCTCCACAAGTGTCCTGCTGCTGCTCCTGCAAGCAAATGCAACGAACAATTCAAACATCACAATAGTCGTGAAAGCGGCAGTCCTTGCAATGTCAAGGTTGGCTGGGTTGTTCGCATAATACTGGCTGAAAACAAGCAGAGTCCCCAAGCATGTGAGGAAGCCAACCATCACTATATCCGGCATCATTGGCTTCAGTATGTCCTCCTTCGGGTTTCTCGGGGGCCTCTCCATAATCTTTGGGTTTGTCGGCTCCACCCCAAGGGCAAGCGCAGGCAATCCATCTGTTACAAGGTTCATCATCAGAATCTGAGGAGGAAGCAATGGAATT
>JACCLF010000026.1 GCA_013425405.1 Microcaldota archaeon | reverse complement strand
CCATCCAGCAAGGCAAAGCTTCAACGCTTGCGCCTGAGCCGAAGTGAGATGGCTCGAACCTCTTCCAGCTTTTCGGTCTCACCGTGAAGGGGGTTTGTGATTACAGGAGACCCCTAACCTCCCGACCTATCCCACTGCGGTTAGTATTATTCCTTGAAAGCTTAAATAATTATGGTGCTTATTTAAATTGTAAAAAGCATAGTTCTAACATGCCTATAGAGCGTCAAAAAAAGTGGAGGAGCTTAAAAAGATAGATAAAGTAATTGGGATTGGGGATAAGAAATTTGCGGAGTGGTTAAAGACTGAATTTAATATACCTGAAGGTACGGCAACAACTAAGGCACTGCTTTACCCACCTTATAAAAAAGAGTTAATAATGATACTGAAAGAGAGCATGTCACCAATTGGTATAACACTGAAGGCAAAAAACTTTCTCAACTTGGATTCTCTGGAGAGCAGCGCGCCTCGCTCCTGGGATGCGGTCTGACTGCGGATTGGATAAAGAAATTAAAACTCTCAAATGAGGAGGCAGTAGAGACGGTGAAGGAATATCCGGCAACGTGGAGAGTCAAAACTTCAAAGCGCCTCTATGGCTAATACCTTCTCTTCTCTACACTCCTCTCCTCGCTTTCTCCCAAACCGCTCTCATTAACGAATCGTAGCAGTATATGATTCATCCTACTGCGGGGTGAAGCGGAATACGTTCTGAAGATTTCCCACATTTCATCTTTGCTCATCTCTCCCTTTCCCTCCCTCTCCCTTCTTTCCATTTCTTCAAATATCTTAGTCAATGCCTGATGCTCATCCGTCGTTCCAAGATTATCTATAGATTCCTTAAAAACCCCCCTGTTCTTCAGTGAGTGATATCGCACCTTCTCCCTTAGAGGGCTGTCCAGGAATTCTACAAATTTTTCCGGGTTTATCCCAACTTTACTCTTCGACTCGAAATGAGCAATATCTATATTGTGCTCCTTAAGTTTTTCCAGGTCCTCATCAACAAATTTCGGGTTGCGGGGCAGGATTGAGATGAAGCTTTTTACTTTCAAGTTGCGTCTTATAAAATTCTCAACATTACTTCTCACACTTGGCGGATTGGCCCCTAGAACTTGTACGTACTCGTGGGGGGTTCAGCTTATTATCCTCAAAGGTTTTTATGTTCGCCAGAATTCTTTCCAGATTGCCATTCCGCAGAGACTCCAGCTCAGCCAGGGTTATCTCAGGAATTCTCTTCCTGACCTCTAACATCAGCTTCCTTTCTTTCTGACTCAAGTCCAGCGTCTTGCGGATTGCAACGCTCATCTGAATTTGGTAACTCCTGCTAAGCCACTCCGTGAACTCCTCGTTTCCAATGGTTTTCTCCTCTGACACTGCCGGTGGCTTCTCGAATTTCTCAACAGGCATGCTAAAATTATGTTTTCAGTTATTTAAATAGCTGCTCCGTCTATGGAAATGCTGTTCGCTGTGTAGCGTAGTTATCTTTAAATATAAGTTGCAACTAATTCTAAAACGCAAAGACGCAAAGAAGGTGAAGTTTGTTTAGAAAAAGCGTTAAAGTTCTATAGAATGCTGTTAGCGTAGCTTTTCTAACGATAGCTTTAAAAATCTTGGCGACTTAAATAGTAAGTTGATTCTAGCCTAGGTGGTAGTTTGACTTCTGCCGATTTTCACAATTCTCATTTTCTTGTTCCGAAGCACGAAGTCCTAGCAAAATCAAAGCACGAGGAACTCCTATCTTCTCTAGGAGTGGATGCCCAGAAACTTCCGAAAATAAAGATGCAGGACCCGCAGGTCAGGCTCCTTGGGGCGAAAGAGGGAGATATAATAAAGATAACGAGGAAGGACCCCACAAAGGAGAATATATACTACCGCCTAGTTGTGAAATAGATTTTTGAAGTGGTTATATGAAATGGGATCTTGTAGATGAGTATTTCAGGGATAATAAACTGGTTGTGCAGCACCTCAATTCCTACAACAAGTTTGTTGACTCTGGCATACAGAGCATAATAGACAACATAGGCTCCATAGACCCGAACGTTGAGAACTACAAGCTCAAGTTCGGGAGGGTCCGGCTGGACAAGCCAACAATAGTAGAGGCAGACGGTTCGAGGAGGCAAATCCTCCCCGCAGAGGCAAGGATGAGGAACCTCACCTATGCTGCGCCAGTCTTCCTTGAATTCATCCAGATTGTCGGTGGCATTGAGAGGAGATACCCGCAGGAGGTTTTCATAGGGGAGCTACCTGTCATGCTGAAATCCAAGCTGTGCCACTTGGACAACATGACTGAGGATGAATTGATTGATGCTGGCGAGGACCCCATCGACCCGGGGGGATATTTCGTGATAAACGGAAGCGAGAGGGTTCTTGTGAGCATAGAGGATCTTGCCCCGAACAGGATAATGGTCTCAAAGGAGAAGGATGGTGCTCTTGTCACATCAAAAGTTTTCTCAACAAGGTTCGGCTTCAGGGCAAGATGCGTTGTTGAGAGAAGCTCCAACGGCGAGCTGTCAGTGGTTTTTCCGGCAGCACCAAAGGATTTGAACTTCATAACTATCCTGAGGGCTTTGGGGCTGCACCCGAACCAGAGCATACTCAACTCATTCAGCGATGACCTTGAAGTTCAGAATGACATACTTCTCAATATGGAGATTGACCAGACTACGGGAACTCCCAATGCCATGGAGGCAATCGGCAAAAGGGCTGCAGTGGGGCAGGCGAAGGTGTACCAGCTGAAGAGGGCCGAGATACTGCTTGACAACTACCTGCTTCCGCACATTGGCGTTGACGCGAACATGAGGCTTAACAAGGCATACTACCTCTGCAAGATGACAGAAAAGGCAATTGACGTTGCAGCCGGCAACGCCACATCTGACGACAAGGACCATTACGCAAACAAGAGGATAAAGCTGGCAGGAAACCTCATGGAGGAGCTCTTTAGGTATGCCTTCCAGTTCCTGATAAAAGATATTGCTTACCAAGTTGAGAGGGCATCGGCAAGAGGCAGGAAGCTCGTCATACAGACTCTTGTGAGACCAGATGCTCTAACTGAGAGGATTAGATATTCAATGGCAACAGGCAACTGGATAGCAGGGCAGACCGGTGTCTCCCAGCTGCTTGACAGGACGAACTACCTCGCAACCATATCGCACCTCAGGAGGATAATCTCACCCCTGAGCAGGAGGCACCCACACTTCAAGGCAAGGGATTTGCATGGGACGCACTGGGGCAAGCTCTGCCCGAATGAATCTCCTGAAGGCCCTTCCTGCGCGCTTGTGAAAAATATGGCACTTCTCTGCGACATATCAACAGGGGACAGCGAGGGAAATGTCGAGAACATACTCAAGAAGATGAATGTCAAAATTGAGTGATTGTATGGAAAAACCAAAGCATAAGACTGCAGTGTATCTGAACGGCAGGCTTATTGGCTTCCACGAGAAGGGGACTGCGCTTGTTTCATCCCTCAGAGAGAATAGAAGGACCGGGGTAATAAGCAGGCAGGTCAACTTCGCCCATTTCCCAAGGGACAGAGCCCTCTACATAAACACTGACGGCGGGAGAGCCAGAAGGCCCTACATTGTTGTTGAGAACGGAAAGAGCAAGCTCACACCGGACATAGTTGAAAAGCTGAAGAAGAGAGAGATTTCGTGGGATTACCTTGTGAGCAACGGCATAATAGAATACCTTGATGCGGAAGAGGAGGAGAACGCCTATGTTTCAACAAGGGAGGAGGAGCTCAGTGAGGAGCATACTCATCTAGAAATAGACCCAATCTCTATAGTAGGAGTTACAGTTGCGCAGCTTCCCTTCCCGGAATACAACTCATCACCAAGGATTACCATGGCATGCGCCATGAGCAAGCAGTCGCTTGGTTTGTATGCGAGCAGCTTCAACATAAGAATGGATTCCAGGGCGCATTTCATGTACTATCCGCAGGCGCCGCTTGTCCAGACAAGGCCTTACAGGAATTTGAAGCTTTCAAAGAGACCGTGCGGGCAGAACTTTGTCGTTGCAGTCGCAACCCATTACGGATACAACATGGGAGACGGGCTTGTAATAAACAAGAATGCAGTTGACAGGGCGCTCGGAAGGTCAGTCTTCTACAAGACATACGAAACCGAGGAGAGGAGATACCCCGGAGGGCAGAAGGACAAGTTTGAAATTCCCCAGCCAACTATTGCAGGCTACAGGGAGGAGGCAATGTACTCCAAGCTCGGCGAGGATGGGGTAATCTTCCCAGAGGCAGAGGTGAAGGCAAAGGATGTGCTTGTTGGAAAGACCTCGCCACCGAGATTCCTTGAGGAGGTCAGCGGGTTCGGCATTGCCGAGGAGAAGAAGAGGGAGAACTCAGCTGTTGTAAAGGAAGGTGAAGAGGGTTTTGTAGACGCTGTTCTGCTCACTGAGAGCCCTTCTGGCAACAAGCTTGTCAAAGTAAAAGTCAGGAGCGTGAAGACGCCTGAGCTTGGAGACAAGTTTGCATCGAGGCACGGCCAGAAAGGGGTGATTGGGCTTCTTGTAAACCAGGAGGACATGCCCTTCACAGAGCAGGGAGTTGTGCCGGACTTGATAATAAACCCGCATGCCATCCCCTCAAGGATGACTGCAGGCCATATACTGGAGATGCTGGGCGGCAAGGCATCCGCTCTCAGCGGCAAGATAATGGACGGGACTGGATTCAACGGCGATACGGAAGAGGGATTCGCAAAGATTCTTGAGAGCTATGGATTCAAGAAGGATGGCAAGGAGCGTCTATACGACGGCATAAGCGGAGAGGCAATAGAGGTTGAAATATTCATTGGAGTCGTCTACTACCAGAAGCTGCACCACTTGGTTTCAAACAAGATGCATGTGAGAAGCAGGGGGCCCGTGCAGCTCCTCACCCACCAGCCAACTGAGGGAAGGGCAAGGGAGGGTGGTCTTAGGTTTGGCGAGATGGAAAGGGACTGCCTCATAGGCCACGGGGCAAGCATGCTTCTAAAGGAGAGGATGCTGGAGGAGTCTGACAAAACTACTGAGCTCATCTGCGCCAAGTGCGGTTCTGTTGCAGTGACGGATTACATAAGGAACAAGAGCTACTGCCCCCTATGCGCAGAGGCGGATGAACTGTACCCGATTGAAATAAGCTATGCTTTCAAGCTTCTGCTGGATGAGATAAAGGCAATTGGCGTGTTCCCGAGAATAATGCTGAAGGACAAGGCGTGATAGAATGGTTGTTGACAAGATTGTCGAAAAAATCAAATTTTCTCTCTTCTCCCCAGAGATGGTGAGGAAGATTTCAGCGGCAAAGATAACAGTTCCTGATACATACAACGAGGACGGCTACCCAATAGACGGAGGGCTGGTTGACCAGAGGCTGGGGGTAATAGACCCCGGTCTGCGATGCAAGACGTGCGGAGGGAAGATAAGGAGCTGCTCAGGGCACTTCGGGCACATAGAGCTTGTGAGGCCAGTTATACACCCTGAGTTTGCAAAGGTGATATTCGTCCTTCTCAAGGCAACCTGCCAATCCTGCCACAGGGTGCTAGTCTCAAAGAAGCAGATTGACGACTTCAAGGCAGCCCTGAAGGAGGAGGAGATCGCCGAGCAGATGCTCGCGAGCATAAAGAAACTTTCAAAATGCTCATACTGCGGAGCAAAGCAGCAGGATGTGAAGTTTGAGAAGCCCACAACATTCAACAGGGAGGAGAAGATGCTCCTTCCCACAGAAATTAGGGAGGCACTTGCGGCCATACCAAACGATGATTTGAAGCTTCTAGGAGTCGACCCCGAGTACTCCAGGCCGGAGTGGATGGTGCTGACAGTTCTGCTTGTGCCGCCTGTCACGGTGAGACCGTCAATAACTCTGGAGACGGGGGAAAGAAGCGAGGATGATTTGACGCACAAGCTTGTTGACATAATGAGAATAAACCAGAGGCTTGAGGCGAACATCAATGCAGGAGCGCCTCAGCTGATAATTGAGGATTTGTGGGAGCTGCTGCAGTATCATGTCACAACATATTTCAACAACGAGACTGCGGGAATTCCCCCCGCAAGGCACAGGAGCGGAAGACCGCTCAAGACGCTTTCCCAGAGGCTCAAGGGCAAGGAGGGCAGGTTCAGGTACAACCTGAGCGGTAAGAGGGTGAACTTCTCCGCAAGAACTGTCATCTCCCCAGATCCGAACATAAGCATAAACGATGTGGGAGTGCCGCTTCAGATCGCAGAGGAGCTTACTGTGCCAGTGAAGGTGACGGAATGGAATATTGAGGAGTGCAAGAAGATGATAATGCGCAGCGAATACCCGCTTACGAACTATGTCATAAGGCCGGATGGGAAGAGGAAGAAAGTCACAGACAAGAGCAGGGAGGAGCTTTCCACCACTCTGGAAGTAGGCTGTATAATTGAGAGGCAGCTGCAGAACGGTGACACAGTGATTTTCAACAGGCAGCCCTCTCTGCACAGGATATCCATGATGTGCCACACCGTGAAGGTTCTGCCGGGCAGGTCATTCAGACTAAACCTTGCGGTTTGCCCGCCCTACAATGCCGATTTTGATGGGGATGAGATGAACCTCCATGTTCCGCAGACCGAGGAGGCCAGAGTTGAAGCTGAGGTGCTCATGAAAGTGCAGGACCAGATAATCTCTCCAAGGCACGGAAGGGCAATCATAAAGGGACAGGAGGACCATGTTTCAGGCGCGTATTTCCTTACAAGAAAAGCTGCCGAGTTTGAAAAGGCGGAGGCGTGCAGGATACTCGCCATAGCAGGCATATACGAGCTTCCAAAGCCAGACAGGGGAGAAAAATACTCCGGGAGACTGCTCTTCTCGCAGTTGCTTCCAAAGGATTTCAACCTTGCATATGTCTCAAAGCTGTGCAGGGAAAAGAGTTGCAAGAAGGAGGAATGTGTTGATGATGGATACGTTGTAATCAAAAACGGCAGGCTTGTCTCGGGCGCAATTGAGAGCAAGGGATTTGAGAGCGAGCTGATAGAGAAGATGGTGAGGGACTACGGCTCTGATGCCGCTAGGGACTTCATAGACAATGCAACTAGGATGGCGCTCTATGCCATATCCAAGCACGGCTTCTCTGTTGACCTGACAAACTACACCATCCCAGAAGATGGCATGAAGCAGGTTGAGGAGATAACTGAGAATGCCAAGAGGGAGGTTGACTCCCTCGTAGTCCAGTACAAGAACAGGACCCTGCCGAGGCTCCCTGGCAGAACGCTGAGGGAAACACTTGAAGAGAGAATCATGATGGCGCTCTCAGATGCGAGGAACAACTGCGAGGATATAGTCCAGGAATGCCTTGGCGCTGAGAACACTTCAATACTCATGGCAAGGATAGGCTCAAGGGGAAGCATACTCAATGCAATCCAGATGTCGGCAATGCTTGGCCAGCAGGCTGTGAGGGGGAAGAGGATAACCCGAGGTTACAAGGGCAGGTCGCTCATCCACTTCAGGAGAGGAGATCTGGGGGCTGATGCAAAGGGGTTCGTCACATCATCGTTCAGGAAGGGCCTGAACCCCAAGGAATATTTCTTCCATGCAATGGGAGGAAGAGAATCGCTTGTCAACACGGCAATCAGGACAGCCCGTTCAGGCTACATGCAGAGAAGATTAATCAACGCACTGCAGGATTTGGTCGTGCATCCCGATAACACAGTGAGAGATTCTGGAGGGATCATTGTTCAGTTCATATACGGCGGGGACGGAAATGACCCCAAGAAACTTACAAGGGGCGGAGAGGTCATTACCGGACCGGAGAGGGAGTGATATGGCGGGCAGAAAGGCGATAGACCCTGGCGAGGCGGTTGGAGTTCTTGCTGCGCAATCTATTGGCGAACCCGGGACGCAAATGACCATGCGTACGTTTCACTACGCAGGAGTTGCAGAGCAGGTTCCTACGGGCCTTCCAAGGTTAATAGAAATTGTGGATGTGAGGAGAAGCCCCAAGAAGCCCACAATGGATGTTTACCTCACAAAGCAGTACTCCAAAGATGAGGAGAGCGCCAGGAAGATGGCTGAGGAGATTGAGGAGGTGAACCTCCGCAAGGTTGCCCAGATAAGGGAGAATTTCGCTAACAAGGAGATAGAGATAATACCGGATGAGGAATCCATGAAGGGGCAGGGCATCACCCCAGGGGAAATAACAAAGAGGGTGACGAAAGTAGTGAGCGGCGCAATAAGACAGGAGGGCAACACAATAATACTGAAGCCCAAGACAACCCTGCTGCGCTCTGTGAGAAGGATAACCAACAGGCTGAAAACGCTGCACATAAAGGGAATAAGCGGCATTTCAAGGGTTGTTGTCTTGAAAGGGGATGGAGAGTACTTCCTCAGGACGGGCGGCTCCAATCTGGAAGCTGTGCTCAAACAGGAAGGTGTTGATTCAACACGCTCGTACACCAATAACATAAAAGAAGTGGAGAAGGTGCTTGGCATAGAGGCTGCGAGGAATGCAATCATAAGGGAAGCCAAGCAGGTGCTGGATATACAGAAGCTGGATGTTGACGTGAGACACATAATGCTGCTTGCCGACACAATGACAATGGGAGGGGACATAAAACCGGTGGGAAGGCACGGGCTCAGTGGAGAGAAGGTGAGCATACTGGCAAGGGCAGCCTTTGAGGAGACGATAAAACACCTCATCACAGCCGCAGTGAAGGCCGATGAGGACAGGCTGCTGGGAGTGACAGAGAACGTCATAGTGGGGCAGGAAGTTCCTGTAGGCACTGGAACAGTAAAGCTTACAATGAAAATGGGGAAGAAGTGATTCTATGGTTGATATTGGCAAAGCAATAAGAATGGCCGTGGACACCGGAAAAGTGGAGTTCGGGGTGAAGAGCGCATTGCGCCTCTCCTCAAGCGGAGAGGTAAGGCTAATAGTGCTCTCAAGCAACTGCCCAAAGAAATTTAAAGAAGATATTACATATTATTCTAAGCTCTCAAAAACTGCTGTGCATGAATTCAACGGCACATCTCTGGAGTTAGGCTCCTTATGCGGAAAGCCATTTCCGATTTCTGCATTGAGCATACACGACCCAGGAAACTCCAAAATACTAGAGCTTGTGAAGTGATTGCTTGGTGAAGCTGACCAATGACGAAATCAAGTGCATGACGCTCTTCCAGCAGCTCACCGGTGCTTCTGCAAGGGATTGCATCGTGGACAAGGAGACTGCCATCTTTGTGGTAAGCGAAGGGGAGCTCGGAAGGGCAATTGGAAAGGGCGGCAGTGCAATAATGAGAGTGAGGGATGTGTTCAAGAGGAAGATTGAGGTTGTTGAATACGCGGAAAACCCAGAGAGGTTCGTAAGGAATATATTCTCAGCGGTTGAAATAAAAAACCTCAAAATTGATGAGTCTGGGGTAAGCAGGATGGTTCGGGTGACCGTCGACTCCAGGGACCGGGGAACTGCAATAGGGAGGAACGGGGAGAAAGTCAAGATGGCAAGGATGCTCATGCAAAGATATTTCGGCATGGATTTGAGGTTGTTATAAGGTGCTTATATGGGAAGAGGAGAATTCGCGGGAAGGGATTTGAAAAGGAAAAGAAAGAAGATGAGATGGCTCAAGAAGCCCTGGAAGAGGAGGAAGCTCAGACTCAAGGACAAGTTCGACCCGCTCGAGGGCTCGCCCCAGGCAAAGGGCATTGTTCTTGAGAAGAAGGCGCTTGAGCAGAAGCAGCCCCACTCGGGCTTGATAAAATGCGTGAGAGTCCAGCTCATAAAGAATGGAAAAATAATCACGGTTTTTGCTCCCAAAGACGGAGCAATAAGCTTTATAGACGAGCATGATGAGGTCACTATTGAAGGGCTGGGAGGCTCCCAGAGGGGGCAGATGGGTTCCATCCCTGGAGTGAGGTACAAGGTTGTTGAAGTCAACGGAGTTCCGCTTGAGGATGTGAGGCTGGGCAAGAAGGAGAAGCCCAAGAGGTAGTTGAGATGGAGAAGATTTTCGACAAGTACGACATGTCAGAGGTCAAGGTCACAGACCCAAGCTTGAAGAAATACATAGACCTCTCGCCAGTTTCAATACCCCATTCCCACGGAAGGCAAGCCAAGAAGCAGTTTGGGAAGATGAAAGTCAATATTGTTGAAAGGCTGGTGAACAAGCTCATGAGGGGAGGCACAGGCGAGAAGACTTCAGGAAAGGTCATAAGAACACATGGAAGGCTGCAGGGAAAGAAGTTCAGGTCCATGAGAATTGTCGAGGATGCTTTTGATTCAATAGCCAAGAGCACGAAGTCAAACCCGGTTCAGGTTTTTGTTGATGCCATCCAGAATACTGCCCCAAGAGAGGACACGACAAGGGTGCAGTACGGAGGAGTCTCATACCAGGTTGCTGTTGACGTCTCAGCCGGAAGGAGGCTGGACATGGCGTTGAGGAATATCAGCCTCTCCGCAATCATAGGCGCTTTTGACAAGAAGAAGACTCTTTCCGAGTCGCTTGCCGATGAGATAACCCTTGCCGCGAAGAATGACCAAAACAGTTATGCCATAAAGAAGAGGGATGAGACTGAGAGAATGGCAAGGAGCGCCAGGTAGTCCCTTTTGGTGATTCTATGGTTAGGAAAGAGTTTGTCGTAGACGAAGTTCAGAAACTCATGTATAAGCCAGAGAATATAAGGAATATAGCCATAATTGCCCATGTGGACCACGGGAAGACAACTTTAACTGATTCACTGCTTGCAGGAGCAGGTCTCATCTCAAAGGAGCTTGCCGGCGAACTGAAAGTCATGGACAACGAAGAGATAGAGCAGCAGAGGAGCATGACGATAAAGGCTTCTGATATCTCCCTGGGCTTCCATTATGAGGGAAAGGATTACCTAATAAACCTCATAGACACCCCCGGGCACATAGACTTCGGAGGGCATGTGACAAGGGCAATGAGAGCAATTGACGGGGTTATTCTTGTCATAGATTCTGTTGAGGGAGTAATGCCGCAGACCGAAACAGTGCTGAGGCAGGCCATGAAGGAGAAGGCAAAGCCGGTTCTCTTCATAAACAAGATTGACAGGCTGATAAATGAGTTGAAGCTTGGGCCTGAGGACATGCAGGACAGGCTCGTGAAGATAATAAAGTCTGTCAACGATCTGATACACCGCTACGGCTCGAAGGAATTCAAGGAGGACTGGCTCATACAGGTTGAGAAGGGCAATGTCGCATTCGGCTCTGCCTACAACAAGTGGGGCCTTAGCTACTCATTCATGCAGAAGAGCAAGCTTACTTTCAAGGACATATACAAGTACTGCAGCGTTGAGGATCACAAAACGCTGGTTGATAAGGCTCCTCTGGAGGAGGTTCTGCTTGAGATGGCGGTGAAGAATCTCCCCAACCCCGCAGTTGCGCAGAAATACAGGATACAGACCCTCTGGAAAGGCGATATGGAGAGTGCAACAGGCAAAGGAATGACCAACTGCGATTCAAAAGCCAAGGTTTGCATGATTATATTCGGAGTTGTCATAGATGAGCATGCCGGAGAAGTGGGCATAGGCCGGATATTCTCAGGCACCGTCAAGAAGGGAGTTGAAGTAACCGTTGCATCCACACTGCAGAGTGCGAAGATTCAGCAGGTTGGCATTTACATGGGTCCTGACAGAGTTATGGTTGATGAAGTGCCTGCAGGCAACATAGCAGCCGTAGTCGGACTTCACAACCTATATGTCGGGGAAACTGTCAGTGAGGACAAGATAGAGCCGTTTGAGCAGATAAAGCACTACTCCGAGCCTGTTGTCACAAAATCCATAGAGGCCAAGAATCTCAAGGATTTGGTGAAGCTCGTTGAGGTGCTGAGAAAACTCGCAAAGGAGGACCCGACGATCAGGGTTGAGATAAATCAGGAAACAGGAGAGCACCTCATCTCGGGAATGGGCGATCTGCATCTTGAGATAATAGAGTACAAGGTCCTGAAGGAAGGCAAGATTGAGATAGAGACTTCCAAGCCAATAGTTGTCTACAGGGAGACGATAATCGGTCCCGCCGGTCCTGTGGAGGGCAAATCACCCAACAGGCACAGCAAATTCAAAGTCATAGTTGAACCTCTTGAAGAGGGAGTATACAAGAAGATGGTCGAAGGCGAAATACCTGAAGGTAAGCCCAAGGGCAAGAAGCTTGTTGACGTTTTCATTGAGGGCGGGATGGACAGGGAGGAAGCCAAGAATGTGAAGGATGTTTTTAACAAATGCGTGCTCATAGATACTACGAGGGGAATCCAGTACATGAATGAGGTTATGGAGCTTCTCATACAGGGTTTTGAGGAGGCCGTGAACCTCGGTCCGCTTGCAAAGGAGAAGGTTACTGGAGTCAAAGTTAAGATCACTGATGCAACGATTCATGAGGATCCGGTGCACAGGGGTCCTGCCCAGATACTGCCCGCGATAAAGAGGCCCATATACGCTGCAATGCTCATTGCTGGCACGGTGCTGCTTGAGCCCAAGCAGAAGCTGCTTGTTCAGGCCCCGCAGGAGTACCTGGGGCCCATCATAGCGCAGATTCAGGCGAGGAGGGGCCAGGTTCTTGACATACAGCAGGAGGAAGAGATAGTCACTCTCACAGCCAAGGTCCCTGTCTCAGACATGTTCGGCTTCTCTGACGACATACGAGGCGCAACCCAGGGGAGAGCCCTCTGGTATTACGAATACGCGGGCTTTGAGAGGCTCCCCAAGGACATACAGGACAAGATAGTAGGGCAGATAAGGGAGAGAAAAGGGGACAAGAAGGAGCCCCCGACACCGCAGGACTTCATAGATTAGCAGAAGCGAGCGAGAAACCCACACCCTTTAAGGGTGGGAGCATGTCACTTACTGAGTCTGTTGAAGCAGGTGGTAAGATAATAAGCAAACATTTGCTCACGGCTAAAATCTATATCTCGGCCCTAATTGCAGGTTCCTCGGTGATGGTGCTGGAGATAATTGCCACCAGAATACTCGAGCCATTCCTTGGAAGCTCAATCTTCACCTGGATAGGTGTTATTTCGGTCATGATGGCATCCCTTGCCGTTGGATACTTTTTGGGAGGCAAACTGGCTGACAAAAAGCCGGAGAGCATTTATGTGGCTTTGATATTCATCCTCTCAGGGCTGTCCATAGCAATAATTCCGCTCATATCATACACAATACTCAATATTTCCCAGTATTTTGGCATAATGTACGGTCCGATTTTTGCATCCATTTTCCTTTTCTCCATCCCCAGCATACTGCTCGCAATGATATCGCCCTATCTTATAAAAATGAGCGCCAGACAGCTGAGTGTGATAGGTGAGATTTCAGGAAATATCTATGCAATATCCACAGTTGGCAGCATCTTTGGGACTCTGCTGACAGGCTTCTACCTTATACCCACTATGGGAATCAAGGCAATTCTTTTCTCCCTCAGCATGATTCTCATAGCCAACTCAATTTTATTCCTTGGAAAGAAGGGGGCATTTCCGCTCGTGCTCGGCCTAGTCGCAAACCTCATGATCCCTCCGCCCATGAACTTCACACCCTCGCCGGATCAAACTCTTCAATATGAGAACTACACCCAGTACCAGTACATGCGTGTTGTTGATTTTCCAAAACAGAATAGTCGAGTCATCTCTTTAGCGTATATCTCGCAATCCGGAATCTACCTGAACTCAACAGATCTGTTGTTCGGCTACTCGAAATACCAGAAGCTGGTGTACGCGCTGAAACCGGACATAAAAAAGGCCCTTTTTATCGGTCTGGGAGGAGGCTCACTCCCGCAAGACATGCACAGGGTAACCAACGCGAATATAACTGCTGTTGAGCTGGATCCTGAGATGGTAAATGTTGCAAAAAGATTCTTCAATTTCTCAGAGGATGAAAGGATGAGAGCCGAGGTTGGTGACGGGCGAATCTTTCTGAAAAACTCCAATGAGAAGTATGACTACATCGCCGTTGACGTATTCCTCTGCATTATCCCGCCGTTTCACCTGACAACCGTGGAATTTGTCGATGACTTAAAATCCCATCTTAACCCAGGCGGCATCGCATTCATAAACATAATCTCCCCTGTGGAAGGACCCAGAGCAGCCCTGTTCAGATCAATACTGAAAGTTTACAGGAACAGCTTCAAGAATGTGTACATATTTCCCGCGAAAAAGCAGAACTACGAAGAAAGGCAAAACATTGTGATGCTTGCAACCGATGTTGACTATGGGAACAAGGAGGATTTCACATTACTGATAAAACAGCACTCCAGCGACAACAGCACACTCGAATTGGCGAGTTATTATTACGGCAGAGACGTTGACACATCAACCGATGTTCTACTAACCGATGAATTCTGTCCAGAAGATATAGCGGGAGTGCGTGCACTGGGCTAGTCAGACCCGAGAAGCATGACGGCAGCAGCTAACACAGTCATCCACATCCCATCCTTGTCAACAATTGCGGACTGGGCGGTATTCCTGGTTCTGACTATCTTGCCGCTGAGCTTGAAGAGCTGCTCCTTCTCATCCCAGCTCTGGTTCATGTCAAAATCTATGCCCAGTGTTGAAGCCAGCATGCTCGCAGCCAAATCCTCTGCCTTATCCCCGGCTTTCTCATCAGTCTCGCCGAATGAGTGGTACTCGCTGAGATACCCATAAGTGCTCTTATCAGCAGGAATTGCAACTCCGATTGAAGCCGACATAAGCCTGTTGGGCTCGTTTGATGAATTCCTGCTCATCACTACGAATGTTATCTGGCCCGGCGTCAGCAGCTCTACGCCCCTCTCTTTCGGAATTATCTCGCAGTTTGGGGGCAGAATGCTCGAGACGCTCACTAGATTGCATTTCTCAATTCCCGCATCCTTCAAAGCTCGCTCAAAAGAAGATAGAGGATCCACATCCTTTCCAACTCCCTTTGTCAAAAATATTTTTTTAGGTACTAAATTTTCCATGCAAATATTTTATGCATACTTATTAAAAAACTATTGTAAGACTCTGCTTCTCGCACTGCCCTTCTTGAAATCAGTTCTAAAAAATTCCTCCTTTTCCCTCGATAAAACGCCTGAGAACCTCCCCCAAAATGAAGGCAACAATGGAACTCATAATTCCCAAAAAAAGATACTTGAACCCACTTCTTAGCCTATCAGTTTCGTTAATCTTTCCAATGTAATACCCGAGCACGAATAGCATCATCGCGGAGATTATCAATGAGCTTATCATGCTCGTAAGCACATCATACAGCAGGAAGAATGGAAGAAGTGGGAAGACTATGGCAAAAGCACCCGCAATAAAACTCAAAACTGCGCTTCCAATTATCTCACTGTGCGAATGAATATACTGCAAATCCTTTCTGGTGCCTTTGCTCTTTTTATAAAATTCTATCTGCTGGCCCCTCTCCGCGTTTTCTGATGTATAAAATCCTATTGATGTTCCGAAACTGTTTGAAATTCCGCCAACCAGTCCAGAAATTATAACCACTTTTGCATCATTTGTTGCTACCCCGACCCCAACAATAATTCCAAGCAGCGTAATAAGACCGTCCATTAAACCCATTGCAATTCCCTGGAATAACTCTTTTATGCGCATTTTTCTCACCCTGTCCATTATTACAATTCAATGCAACTATTTAAACTGCACTCCTAAAATATTATTTCTAAAGTGTTCTTATGGCCGTCTCTGAGCCGTTGATAAGAAAAATTGTGGATGCGGACTTCGAGCGCGTTGCAGATTTGACAAACAAGGATTTCCCCAGCATGGAAATGACTGCATCCAAAGTAGCCTGGAGGCTCTCCCTAGGCTACTCATACTTTGTTGCCGTTGTAGGGGGAGAGGTCGTGGGGTTTGCGGACATATGGCTGGGGGAAAAAAGAGCGAAGCTTATGGGAATGGCCGTGGAGGAAAAACTCCGAGGTCGTGGAATCGGAGGCGCGCTCATAAAGAAGGCTATAGAATTCTCAATTGAAAATGGCAAGAAAACAATATACTTGGATGTAAGGCGCAATAATCTCGCGGCTATACACTTCTACGAGAGGCACGGCTTCATCTTCAAAAAAGAGACTGAGAATGGCGGCGAGGGTTTCTACCTATTCTACAGGAAGCTGGAGACCTAGCCATTCAGGCTTATGAAATTCTTCAGCTCATCAGCACTCTTCTCACCGCACAGGGATCTGTTCGTCTTCAAGCTTATGAATGTCGGCACCCCCAAGAGTCCGCAGTCTCTAGTTATATAATCCTGATACTCTCTGTAGACTAACTTGTTTGTGTCGTTGTACCATACCTCCAGTTTTTCAAAGTGCACTCCAGTTTCATTCTCAACCTGAGCGACTACCGGAGCCATCTTCGCGCAGTGGGGACATCCTTCACCGTAAAACTCTATGAACCTCCCGGTTATGTTGCAGACATTACTGCCCGTCAGGTTTGCGCCAGGGTTGAATATGCAGTAACTGCCTGGGCTGCAACTCCCGTAGGCAATGAGGCTGTATACGGAATATAGCGAATAGGCCATGCTTGCGAAGAAGATAATTGTAAAAACCCATGAGAGAATCTCGAAATTCTTGTATACCAGCTTGGCCAGCCATGGCGAGTATTTCATGAGTTTCGCTATGAGCTTCGACTTTACCCTCTGGTCCAGCTTTGTGTCACATGACTTGAGCTGAATCGTTTTGAAAACGCACCCGAAGGCTTCCTTTGCCCACGCCCTGTATTTTGCCGAAAATATGCCAAGTATACCAAATACGACCATTGCCACAAGGCATAAAATCATCAGCTCATCTCAACTTCGCAATTTCAGCCATAGCATTCAGGAACATTTCCGCTTCTTCCTTCGTATTGTACAAATATAAAGATGCTCTCACGCATCCCGGAATCTTATGGGCGTTGAACCAGGAATGCACGCAGTGCTGCCCAGAGCGGACCATTATGTTGCTCTCATCAAGCATTATTGCTATGTCATGGAAGTTCAGGCCGTCAATATTAAATGATACTATGCCACCCCTCAGTTCAACCTGCTTCGGCCCCACGATGCTTCCTCCCATCTGCAGAAGCCCCTCGCTGATGAATTTGTTCAACTCATTCTCATGCCTCTCAATCTTCTCCTTTCCAACCCTTTCAATGTAGCGCGCTGCCTCTCCAATTCCAATATCGCCCGCGTAATTCTGCAGGCCGGCCTCAAACTTCTCGGGCGGTTTCAGCAGGACATGGGAATCATAGGTTGAGTTCTGGACAGTGTCTCCCCCAATCATGAATGGCTCCATCTTCTCAAGCAGCTCATACCTCCCATACAAAACTCCTATGCCTGAAGGGCCAAGCATCTTGTGCCCGGAGAGAGCGAAGAAGTCAGCATTTAGCTTTCTAACATCTACAGGTCTGTGCGGGGCGGACTGCGCCCCGTCAAGCATCACAAGCGCATTGTGCTCGTGCGCTATCTTCACTATCTCGCCTGCGGGAAGAGTGTAACCGTCAAGGTTAGAGGTGTGAACTAGGGAAACAAGCTTCACCTTGTTGTTCATCATCTCCTCAAATCCCTCCAAATCGAACTCCATGTTATCTGTAGAGTAGATTATTTTGTGCTCAACACCGCTCCTTCTTGAAAGAAGCTGCCAGGGGAGCAGATTGGAGTTGTGCTCCCTGTCGCTTGTTATAACTGCATCCCCCTTACTCAGCCTCAGGGAGCGGGAAACAAGGTTTATCCCTTCAGTGGTGTTCCTTGTGAAGATTATCTCCTCGTCTTTCTTTGCTCCTAGGAATTTTGCAACAGTACTCCTGGCCTCGGCAACTTTTTCGGTGACCTTATTCCCGAGCTTGTGGATGCTCCTCCCCGCGCATGCAGGATACTCCTCATAGTACTCATTCATTGCCTGTACAACCTGCCTGGGCCTGAGGCTCATGCATGCATTGTCAAAATACACTATGGGCTTGCCTCCCACCCCATTCTTCAGTATAGGGAAGTCGCCTCTTATTCTCTCAAGTTCATCATTAGGAATCATTCTAGCACCGTTAAGCAACATTTTGTAAGATTAAATATTTAAGAGGATTAGCTTTTGTTCGCTTAGAAAAATCTACTCCTTGACTATTACGTCCTTGAAGATATCCCTTGCCAGTATATCCCTGAAATAGCCCCTGTACTTCATGCTGTCATCCAGCTCCCAGGCGCTTTCCGTTCCGTCTGGCTCAACTATCTTTGCCGAACCGTCATTCTGGATTATCAAGACACATCTGCCGTAAAACTCCTTAATTCTCCTTCTCTCTTCTTCAATTTCCAGTTTCTGCATTTCGTTCCCTCCAAATTATATTGCGTATTTTAACCTTTTAAGCTATACGGGTCAGCCCTGGTGCAGCAGCCCCACGGCAATTATCATAATGCCCAGCGCGAATGCAACATAGGCCATGTTTACTTTTCTCACAATCCTCAATATAGCATCAAGTACAAGATAGCCGAAAATGAAGCTTGAGAGTGAGAGCAGAATCCCGTCCAAAACCGGGAATGATGAAGAGCTTCCAACATAGATGAAAATATCCGCAAGAACCACTGTGGGAATACTGAGCAAAAAGCTGAGGTGGAAGCTGCTCTCGCTGTCAAACCCCTGCCACATCAGTGCAGTTGTGCTTGTCCCCGCCCTTGAGACACCTGGCAGAATGCTCAATCCCTGCATAATACCGGTAAGAATGCCGTCAGCCCAGTTTGCCTGATTAATCTTGCGTTCCTTAACTCCTTTCTGCATCAGCAGCAGAATTCCACTGAAAAACAAGCCAATGCCCATAAGGGTGAACAGCAGGTTTGCATCTATTGATAGAGAAACATACTTCTCCAAAAAAAACAGAGGTACGCCTACAACTCCCGTGAACAGCAGAGAGGTGAAAAGAAAGCCCAGTTTGCCTCTTGAGTGCGTTTTCAGGTCCATTGGTTTCTTAATGAAACCTGAAGCAATTTTCATTATTTCCTTGCGGAAGTAAATCAGTGCAGCAAGGACCGTCCCCAGGTGCACATACACGAGTATGGGAACTACAGAGTTTTGGTCTCCGCTAAGAAATGTAAGGTATACAGCAGTAACCTGCGTCTTGGAACTTATTGGGACCCACTCGGTTATACCCTGAGTCAAGCCTAGGATAATTATCGATACTAAATCCATAGAATTAATTCGGATACAAAGTTTTTAATTGCAACTATTGAGGAGAATTTTAACTTCAGTGGGGGGACCGAGAGTTATAATTTATGTCGCGGTTTACCCATTTCTATATACTATAGTCACTCCGCCTTCCCCCCTTATTGCGGACTATGAACCTGAAGTCTTTCACCTGCTCTTCAATAGACTTATCTGCCCCACCGGCCAAGGCATCGACTATGATAGCATAATCAAGCATCCTGTTCTTTTTCTCTGTTGCTGTCATCAGTTCCACTTCACGGAAGCTTGCATCCTCATCAGCTTCCTCCATGCTGGACTTCTTTGGAGGCTTTATCGTATTTTTTTGCGAATTCTTGAGGATTTTCTCATATGCCTCAATCTCCTCAGGCTTCAGGTTCTCCTGGAAAGTTTTGTTTTGTAAATCCGATATTTCTGAAGGTTTCATGGAAACGAACCGTTCCAGCTGCTCTTTCAGTGGGGTTTTATTTGAAAATGGAAGACCCAGAGATGTTTGAATGAGTGTAGAAGCGTCATCTTTCATACAGATTTCGAACATCCACTTTTCTACTCTTTGTTCAGGTGGGTAACTTAGGATGTTTTTTTCAGATGCATATCTGACAATCATTTTTTTCAAACCCCTTAATTCCTGCGCAACTTCAACAAATCTCTTGGGGTCCTGCGCCTTGTCGCTCCACTTCTCGGAGAAGTTGTCAACCATGGTGCATAGTCGGGTCAGATACGTGAGAGTCATCATGTTCTGCAACTTGTCCTCCTTATCCATACGGGGCTTTTCAGTAATCATGAGTTTATTGCTCATTTTAAATATTTAAGCATGACCTCTGTCTGTGCGGATACTGTATTTAACCTTACTTTGTTTTCCAAAAAATAAGCTGGGAGTGGGGCTCCTGAGAGTTATACTTTATGTTGCAGTTTACCCATTTTTACGTCGGAAGTGGGGGGACCGAGATTTGAACTCGGGTCGCGGGGTCCCAAACCCCGAAGCATACCAGACTAGCACATCCCCCCAGGGGCATTACTTTAATCGTCTTAAGGATAAATACCTTTTGCTACTCTCTTCTCTTTCCAAACCTTCCCTTGGGCTTGGGAAGCTTCAGCTCAGGGTATATCTTTGACAGCATCTCCCCGTTTATCTCCAAATCATAACCCAAGCTCTTGAGCAGGCTTCTCATAAAATATGCTTCTGCAATCGGAAGCAGCTACTCGCTTGAGGCGGATAGAAGAATCTCTTTAACCTCATTCTGCTTCAGGCTGCCGAATATTTCAGAAAGAGTTGAATAGCCCTTCCTCTTCCCATTAATCAAACCAAGCACATAGGCATCTATCTTGCCTTTATCTATTCCGCTGAGTTCAAACGCCTTTCTTGAAATAGCGTCACTTACATTTGAAAGCATATGAACAACTTCAGGAGCCAGCTGTTTTCTCATCAATGTCCATCTTCTTTATTGAAATCCATTCCTTGTACTTTGCAGTGAAGTTTATCTCATCCATGCCTGCACCTCCTGGCTATCTCCCTTGCCGCAACAATACCGCTGAGTGCTGCTCCCACTATGCCCCTTGAAACTCCTGCCCCATCCCCAACTGCAAAAAGATTCTTCACAGGAGTCTCCATATGCCTGCTGACATTGACGCGCAGGGCGTGGAACTTTATCTCCGGGGCGTAGAGCAGCGTGGAGTCCTCAGCAACTCCCGGTATAACTTTGTTGAGCATCTCCAAACCCTCTTTAACATCAGTCATTATCCTTCCCGGCAGCACCATGCTGATATCCCCAGGGGTGACGTATGTGAATGTGGGCTTGACGTAGCTCCTCTTTATCCTCTCCCAGGTCGATCTCCTCCCAGCCTTCAAATCGCCAAGCCTCTGCAGCACAGGCCTCCCTCCCCCAATTGTTGAGGCAATTCTTGCTATGGATTCACCATATTCAGTTGTGTTCTCCACAGGATGAGTTAAAGCAACTCTCACAAGCAGGGCAAAGTTCGTATTTTCAGATTTCAATGACACCATGGAATGCCCGTTGGTGCATATGAAGCTGTTGTAGCTCTCAGAAATTACAAAGCCGTAGGGGCAGGTGCAGAAGGTTCTGACAAAATCGTCATACTGCCCGGTCTGAATGTAGAACTTCGGGTCCCAGAATGCATCCGTGACTTCCTTCATTATCTCGGCAGGCACTTCGACCCTGACTCCGACATCGAGGGGCTGGTGCTGCGTCGGAATCCCGAGCTGCATGCATTTCTTTGCAAGCCACTGGGCTCCTCCCCTCCCGGTTGCAACCACGACAAAATCCCCTTTTATGATGCTCTTTCCGGCAACAACGCCCTCCAAAGAGCCATTGTGAACTTCGATGTCATCGACTTCCGTATTCAGCACGAATTTGACTCCCAATGCCTCAAGATAGCTTTTCAAGGACTCTATAACGCCTGGCAGCATATCCGAGCCTATATGCCTCTGGACTATGGGAATGAATTTAACTCCGGCCATCTTGGCCTTTCTCATCAGCTCATCAGCCCTGCTGTCTATCACATTCCTGTCCCCCTGGGCTCCATTCTCCCTGAAAATCCTGTCAATATATTCAATCAGCCTCTGCGCCTCATCCTCCTTCATGAACTGCAGCATGTCCCCTCCTATCCTTGGGTCTAAGTTCAGCTTTCCATCTGAGAACAAGCCCGCCCCTCCAACTCCATGTATGAGGTTGCAGGGGTTGCATTTCACGCAGTAGCCCATCTTCTTCATGGGGCATTTCCTTCTCTCCGTGCTGCTTCCGCTGTCTACCACAACTACCTTAGCACCAACTTTAGCGAGCTCGTATGCACAGAAAAGCCCTGCTGGGCCGGCACCAACAATAACAGTTTTCATACTCAACCTGTCTTGTTCAAGAAGTAACCAGCAGCCTTCTCCCTTACCTTCCTTATTACAACCCCCTTGTTAACAAGACTTATGAGAGCGTTGTTCACCTGCCCTTTCGGCCTGTTGCACTTTTTCTGAACATCATCAGCTGTTTTCATTTTGCTTTCCTCGCTTGCGCCTATATCTTGCAATGCCTTCAGAACAATCTGCTCTATCGGGGTCAACTCTGCCATCTTCACACCTCCAGTGACATGCTCCCACCCTAATGGGTGCGGGCTTCCTGCTTCATTGACGTTGCCAATGCAACATCTCTCTCCATTACGGAGTTGCAGGCGTTACTTCCGGCTTGCCCAGCCGTAGCTCTTATGAGTATATTTACCGCGGAATTTAAATCTCTGTCTGTTGAGGATCCA
>JACCLF010000018.1 GCA_013425405.1 Microcaldota archaeon | reverse complement strand
AATCGGAGGGCTTTTCGTAGGTGCAATGCTTCCCTATGTTTTCAGCTCCACCACGATGAGGGCAGTGGGCAGGGCTGCCGAGAGCATTGTTGGGGAGGTTAGGAAGCAGTGGAAGATACCGGGAGTGCAGGAGGGAAAGGTTAAGCCGAATTATGCGAAGGTTGTGGATATATGCACAAAAGCAGCGCTTGGGGAGCTCTTGAAGCCAGCAGTTATTGCAATAGTCGCCCCAATAGTGATAGGGCTGCTGATTGGGCCGAAGGGGACAGTATCTCTTCTGCTCGGCACGCAGATTTCATCCTTCTCGATGGCAATCATGATGGCAAACGCGGGAGCGAGCTGGGACAATGCAAAGAAGTACATAGAGGAAGGCCACCATGGAGGAAAGGGCTCTGACCAGCACAAGGCGGCAGTTGTTGGTGACACTTTGGGAGACCCGTTTAAGGATACTTCAGGCCCATCGCTGGATGGGTTGATAAAACTCATGACAATGATTTCGCTGGCAATTGCCCCGGTTGTTGTGAGATATGCGCTGCTCAAGTGATTTTTATGGCTGAGAAAAAACCTCTGCTTGGAGTTGGGAGCAACATTGTTGCGCTGGGGGTAGTGAGCTTCTTCACAGATGTCTCCAGCGAGATGATTTTCCCGCTGCTGCCCATTTTTCTTACCTCAGTTCTCGGGGCCGGCAAAGAGCTGGTCGGCCTTATCGAGGGAATTGCGGACAGCATATCAAGCATCTTTGACATACTTGTCGGGTATTTCTCGGACAAGTTCGAAAGGAGGAAGGATTTTGTCGTTGCCGGCTACGGGCTTTCTTCAATTGTCAAGATTGGATTTGTACTGTCAACAAGCTGGTGGCACGTGCTCATAATGCGCGGCTTGGAAAGAGTGGGGAAAGGCCTAAGGACAGCGCCGCGGGATTCTATAATAGCCGCATCTGTAAATGAGAAGACAAGGGGAAGGGCATTCGGCCTGCACAGGGCGATGGACAGCGCAGGTGCAGTGGTGGGACCCGTACTGGCGTACTTCATCCTGAAATTGTTTGGTGAGACTAACTCCGCGTATTATGATGTTTTCAAAGTAGCTCTAATTCCAGCGTTCATAGCTGTTGCAGTCCTCATACTCTTCGTGAGGGAGCCAAGGAAGCCTGCTGAAATAAAGAGGAAGCACCCCTTCTGGGATTCGCTGAAGAGAACATCAGGCAGGTACAAGAAATTCCTTGCAGTTTCTGTTTTCTTCTCAATTGCCTACTTCAGCTTTGCATTCTTCATTGTGAGGGCGGCGGACATAGGTGTGAAGCCTGAGGACGTACTGCTGATGTATATATTGTATAATATCATGTACATGCTCTTCTCGGTCCCGGTTGGAACCCTTTCGGACAGGATTGGGAGGAAGCCTGTCATCGCAGGTGCGTTTGCACTTTACGGACTGGTGTGCCTTGGCTTTGCATTTGCAAGCTTATGGTGGCATGCCGCACTCCTCTTCGCAGTTTATGGAATATTCGTTGCAACAGATGATTCAGTTAATAAGGCGTACGTATCTGACTTGGAGCCTGACAGGATAAGGGGAATGGCTCTGGGGGCATACAACACAGCAACAGCGGCAGCATATCTCCCCGCCAGCATTCTCGTAGGAATTCTGTGGAGCACGCAAGGACCTGTCGTAGGATTCGGAGTTGCCGCAGTCATAGCGGTTGTTTCTGCAGCGGCAATGCTCGTATTCAGCAAGTAGTCATAGATATTTTTTCATCTTAAATGCATCGAATCCATAGAGGGCTACATTACTCTTTCCAGTTGCAGCGAGAAATGACTTTATGAACTCCTCGTATTCATATCCGTTCTCCTTAAGGAATTCCGCCGCATTTTTGGAAGCGGGAACAGTTGTGATGCAAGTTACGCCCATATTCCTAAGCTCATCGTCCATGACTTTGAGAAGAGTTGCCCCAATTCCTCTCCTGCGGAAATCTTTCAAGACAGCAAAGCCTACTCCTGTCGCACTGCCGGTGTCAAAATCAACAACTCTCTCAATTCCGCCAATAACCTTATTAGTTTCCTTGTCTACTGCAACAAGAGCAAATTTCTTTCCGGGAAGGTTGTGGTATTGGTCAACCCACTTCTTAGACATGTCCTTCTTGAACATTTTCAGCAAAGGCTCCACTTCATCCAGGGCGGCTTCGCGTATGCAGTAGCTCTCGGAGTCATGCAGCACCCTAAGCGCCACCTGGTGGGCCATGGTTATTTTACGAATTCCAAGAATTAAAATGTATCATCTAGAGGCGCTTTACCAGTTTTGAATTCTTAGATATTAAAATTTATCCGTGAAGCGAATAACTTAAAAGCAAATCGGGGATATAGGTATATGGCATTTTTAGATATCCTCAAACCGGAAATGCTGAGGCTGATTCTCTTCAGTTTCATATTCATCATGCTTGATTTATACATTAACCCTTCCTACAGGCATGATGAGGTATTGGGCGGGAGCTACTACAGCTGCACGGAATATCAGGGCGGCAGTTTTGAATGCATCAGAACGGCAGAAGTTCCTCCGCCTCCTTTTGGCATATCATTCGGCCTTGAAAGCGCATCCGCCCATCTTTTCTGGAGTTATGTGATAAGGGTTCTATCTGTGTTTCTTGCCTATTTCGTTTCATCTCTCATAGTGTGGGGACTCTGCAAATCAGTAGGGATTGGAATTTAGTAAAAGTGGGGCTGCTGAAATTTGAATCAATTAAAACTTTTCCAACCTTAGCAAATCCTTGGTTCTCCATACTTTAATCTTTTTCTGCCTTTGAAAATCTTCGTCTTCGGTCCATATGCCATCGTTTGTAATAGTCAGGGCTAAAGCGACGTACGGGATATCTTTATAATCGATCTGCCCAATAATTTCTTCAGCCACTGGTATGTTGCTCAAGTAAACTTCTTTACTTACGGTTTCAATGTAATCGGAAATTATTGATAGAACCCTTCTATTTTCTTCAACGCTCAGCGAATTCTTTTTGCTTATTAGTTTTATGTGCTTGTCTATCTCCTCAAATACGAAATCTGGCGTAAAGAGGGAATGCGAAGATTTGATTATCAGCTTTCTTGTTGCAGAATTCCTGATAAGTGCAGAAACTATAATATTGGCATCCGCAATAAGTATCATTAAGTCAACTTGTGTTTCCTTGCAATTCCCTTCTTGATAATCTCGTCAAGCTCGGCAGCATCCTCGATGGTTAGTGTACTTTTGCTGGTTATCCTGTCCAGTACTTCCAGATCCCTGGCCCTTTTCCATAGCGCTTGGCGCGCTATCTCACTCCACCTGACATCCCTGTGCTTTTTTATTAAATGGTGGAGCTTATCGGGTATGCTTATTGTCATATTAACCATAGAACACCCTCTAAGTAGATTATGTGTATCTACTTATATTTAAAACTTGTTGTTTAGAACTCAACTGTGTTTTGTATAAGTCCTTTGATGGGGCTGCTGAGATTTGAACTCAGGTCACGGAGTCCCGAACCCCGGAGCATACCAGACTAGCCCACAGCCCCATGCTTTAAATATGAGCAGAGGAATAATTAAAGCTTGCAGGTGTTCGTTTGAAGGACCCTTTTAGTCAGGCAAGGAGAAATGTCTGTGAGCTTATCCAAGAGAGCTGCAGAAAGCTCAAGCTCTCAGTTACTGATGAGGAGGTCGAGAAGAGCTTGGAATACCCGAAAGAACAATTCGGGGATTTGGCCAGCGCCATATGCTTCGAGCTTGCAAAGAGGGAGAGGAAGGCCCCAAGGAGCATTGCAGAGAGCATAAAGGAAAGCATAAAGCCAGGCGGGCTTGTTGAAAAAGTGGAGGTTGCAGGAGGGGGCTATCTTAACTTCTATTTCGATTTTGGGAAGTTCGCAAAGCTCACCATAGAGGCAGCTGAGGGGAGCAGGAATTACGGTGAGGTTGATGTCGGCAAGGGGAAGAAGGCACTGGTTGAATTCCCTTCTGTTAATCCGAACAAGCCATGGCATATCGGCCATTTGAGGAATGCCTTGCTTGGCGACTCTGTTTCAAGAATACTGGAGTTCGCAGGCTACAAGGTTGAGAGGGAGAATTACATAGATGACCTGGGCTTGCAGGTTGCGCAGAGCATCTGGGGCTACATGAAGCTCAGCAACAGAATTGAGGGCAAAGTCGACCACTGGCTCGGCAAGCAGTATGTCGAAGTTGCAAGAAGGGCTTCTGAAAAGGAGGTTGAGGAGGAAGTGAGAGGAATAATGAAGAAGCTTGAGGAAGGCGATAACGATATTTCTAAGCTTGGGAGGGAACTTGCAGAGAAATGCGTCAAGGCGCAGTATGAAACTGCATTCAAATTGAACATCTTCCAGGATGTGCTCATCTGGGAGAGCAACATTGTGCAGACAAAGATGCTGGAAAGCGCAATTGAAATGCTTCTGAAGAAAGGCGCAGCAGTCAAAGAAACTGAGGGGCAGAATTCAGGCTGCATCGTTGCGAAGCTCGAAGGCATGAAGGAGTTTGCTGACATGGAGAGCCCTGACAAGATTCTGGTTAGGTCTGACGACACAGCAACCTACACTGGAAAGGATATTGCATTCCAGCTCTGGAAGTTTGGAATACTGCCGAACAGGTTTATGTTAAGCGTTTTCATGAAGCAGCCGAATGGAAAGCAGCTCTACACGACGAGCAGGAGAGGGAAGAGAATGCCCTTTGGAAAGGCTGACCTTGTGGTGAATGTTATAGGTGTTGAGCAGAAATACCCGCAGAAGGTTCTGCTGAGCCTGCTGAAGATGATGGGGTATGAAAAGGAGGCAGGCAGTTCAGTGCATCTATCTTATGAACATGCGTGGCTGCCTGACGAGAAATTCTCCGGCAGGGGGGGAAGCTGGATTGGCTTCACGGCTGATGAGCTCATTGAGAAAGCGGTTGATTACGCAAAGGGGGAAATTAAGAACCGGTTCAGAGAGATGGAAGACGAGGAGAAGGAGCGGATTGCCCATGCTGTCGGGGTCGGAGGGATAAGGTTTGACTTCCTGAAGACAACTCCTGAAAAGAAGATAATATTCCGCTGGGAGGATGCATTGAATTTCGAGGGAGACAGTGCTCCTTACATACAATATTCACATGCCCGTGCTGCGCGCATCATTGAGAAATCTCCAGGAAGATGCAGGGGAGTTGACTGTTCTATACTGAGTTCACCAGATGAGAGAAGGCTTGTGAAGCTCATTGCTAAGTTTCCATCCATTGTGAGGAATGCTGCAAAGGACTGCAGACCGCACTACATTGCAGATTATTTGATTGATTTGGCAACTGCTTTCAGCAAATTCTATACAACTTCTCCAGTTCTGACTGCCCCTGAGAAGGAGAAGAAGGCAAGGCTGGCGCTGGTGAGATGCACGAAATTAGTTTTGAAGAATGGGCTGGAGCTTTTGGGAATAGAGACTCCTGAAAGGATGTAGAAAAGACGAGAGAGAAAGGTCTGCGGGATGTAACCATGGTTACAATATATCTCTGAAGCTTGTTGTTTACAAGGGAGATAGAATGGTCGGGAGTATTACTGACAAAAACGCTCATGAACAAGCCGAAAGCAGTGAAAGTGAAAAGCATCATGGAGGCGTCTTTCCCCGAAGTTGACATTGCAACAGAGATAGAAGTATGCGAGTATCTTCTGAAGCATAATCATGCTGTGCTTGTGAAAGAGGAGGGGAAGATTGTCGGGATAGTCACTCCGTATGATTTGGGGGGGATAAGAACAGATTAATAAACTTGTTTTTCATAAACTTAATGCTCGAGAGGTGACTCGCAGTGTTAATCGCTTAGAGTTGAACATCTACGAGAGGGCCCGTGGCGCAGCCTGGATAGCGCGGCAGCCTTCTAAGCTGAAGGTCGTGGGTTCAAATCCCACCGGGCCCGCTGGTGTTTTCAGAATGTATTTCAAGAAAAGCTGAATATTGAGGGTGTTGCAGATGAAAATCCGTTTTGGACTGAGATCATCCAAATTCAAAACATATGTATCCGGATTCCTATTATTCTTCCTAGGCGGGATTGCACTTTTTGCCGCGAATAGCTTGCTTATGGGCATATTGAGCTTCCTGCTCTCCTTTGCAGCGCTTTATGCTGCCTACTTATACCTCAGGAACAAGGAAAAGGATTTCTTCGAAATAAACAAAACGGGCATAGCGTACAGCTACAGCGGCATGAAGGAGTCGATTGTGATAAGCTGGGAGAACATAACCGGGATGGGTTATGCAAATCCCATCGGTTTTGTGGGAGGAAAAACAAGGTGGCTGGGTATAAACCTGAAGGACAGTTCCGTGGTTGACCAGAGATACGGGAAATCAAAAAACGCGCTTTCAGCCGCTGTGGCGCAGACTTCAACTGACCTCGCCAAGCAAGCGACGCGCTATGATGCAACCATACCCGATATTTTTGACGTTGACAGAATTCTGCCGCTGATGATTAAATACTGGAAAAATCCGCAGCTGAGGGAGGAGTTGGGCGATTAGGCTTCAGAAGATAACGAAAGGTGGTAACATGGCAAAGACAAAGATGGAGCAGATTATCTCCTTGATGGAAGAGGTGATGAACGACACTTCCATACCGAAGAACGTGAGGAAAGCCGTGAGTGACGCGAAGGAAAAGCTGAAGAACGGCGAAGGGGAATTGAGGACGAGGGCGAGCTCTGCAGTATACCTCCTTGATGAGGTGAGCAACGACATAAACATGCCCATGCACGCCCGCACGCAGATCTGGACGCTCATGAGCGCTCTGGAAACCGTGAAAAGCTGAGCAGAATGAATGACGAGGAAATTGTGAAATTCTTCGAGAAGGAGGAGATCTTGCTTAGCCCAGATGCTGTGGAATTCCTCAAAGAAAAAAATGACGAGTCCCTTCTCAGGAAAATCATTGAGAAGAGGGGAGAGGAGGTTTTCATAAGCAGGGAGTTCATTGAGCAGCTTGTTGAGGAGGAGAAGAAGATTCCCCTCCCGGTTGTTGAGGTGAAGCGAGCAAGCGACTTCAAGCCAATTTCAAAGGAGTATTCGCCTGATCTGAAATTCCTCAAGGAGTATGACGTGAGCGGGAAATGCAACTGCGGGGGCACTGTTGATGATTTTGTAAATTTATTCAGGGACAGGCTGAAGAAGACAAGGAAGATGCTGGAGATGCGGGTTGGCGGGACAGGCATAACCGATATAGGCACGACAGGAGGGTTTACAAAAGGGAGGGAAGTGAGAATTGTCGGCATGGTGAACAGCAAGATTATTACGAAGAACGGGCATGTCATGATTGAGCTGGAGAGCGAGGAGGGAGTTGCAAAGGTGCTTGCACTGAAGTCAAACAGGGAGCCTGAGAGGAGCTGCTTTGAGAAGGCGAATACCCTGCTGCTTGACGAAGTTATAGCAATAGACGGAAGGGTTTCAGATCCATTCATCATTGCGAGCGATGTAATCTGGCCGGATTTGCCCATAAGGCCCCAGAAAGTAATAGACAGGGATTTGTGCATTGCCTTCATGTCTGATTTGCATGTGGGAAGCAGGAATTTCATGCAGGAGCAGTTCCAGAAGATGCTGGGCTGGCTCAACGGGGAGATGGGAGAGGAGAATGGCAAAGATTTGGTAGGCAGGATAAAGTACATAATAATTGCAGGGGATTTGGTTGACGGAATCGGCGTTTACCCGGAGCAGGAGAAGGAGCTTGTCCTCAAAGATATTTATGAGCAGTATGACCTGTTCCTGAAATTTATAGGCTCCATTCCAGATTATATTGAAGTGATAATAGCTCCGGGCAACCACGATGCTGTGAGGAGGGCGGAGCCCCAACCTGAGATTGCAAAGGATTTGCTGAAGGCTGGTAACGGGAGGATGCATGTTGTCGGCAATCCCTCTCTGGTTGATATTGAGGGGTTTAGAACCCTCATCTATCACGGTACTTCGCTTGATTCAATCATTGCAGGCATATCTGGCATGAGCTACCAGTTTCCTGAAAAACCAATGGTGGAGCTTCTGAAGAGGAGGAACCTCAGCCCAATATACGGGGAGAACCCGGTTGTGCCTGAGAGCAAGGATTATATGCTCATTGAGGAAGTTCCGGATATTGTCCACATGGGGCACGTCCACAAGAACGGCTATGACAACTACAAGGGGACAGTTGTCGTCAATTCAGGCACATGGCAGAGCCAGACAGATTTCCAGCTGAGGCAGGGGCACACTCCGAGCCCGTGCGCGCTGCCTGTCCTAGATTTGAGGAGCGGAAGGATGAATGTGATAAACTTCATGAAGAGGGAAGTCGCATGAAGGAGTATTTTGAGGGTTTGCAGAAGGGCTTCGCAGATGCCTATGCAGTTGCAGAGAAAGCGCGAGCCAAGAATTTTGACCCTGACGACAAGCCTGAGATACTGCCCGCAGAGGACATTGCTGCAAGAGTGGAGGGAATTGTCGGCCCGCCCGGGATTGCAGCAAGGATAAGGGAAATCGGTATGGACAAGAAGAGGGAAACTCTGGCTTTTGACATCGTGAAGGAGATAATTGAGAGGAACCAGGGGGACAGGGAGAAGGTGATTGGGCAGGCAGTGAGAACCGGAGTTGCAATTCTCACGGAAGGGGTGCTGGTCGCACCTACTGAGGGAATTTCTGCAATTAAAATAAGGAGCAACCCTGATGGAAGCGATTATTTGTCAATGTATTTCTCAGGCCCTATAAGGAGTGCGGGAGGGACTGTTGCAGCTCTCAGTGTTGTGCTGGCAGACTTCGCCAGGAAAAAATACAACATTGCAGATTACAGGCCGACTGACACTGAAGTTGAGAGGTATGTGGAAGAGATTGCATTGTATGATGTCCGGGCGGCAAGGTTGCAGTACAGGCCGACTGATGATGAGATAAGGGTGATAGTGAAAAATTGTCCGGTTTGCATTGACGGAGAGCCTACTGAGAATTTTGAGGTATCTGTTCACAAGGATTTGCCAAGGATTGAGACGGACAAGGTGAGAGGAGGGATGTGCCTTGTCATTGGTGAGGGTATTGCCCAGAAGGCGAGCAAGGTGTTGAGATACACGAAGTCAATCGGGCTGAACTGGAGCTGGCTGGAGGCATGTGTGAAAGTCCCAAAGAAAGAGGGGGGAGCGGGGATAAAACCCAACAGCCTTTACCTAGATGACATTGTTGCTGGAAGGCCCATCTTCGGCTATCCTTCCGAGAAGGGGGGTTTCAGGCTTAGATATGGGAGGACAAGAATGAGCGGGATAGCTGCAAAGGCTATTCACCCGGCAACAATGGTTCTGCTTGACGGCTTCTTGACAATTGGCACCCAGATGAAAGTTGAGAGGCCGGGCAAGGGATGCATTGTAACTCCCTGCAGCACAATTGAAGCTCCGTTTGTAAAGCTGAAGGATGGGAGCGTTGCGCAGGTGAAAAGCGCTGAGGAGGCTGCAAAGCTGAAGGATGATGTTGAAACAATTCTCTCCCTGGGCGATATACTCATTTCCTACGGGGATTTCTACAAGTCCAACCATCCCCTCATCCCGAGCGGATACTGCGAGGAGTTCTGGCGCAAGGAGCTTGAGAAAGCTGCGAAAGAGAAGGGAGTTGACCCTAAAACTGCAGCCCCGCAGGAGCTTAGCGGGGAAGACGCATTCAAGGTTTCAGAGAAGTTCGGCGTGCCTTTGCACCCGAATTACACATATCTCTGGCACGATATCACTCCTGATGAGCTGAGGGAGCTTGCCGACTGGCTTGTGAACGGCAAGTTAATCTATGAGTGGTTCAAGCTGAAGGAGCTGAGGGTGGAGAAGGGGAATGGCAAGGCAGTGCTTGAGAAGCTGTGCGTGCCCCACAAGGTTGAGGGAAATGAGGTTGTTTTGAGGGAGCATGCTCTTCCGCTTCTCGTGAGCCTTGGCATGCTGCAGAACAGGAAGGTAAGCATTGAGAAGTTCAATTCTGTTTTCTCAAAGGAGAAAAAGGCAGTTGACATGGTGCGGGAGCTCGCCGGAGTCAAGATGAGGGAGAAGGCGCCTGTCTACATAGGAGCAAGAATGGGAAGGCCTGAGAAAGCAAGGGAGAGGAAGATGAAGCCAGCCCCGCATGTGCTTTTCCCAATAGGGAACTGGGGAGGCGCCACAAGGGATGTTGTTAAGGCATACAGGAAGGCAAAGGACAGCGAGAGGTTTGAGGGGAGAGGAGTCATTGTGGAGGTTGCGAGGATGACGTGCCCCTCATGCAAGAGAGTGATGACAAGCAACAAGTGCCCCATGTGCGACGTGAGGACTGTTCCTGCGAAGGTATGCCTTAAATGCGGGAAGGAGATTTATGGCGAATTCTGCGAGAAATGCAAGGGCCGGGCGTCTGAATCGGATTCAAGAGGCGTTAACCTTGTTGATTTGGTTGATGCTGCAGTGAAGAAATGCGGGGCTCTGCCTGAGGAGATTAAGGGAGTGAAAGGAATGATGAGCAGGAGCAAAATTCCCGAGCCGCTTGAGAAGGGCATCCTGAGGGCGAAGCATGGTGTTTTCGTGTTCAAGGACGGGACTGCAAGGTTTGATGCGACAAATGTGCTGCTCACCCATTTCAAGCCAAGCGAGATTGGATTAAGCATTGAGAAGCTGAAGGAGCTCGGCTACACCAAGGATCATGAGGGGAAGGAGCTGAAGGATGCCAACCAGCTTGTTGAGTTAAAGCCACAGGACACCATAGTTGCGGACAGGGGAGCGGAATACATGGTAAAAGTTGCGAATTTCATTGATGACTCCCTTGTCTATCTCTACGGGCTTCCTCCATTCTACAATGTAAAAAATAGGGAGGAGCTCATCGGGAAGCTTGTTGTAACCCTGTCACCGCACACTTCTTGCGGGGTTCTTGGGAGGATAATCGGCTTCACCAAATCACACGTTTGCTATGCCCATCCGTACATGATTTCCGCCCGCCGAAGGAACTGTGACGGGGACGAGGATTCCATGATGCTGCTGCTTGACGCATTGATAAACTTCTCAAAGAAATTCCTGCCCGACAGCAGGGGAGGCACAATGGATGCCTCCCTTGTCCTCACAACAGTAGTCAACCCCAAGGAGGTTGACGATGAGGTTCACGCAATGGAGATTTGCAGCGAATATCCGCTGGAGCTGTATGAGGCAAGCCTGAAGTTTGAGAATGCAGGTGAAGTGAAGATAGAGAAGGTCTCAGAGAGGCTTGGCAAGCCTGAGCAGTACTATGGTCTGTGCTTCACACATGAAACGGGCACACTGGATGGAATTCCAGTGATGACAAAATACGTTGAATTGAAAAGCATGAAGGAGAAGATAGACGCGCAGTTCAGGCTTTGTGAGAAGATAAGGGCGGTTAAAGTAAAGGATGCAACGGAAAGACTGATACTGAGCCACTTCTTACCTGACCTGTACGGGAACCTGCGCTCGTTCTCAAAGCAGATTTTCAGATGTGTGAGCTGCAACAGCAAGTACAGGAGGGTTCCTCTCTCCGGCAAGTGCAGGAGGTGCGGGGGAAAGCTGGTTCTGACAATATCAAAGGGGGGGATTGAGAAATACCTCAAAATCTCCCAAGAGCTTGCTGAGAAATACCAGCTGCCGGCCTACTTGAAGCAGAGACTGGTACTGCTTGAGAGTGATATTTCTTCAGTTTTCGGGGATGAGGATAAGAAGCAGTTCAGCCTTGCCGAATTTATGTGAAACTTCCTTACAATAAAGAAAGTATTAAATTGGGTATTTGCTCTATTTCTAGAGGTGGTTTATTATGAAAAGAATCGCTCTTCTGGCTGTTGCACTTATTCTTGTATCCGGCTGCTTGTTTATCCCGCAGGAGGACAAGTACGCAATTTTCTCATACCTCCCCTCAGAGGGTGCCAACGGTTCTGTCTTCATAGACTTGAAAGAACCTGCATTTGCAGAGATTAGCTCATTGCTGGGCACCCTGCAGAGTGGTAAGATTAAGGACATAAAGGGGATGCAAGCTGCGGTTGTCACATACGACGACAAAAGCAGCGCGGGTATTATCCAGATGAAGACGGCGCTCAACATTGATGATTTAGTCGGGGGGCTTCCGCAGTATTACTTGGGTATTGGATCCGCAACCACTGAGTTTGTGAATGAGAGTAAGGTTATTGGAAACAGGAATGTCACGCTTCTTTACACAAAGTATGACACTGCTAAGAAGAACCCCATATGCACTTGGAGGGAGGGGGACTGGCTGAATGTGCTTTATTACCAAAAAGCCTACTCAAGCTCTTACTCGCAGTGCACATTCCCTGCAGGATTCAGCTGCGTCTCCTACACTCTCAATCAAAGCGGCGAGCTTTACCTTAAAGTGGGGCAGGGCACCGGCCATGAAATAAAAATAAACTCCATACTCTGCAATGCTAGTGGAGATTATTACGGAGTTCCAAATGTGAATGCTCCATTAAAGAATTCAATTACCCTAACTTCCGGAAGTTTGGCGGATTTGGCTGGAGGGAGCAGCGACAACACAGTTGTATGCAGCGGAATTGGCGGAGGGTATTTCTCTGGGAAAATTTACATGAACTACACGGAAATTGACACAGGACTGCAGAGAGTTGCGGTAGGCTCGCTCTCACTTTCAGTTGGAGGCAGCGCAGAGAAGGAAAAACGGTGCGATACAATTCTGGAGAATAAATACGACACGGCTAGGGCAAAAGAGCTGCTTCAGGAAAGCGCGGAAATTGGAAGCAGCATTGTAACCTCGGGCAGTGTATTTGGCAATGGAATGATACATGCCGAGAACCAAAGCACATATGTGGCGGTTTTCGGGGATGATGTGGGAGATTATGGAGTCTGGGTTGCCAGGGGAGGTGAAACTGGCAGCAACCTGTGCTATAGCGATACATACGGAACTGCAAAGGCAGAGGTTGTTAAGAGAGGCAACAAGGAGGCCTGCGTTATGAGCGGCGGAAGCACAGCGTATTCCCTCTACTCTTTGTTTGGCTCTCAAAAACAATTCTTGAATATCCAGAGAAAGGTTGGTGAGTATTCCATAACGCTGGTTGCATTTGCGAAGGACAGCAAGGAAAAAGTCAAAAGCAATGCTGAGGACATCATATTCGGGATAAACCTTCCCGGAGATGAGGTGAAGTGGACTGACAAGATGAACCTCCATGTGAAAGTGTATGAGACATTTGAAGGAGGTTTTGACCGGCAGCCAGTCGCCGATGCGAAGGTGGAGCTTTACAATGAAAGCTACGCGTATTCTGTATACGACTCATATGGAGCAAGAAAGCAAGAGCCATTAAAAACTGTTTATACAGACGACAACGGAGTTGCGGATTTTAACAACCTTGATGTAGGGCGTTACACTCTGTCAGCCAGCAAACCGGGCTACTCAAAAGGCACCGGGTATGTGTACCCTGGCGGGAGCATGAATGTGAGCATTATGCTGGAGTCGGTGAAGCCCATAAGAGTGACGGTTAGGGAAAGCGGCGTCTACTCTGATGGAATGCGTTATGGAACTAGCGCAATAGCTGGAGCCACGGTTGAGTTGTATAATGGTAGTTCAATCCTTGCTGATAGTGGAGATGGGGGTTATTACGAGAACTACAAACTTATAAAAACATTGTATACCGACTCAAATGGAGTTGCGGATTTTGGCAAAACTGACATAGACCGCGGTAAAGTTGAAGTGAGCAAGGAGGGTTACTTTGACAGCACGAGCTATTTGTCATCATACAACAGGAACCTCACAGTTTACCTCTCAAAAAGTGATTATAAATACAATTATACTTATGGGAAAAATATTCTGAAAGTCTATGTGAGCGAGAGCGGTTCCTCCTCAGAATATCCAGTTGTGAACAACGCCAGGATTGAGCTTTACGGTAAGAGCGGAGGCAAATACGCTCTCATAAAAGCTCTCTATTCCAACTCAAGCGGAATTGCAGATTTTGGAGAGGTTAATATAAGTGAGGGTAAGATAGAGGCAGGCAAGGAAGGCTATTACAACAGCACTGAAATGATAACTCCCTTGAATGCGCCTAGGTTCGCTACTACCTTCGTTGTAGACCTTGTAAAGGCTGTAAGCAATGCAACTGCGGATTACCCGGTTGTTCAAGTCGGCGGGAGCGGCTGCATCAACCCGAACAAACAGGGCGCACCTCCTGAATGGGTCATCGGCTCACCTGACGGAAAAGGAGCATGTTTCTGGGAGTCCAGCCCAATATTCGGCAGATTCGACAATAATCTTACATTCTCCAAGCTCAACCTCACGGTATCAGCTAACTCGGTGAGCGTGAACAAACCGCTTGAAGTTCTTACTTCCAAAGATTCCAACTGCTATTACAAAGCCCTGGGGTATGACTTCTCGTCTTACACACATTATGCGACATTCACACCCGATGCATCAGATAAGTTCAAGGGCTATGTAGTGAGCAACGGAACGGTGAGCGCAATGTGTATTGCAGTAAAGGACATAACCCGTGACGGATACGGCGAATACATAGACTCTATAAGAGTTTATTAGTGAGACCGTAAGCTGTTTCTTCCATACCAGTATACATACTGCTGCGCGTATCCTGCATAGCCATTCCAATAGTCTCTGGCAAACCTCTGTATCTCAGCATCACTCACTTTCTTATTCTTGAAGTAGACTTTCTGCATAGTCCTTCTCACCCAAACATCAACAGGGAAGGACTCCATCTTTCCATAAGAGAAAAGCATGACGCAGTCTGCTATTTTCTCCCCAACCCCCTTTATCCTCATCAGCTCCATTTTTCCTTCTTGGTAGCTCATGCCTGCTATATCCTCAAGGCTTATTCTCCCGGAGCATGCCTTCGCTGCATTCTTTATGTATTCCGCCCTGAAGCCGAGCTTGCACTGCTTAAGAGATTTAAAATCTGCTTGGGAGAGGCAACTGGCATCCGGAAAGCGGTAGAAGGATTCTCCTCCGACCTCGACCTTTTCGCCGAACTTGCGCGAGAGATTTCCAACTATGCATCTTATATTCCTGAGGTTGTTGTTGGCTGAGCATATGAAGCAGGCCAGAGCCTCCCAGGGGTCTGAGAGTGTCAACCTCAAGCCATAGAGCTCCCTCACTGCATGAAGGGTGAATTCATCCCTTATGAAATTTTTGTAGACGAGTCTCATATCGTCCCTCAGCCTGAACCTGTCCTCAACCACTTCTCTTATCTCCTGCTCGCTGCCATTTCCCTTCCATTCAACCTGCAATGCATCTGGTGTTTCTTCCATTGAAACGAGAGCCCTGTTGACAAGAAACTGCACTCTCCCCCGCTCATAATTCATGAGGAAAAAAGGAGGTTGCCCGCTGAGCATGGTGTGCTCAAGGCTGAAGCATTTTACTGGAATCTCTAGGACAGGCATAGCACATTACCCTCTATCAAGGAGCGTATTTTTTCCGGGAGGCTCTGGGAGTTCTCCCTGCCCTGCTTCCCGTCATCCCTGAAGCGTATTGTGACAGTATCATCCTTCAGGGTTTGGTAATCCACCGTTATGCAGTATGGCACCCCTATCTCATCAGCTCGGGCATATCTTTTGCCTATGCTCCCGGCCTCATCGTATATAACATCAAGCCCTTTCGTTCTGAGCAAATCCGCAACCGCGGATGCTTTCTCTGCAAGCCCGTCTTTCTTCATGAGAGGCAGCACTGCGGCATCAAAAGGGGAGATGAAGGCAGGGAAGTCAAACCATTCCCAGTCCCTTTTCTCAGCTCCTCCTCCCTTCCTGTAGCAGTGCTCCAGCATGCAGAGAATTGTCCTGTCAACTCCGAAGCTCGGCTCAACCACATGCGGCATCACCTTGCCTCCATCATCAAGTGCGACAGACAAATCCTTTCCGCTTGCCTGCGAATGGCTCTTCAAATCATAATCAGTTCTGTAGGCGTTGCCTATAACCTCGACCCAGCCAAGAGAGGTTTTCACCTCCAAATCCACATTGCCTCCGGAGTAGTGGGGAGTCTCCTCAGGGAGCATATGTCTGAACCTCATTGCATCATAGGGTATGCCTAGTCTGAGGTAGAACTGCATCTCCCTTGCCATGAAATAACCCATAACCTCGTTTGGTATGACTTTTTTACCAACAGCCTCCTTTGCCGTGAGCTCGATGTATTTCTCGCTTCCATTTTTCTGCTCCTCCCTTGGGTATATTCTGAACTTCTCGTTCTCAACCTGCTTGAATTTTGGGTGTGTCGGTGAGGTTGGGTTGAAGAAATACTCCAGCTCCATCTGGCTGAACTCCCTTAATCTTACAAGCCCCTGCCTCGGCGATATCTCATTCCTGAAAGATTTTCCTATCTGAGCTATGCCCATTGGCAGCTTGGAGCCATGGCTTCTGAAAACCCGCTGGAAGTCCAGGAAGATTCCTTGGGCAGTTTCCGGCCTTATGTAGCCTGTTGCACCCTCCATCGGGCCTATGTTCGTCTTGAACATGAGGTTGAACCAGCCGACCTCGCCAAGAGGACCGCCGCATTCCGGGCAGACTAGTTTTTTCTCCTTCATCTCTTTTGTAAGCTGCTCCGGCTTCATTCCCTCGCATCTGAACTTCCCTTTCTCCTCAAGCAGGTGATCTGCGCGGAATTTCTTCTTGCATTTAAGGCATTCAACAACCGGATCCCCGAAGCATGAGAGATGCCCCGAAGCCTTTAGGACAGCCTCTGGGAGTATGTAGACTGTCTCTATCTCAAGGTAACCATCCCTTCTCAGGAAGAAGTCCCTCCAGTAGTCCTCAAGCTTCCTCTTCAAAGTTTTACCCACGGGCCCGTAGTCATAGAATCCTCCCACAGGGGAGTAGAGCTCGTTTGACGGGATTATTATTGAGCGCTTCAGCGCTATCTCCATCACATTCTGCATCATATAATCATCCAGAGTTGATTAGAGATGAGAAGATAAATAAATGTTGACTTTTAAATATTACTCGGTGATTTAATGGGACGGGAAGAATTTCTTGAGAAAGCCAGAGCAGGAGTCAAGGAAGCCTATTTGGAGAGGGACAGGCCGCTCATACAGTGCGTCAATGCCATAGATGAAATAGACAAGACCAGCAACCTTCTTTTTGAGAGGGTGCAGGAGTGGTACGGCATATACTTTCCAGAGCTCAGGATAAGGGAGCCTGAGAAGTACTGTGAGCTGGTTACTAAGATTGACAGGAGGAACATCAGGGTGGATGAAATTTCTCTTATAGTCGGAGAGGGGAAGGCAAGGGAGATAGAGGAGAAAGCCCAGAGGAGCATGGGGGTCGACATGGGGGAGAAGGATTTGGGAGAAGTCAAAGAACTTGCAAAAGAAGTGCTCAACCTCCGCATGCTGAGCAACTCAATTGAGAAGTATGAAACTGAGCTGACAAAGGAGCTCTGCCCCAATCTCACATATCTGATTGACGCCCCGCTTGCTGCGAAGCTCATCGCCCATGCAGGGAGCCTGAAGAAACTTGCAAACATGCCCGCAAGCACAATTCAGGTGCTGGGAGCTGAGAAGGCGCTTTTCAAGCATCTGAGACAGCACACGAAACCACCGAAGCACGGAATTCTTTTCCAGCATCCATGGGTCAATTCTGCACCCAAGAAGGAGAGGGGTAGGATAGCAAGAGCGCTCTCAACGAAAATAGCAATTGCACTGAAGGCCGATTTCTACTCAAAGCATTTCATAGCAGATAAGCTGAAGCAGGATTTGGACAAGAGGATGAAGGAGATAAAGGGATAGGATGAGAGTGCTTGCTCTTTCTGACTTGCATGCTGAGGAGACAGTCCTTGATGGTTTGAGTAGCCTGCTTGAAAAGGAGAGGTTTGATTTAATCCTCATTGTCGGGGACATAACCCAGAGAGGCCCCCTTTCCTATGCAGAGGATTTGCTTGATGCTCTCAATGGTGAGAATGTCCTTGCAATTCACGGGAATATGGACACGCAGCAGGTTGTTGATGCGCTTGAGAAGAGGGGCATCTTCTTCCATCTTAATAAGGTTGAAATGGGCGGGTGGAATTTTGTGGGGTTTGGAGGGAGCAGCCCGACCCCTTTCGGCACTCCTATTGAATACTCGGAGGAGCAGATTTACAGCGAGCTCAGCAGGATAAGAATGAATTCAAAAACAATTCTTGTGACGCACTCACCTCCATACGATTCAGGAGTTGACAGAACATCAAAAGGGGTTAGCGCGGGAAGCAGGGCAATAAGGAGGATAATTGAGGAGAAGAAGCCCTTCATGAACATATGCGGGCACATTCATGAAGCTGAAGGTGAAGCAATAATTGGGAGCACAAAAATCATTAAGGTGCCACCTGCCATGAATGGAAAAGCAATTGAGATATTGTTGGGGGAAAGAAAAGGCTCGGGAATTATTAGTTTGGGATAAGCGGGAGATTGCCCAGATAATTTTATTAACAGCTGCTTTCTTATAGGTAATCCGTGAGAATAAGTCTAATTGTAGCTATTTTGGTTTTCCTCCTTCCAGCTATGGTGCATTCACCTGCCGTAACTCAGGTATGCTGCTTAAACTCTTGTACTGGGGGGAGCTTGAGTTCTGGACAGTGTAGAATGCCACTCTTCTGCCCAAAAGGTGAATATTGCAAGGAGGTTTTGGGTTGCACTATTGGCAGGTGCGATATATGCGGTGAGTGCGATGGAGCGGGGAACTGCGGACCTCTCCCGAAAGGCACAGCTTGCACGAAAATAGACCTGAGAGTTGGAAAATGCAATGGGATAGGCACTGGGGATGCAAATTGTGTTGCGTGCGATTCAGATTGCACCTACAGCAACAATAACATATGCCACACGGAATGCAATGGGGTAAATGGTTGTTCACTCATCGCCAACTGCGCGGGGCAGACAGCTGGTTCTGCTGTATGTGTGGATGGATACATCCGCGCAGTCTGTTGCACCGGACCAGTAACAAACTGCGGCATAAATACTACTACCTGCCCACAGCCCTACTGCTCCTCCGAAGGATTGCTCTGCACCTATCCCTCATCTGGCTCCTGCAGCATTCCTTGCTCCGGCACCACATGCACGAACTGCACCGCCTGCACAGCTACATGCGCTGACTGCCCTCCGGGTCAGAGCTGCTGTGGCAGTATATGCAAAACCCCAGCATGCAACAACAATTCCCAGTGTGCTGATACCGACCCATGCACAACAGAGGTATGCTCCAACCCCGGAACATGCAGTGCCCAGTGCGTCCATACTCCCATAACCCAATGCATAAATAATGATGGCTGTTGCCCTTCTGGGTGTAACTCCGCAAGCGATAATGATTGCTCTGCAAGTTGCGGGAATGAGTTATGCGAGAGTGGGGAGAACTGCAACAACTGCCCAGCTGACTGCAAATGCAGCACTGGAAGCTGTTGTAATAATGCATGCGTAACTCCAGCATGCATAAATCTGGATGATGGTAACCCATGCACAAGCGACACATGTAATACCGCAGACCCTTGCAATCCGCAGCCAGTCCACACTCTTCTCAGTGGAGTGAGCTGCCCGGGAGGCACATGCCAAAATGGAGCTTGCATTGTCGCACAGACAGGATGCAAATCGGATAGCGACTGCCCTGGGCAGAAATGCTGTTCAGGCACCTGCGTGACGCCTGCATGCACAACCAACAGCCAGTGTAATGACGGAAATTCGTGCACGACTGATGTCTGCCAGAATCCCAACAGCTGCAATGCTGCATGCATTAACACTCCAATGAGTTCATGCTGCGGCAACGGGAGATGCGATGCAGGAGAAGGATGCGCAACATGCCTGAGCGACTGCCCCTGCACAGGAGGCTCAACCTGCATAAACAACATATGCAACGCAAAGCAGCTTCTGCAGAGCGGTGACAGATGCACAAACAGCAATGACTGCGCATCAGGGTACTGCAATAATGGCTACTGCTGCGCAGCAGGCACATGCTGCAGGAGTGATTCTGAATGCTCGGGAGGGAAAGCTTGCATAAGCAACACCTGCCAGAGCTCAGGTGTAAAATGTGCCGATGGGACACCTGCGGGACAGTGCTCAAAGAGCAAGCCCCACTTCTGCAACAACGGAAACGACGTATTCGCATGCCCAACATGTGGCTGTGATGAGGGCAGCATTTGCACAATGAGCGGAATCTGCAACAGGTTGCAATGCAGCGACGGGACGCCTTTTGGAGCCTGCTCCTCTAACAAACCCCTCTTCTGCAACGATGGGGCGCTTATAAACAACTGTTCAAAATGCGGGTGCAGTGAGGGATATCTTTGCGAAGCGAAATCCGCTGTCTGCTACCAGAAACCTACAATAACAATAATTTCCCCTTCGGAGAACTCCACAGTCAACGTGGCGGAAGATAAGAAAGTAGTCATACGGGGTTTGGTGTCAAAAGGCGGTGGGGAGAATGTTATTGAACTGAACAGCTCGGAATTCATTCTTTCAAGCTACAACAATCTGACAGGCGAGTTCAGTTTTGAGAATGTTTCACCAGTTACAAAGGGGCTTAACTCAGTCGCGGTGCGCCTGATTGACAGAAAGGGAAATATTCTTGCAAGTGAAAGTAGATATTTCAGTGTGATAGATACTCCTCGGGGTAATAATCTCTACTCGCTGCAGGATATATTATGGATATTGGTCCAGATTGCACTTCTGATATTCTTCCTCGCCGTGCTGCTGAACTTCATCCTGCCTCTTGTGAGAGGTATGGGGAGGGGCACAGTTTACTTCCCGCCAGGCTCCATAGTGCTTGTGGAGGGGAAGGTGGGAAGCGGGAAGGAAGAGTTCTGTCTTGAGATAATACACAGGACGCTGGGAAGGGATAACTTCGCAGCCGTGCTCTCCCATGACCCTGTGAAAGAGGAGGGCTGGTTCAGGGAAGGTGAAAAGAGCAGGATTATCTTCATGAAAATTGGGCCTGACATAAATGAGATTTCGTGGAGCATCTCAAAAGTCCTGGCTGCAAAGCCGAAGGGAATTTTCTTTAATATAATGGATTTGCTCATGCTAAAATACAATGCCGAGGAGCTCACGGATTTTCTCAACACGAATTTCAAGAAGTTGAGGGATGCAGGGTGCGGGGCTGTGTTCTGCGTTGATAAGGGCGTTGATGAGAAAAATCTCTCCGCAATTGAAGGTATGTTTGATGGGGTTGTTGAGTTCCAGGTTAAGGAGGAAAAGGGGAAGCTGAGCTCCTCCTACAGGGTGAGGGAGTCCAAGCTGAGGAATATGGATACCCGCTGGAGGAGGTTTAAATAGGCGTTTGCAGAAGAGTTAAGAGAAGGGGGGATGGGCATGGTTGAGTTTACGGAAAGGACAAAAACTGGAATAAGTGGGCTGGATGAGCTGCTGAACGGCGGTATACCAAAGAATGCGGTTGTTCTCATTTCTGGAGGGGCAGGCTCTGGGAAGACTGTGATGGGCCTGCAGTTTCTTGTAAACGGTGCCATGGATTACGGAGAGAAGGGCATATTCGTGACTTTTGAGGAGACCCGGGAGGATATACTCGCCCAGGCATTGCAGTTCGGCTGGGACTTGGCAAAGCTGGAGCATGATGGCAAACTCAAGATAGTGACATTCACTCTTTCAAAGCACCACCTCTCCTTCGTCAACTTCCAGCTTGATGAGATGATAAGCACGTTCAAACCAAACAGGCTTGTTTACGACTCAATATCGACAATTGGCGTCTATGCAGAGATTCTTGCTGATGTGGAGACGCTGACAAGCCTAGGCTTGAAGAAGGAGGACATGGCGATTGAGCTCCGCCCAGACACTATCACCCGCAGGGCAGTCATGGATATAATGGCCAGGCTCAAATCCTACGGGCTAACATCTCTTGTGATATCAGAGCTGCCTAAGCAGTCCAACTTCCTCAGCAGGGATACTGTAAGCGAGTTTGCAGCTGATGGCATAATACTGCTACACTGCCTTGAGAGAAAGGAAAAGAAGATAAGGGCCATTGAAGTGCTGAAGATGAGAAGGACGAAGCATTCCATGGACCTCATACCAATGCTCATGGCCGATAACGGGATAGAGGTCCTCACAGGAGAGAAGGTTTACTAATCACTTTAGTATGCCGAAGCCGCACAGCCTCCATCTCTGCCCTATTTTCCTGCTTATTGCTATTTTACTTTTGCTCTCGGCACAAACAGGCCTCTTGAGAGTGACGCTCATGACATTCTTCTTTATTTTCTGCACGAAGCCTATTGAAGTTGAGGTTCCAATCCCAAGCACAAGCGGCTCATTCAGCTTGAAAGGCGGGTTCTCCATGTCCGGCCTCTTGAGCAGACTGAACTCCATCTCAAAAACATCAGTAGTTTCAGGAAGCATCTTGACCTTCCCAAGCATGTTGCCGACAAGCGTATCGGCTTTTGTAAGTGATGGGTCGAGGCTTGTCCCAACTGCTATGAGACCGCCTGGAACTGCACTCTCCAGCCTCTCCTTCCCTGCGCTGAGTGCCACAATCTTCGTAGTCACGGGGTGGTACTTCTCCTTCCCCTTCTCCCCTTTCAGCACTCCTGGCCTCACCTCAATCTCATCCCCCACCTTCAGCTCGCCTTGGATGAGCGAGCCGCCTATGACGCCGCCGACAAGTTTGTCAATGTGCGTGCCTGGCTTGTTGACATCAAAAGAGCGCGCCAGATACATCCTCGGAGAGGCGCTCAGATTTCTTTCAGGAGTAGGGATGTGCTTCTGTATTTCTGACATGAGAATGTCAAGGTTGAGGCAGTAGTTCGCGACAAACGGGACAATTGGCGCCTTCTCTGCTATGGTTCCTTTGACAAAGCTCGTTATCTGCTCGTAATTCTGCTTTGCCTTTGCCTTGTCAACCAAATCCACCTTATTCTGCACTATGACAATATTTTTAACTCCAAGAATGTCAAGAATCATGAGGTGTTCCAGTGTCTGTGGCTGAGGACACTGTTCGTTCGCAGCTATTACCAGTATGGCGCCGTCTATTATGCTTGAGGCTGCAATGGCTGTTGCCATGAGGGTTTCATGGCCTGGCGCATCAAGAAAAGAAACCCTTCTGAGAACTTCTGATACAGCTCCGCATTTTGGGCACTTCTCCCCAACTGTGAATGCCTCGGGCTCCGGGCATCTGGGGCATTTCCTGAAAACGGCATCTGCATAGCCCAGCTTTATTGTAATGCCTCTCTTCCTCTCCTCGCTGTGGACAAGCGTCCAAACTCCAGTAAGGCATTTCACAACAGATGTCTTGCCATGCTCCACATGACCAAGAAGACCTATGTTAACTTCTGCCTGACCCAATCAACCACCGCTCACTTCTTCTTCTCTTCTTTTGGCTTTGGAGGGAACAGCTCCTCGAGCTTCTTCTCGCCAGCCTCTATAACTTTGGTGTTAATCTGGACCATCTGGTCTGTGATGAGGTTTCCCCTCACGCTTTTCTTCCTTCTCTCGCCTTTCCTTTTTGCTCTGAAGCCAACTCCACCAGAAAGAAGCAGTCTTGCTTTCCTGGCCCCCCTCAAATCCTTCCTCATGGGGAAGCCATCCTTGTCGCTCCCTCCGGTTATCTGGAGCTTGTAGCCTCCTGCGCCTACGGCACCGCCGTCAAGCGGGTCGCCCAGCTTCAAGCCTACAAGAGCAGTCTCCTTATCCTTACTTATTTCTGTCTGGTAGCTTCTTCCTGTTTTTGGGTTTGATATGACAACCTTCATCGTATCTCCTCCCTAAAAGTTGGAATATAAATTTACTCCTCCGTCTTTAAATACATATCTCCGAGGATACTCCTTATTTTTCCAAGCAGCTCTATTTCCCTGTCATTGAGGAATTCCCTGTATTTGCTGAGCAGCATTTTTGCATGCGTCCTTGGTACATTTGTGAAAAGAACATCACCTTCATTCACCTGCCTCCCGAAAGTAGGCTCATTCATTGAAATTGCAACCTGCATGCCCTCCTTTGCTTCAGTTATGCTCTTATTCTCGCTCTGAATTGCCTTTACCCTTCCGACAGAAATGCCTTTCTCGTTTATCAGCCCGTACTCCGGCTTTATCCTCCCTGCTTGGATGTCCACTCCGAATATTGCGGGGTGGGATGCTCTGAAGCAGCAGCCTGCCATCACCTTCAGCTTTGCTGGCAGAATAAGTGAGGAGAATGCCTGTGTGCGCTCCTGTTCTCTCTCTGTTTCAACCCATTTCTTGTAGTTGTCAAGCAGAGAATAGATTATGCCCTCGCGCAGTATTGTGATTCCTGCCCTCCTTGACTCTTCCTCAGCACTCTCAAGAACATCAACATTGAATGAGAGTATGATTCCGTAATACCTGTTCTGGTTTTTTATTCCGGATGCATCAACCACATCCTTCTTCACAACAGCCCCTATGCCCGCCTTGCTCACAGGCACCTTTTCATCCTTCAGAAGCTTTATGATTGCCTCAAGGGAGCCCAGCGTGTCAGCCTTCAGTATGACGCCCTCACCCCCCTTCTCTATGAGAACTTCCTTTATTTCCTTGTCTATTTCCGCAATGAGTTTTTTCTCATCGGCCTTTCCCGCAACGAATATCGGCGAGCCGGCAATTGCATCCTCCAGGCCCGGTGCCGCTATTTTCACACCTGCGGCTGCATGCACCTCATCCACATTCAGGAATTTCTCGCGGGGGTCTCTCATCTCATCAAGCGGCTTGGGCCTGAGCAGCGCCCTCACTTTGGTAGTCTTCGCGCCGTTCACAGTTCCAAAAACTATTGTGTCACCCCTCTTCACTACCCCATCGTAGAATATTGCATCAACAGTCTTGCCAAGCCCTATCTCATCCTTCACTTCAAGTATGCTCCCCCTTCCCTCGCCCTTCACCTTAAGATGCAGCCTGCCCTTCAGGAACCTCTGGGACAAGCCTGCTATGAACGTTAGAAGTTCATTCACCCCTTCGCCAGTCTTCGCGCTTATAGGTATTATGGCGATCTGCTTTGTGAAATCCGAAATTCTGTCAAACCTCTCGGACTGGAAGTCAAGCTCGCTCAGCCTGCCCACAAAGTTATACAGCCTCTTTTCAAGCTCCTGCTGCACATCTGGAGACTGTTTGTTGAACGACTGCAGGAATGTCGAATCGGGGTGGGAAGCCCATCCTTCAACAAGGTCTATTTTGTTCATTGCAATTACAAAGGGAGTCTTGTAGTCGCGCAGAATCTCAATAGTCTCAAGGGTCTGGGGCTCAAAACCTTTTGTTATGTCGAGCACCACAACAGCCATGTCTGAGATGCTGCCTCCCCTTTCCCTAAGGTTTGTGAATGCCTTGTGTCCAGGGGTATCTATGAAAAGCAGCCCAGGTATCTCAAGCTTGGTCTGCATGAGGCTCATCATTGTGCTGCATGCTTTAGTTATAACTTCAATGGGAACCTCGCTTGCGCCTATGTGCTGGGTTATACCGCCTTTCTCCCTTTTGGCAACAGACGTCTTCCTTATCCTATCCAGAAGGGAAGTCTTCCCATGGTCTACATGACCCATCACTACTACGATAGGTTGCCTAATCATATCAAACACCAGAACTAGTCAGGTGAATTTGCTGACTTGTATTATGCTTAATAAGATATATAACGCTTTTCTCGTTGCATGGCAGAGACTTGGAGATAACTCTGGGAAGGACTGAAATTTGGCGAGAATCAGCAGATGGGGATGCTCCCCCTTATTATTTCTCTCAATTTCTTTGACTCTTCCTTTGGGTTTTGAGCATCCAGTATGCTCCTTCCCACAATTGCGAAGTTTGAGCCTGCCTGGAATGCTTTTTCCGCATCCCCTCCCTGAGCCCCTATTCCCGGTGACAGAATCAGAATGTCATCCCCTATAAGCTTCCTCACTGTGGAGAGCAAATCGTATTGATTGCCAGGAGCTATCACTCCTGCAACATCAAGCTTCTTGGCAATCGCCGCAATTTCTTCCACTACTTCTTTCTTGAACATGTGGCCGGGGCTGCTCATTGCAGCCAGGAGGAACACTCCCTTCTTCATCTTGTTTGCGGAATTTACAACTGCCTCCACAGCTTTCTCTCCCTGGAAAGCGTGGGATACAACAGCATCATACCCCTTGGTGAAGTAGTACTCCGCCTTCATGGAATTGCTCTTGTCTATATCGGCAATTTTGGCGTCGAGTATTACTGGGACTCCGTCGCCAGCTCTCTTGAGGTTCAGAATTGCGCTCTCGTGGGAGAAGCCCCATATGTCCGCATATTCGGGATGCACCTTCACCGCTGCAATGTTCTTTGCCGATTCCGAGAGGACCCTCTGGGCCTTCTTCCAGTCAGTTGTATCGAGCGCCAGTATCAGGGTTGAGTCCCTGCTCATTGCGTTCTGTAGAAATGCCTTCCTGTATTCGTGTTGCATAGTATACCCCCATATACATTAAGCAGTAACTAATAAATATTTAAGTTATACAGTGAAATACTCCTTGAACTTCTTCGTTGTCTTCAGCACCTTCGTCCTGCCTTTTTTTTCAGCAGTTATGAAATCCTCCTCAACAAGCTCCTTGACATGGTCGTAGACTGATGAGCCAATCATCTTCGCAAGCTTGGACTGCGCCATTCCATCGTTCTTTGCTATCACTGCAAGCGTCTTTATGGCTCCCCTGGACAGCTCCGCCTCCTTTGCCAAGTCTGACACTTTTCTCTCATACTCCGGCTTCAGCCTCATTATGTACCCTCCATCCTCGAAGGATATGACAATTGCGCTGCCCCTCTGCCCATACTCCTGCTGCAGTTCCTTGAGCTTATTCTGCACAAGCTTCCAGGAGTTCATTCCTGAAATTTTGGAAAGAGTCCTCACAGTCATGGGGGCGGTGCTCATGAAAAGCGCAGCCTCTATGATGCTCTTTGCCTCAAGCATTTCTTTGGGAGTCTGCTCGGGAGGCTTCTGCTCCAGTTCCTCTTCTATAACTTCGTCAAGCTTCTCCACTTCCTGCTTCTCCTTAGACTCTTCAACCTCCTCAGCTTCCTCCTCTATTTCGGAAATTTCTTCCGTTTCTTCTGGTTTCTGCTCGTCCATGCTTGAATTCTTATCTTATAAGAATATTAACCTTTACTGCACTCAAGCTGCTTTTGCTTTTCCTTCGTCAACGGGCAGCTGTATGAATATCTCTCCGAAGAACTTCTCCTGGAAAACAGAGAGTTTCCCATCCTGCGCGAGATGCAAAATGGGTAGCAGAGTGTAAATTATCTCATTTCTGTTCTTCTCCTTCAGCAGGGATGAGAATGTAATAAGCCCGCTGGCATCCGCTCCCTTCTTCACCTTTGCGTATATGTCCTTCATCCTCTGGGTGATGTCGTACTGCGGGATAGTTATTACCATGTTTTCTTTGATGACAGGCTTCTCCTGCCTCTTTTTCTGCTCCTCGAAAACCTCCTCAAGCGCTCCCATGAGCTCGTCCAATGTAACTTTCCTCTTCCGGGGTATCCTAGTCCTCAGCGAAAGCATGGGTATCTCAACAGGCGCCTGCGCCTCATCAATGAATGTCTGCTGCTCAACAACCTGCTCCTCGTCCTCAAACCTCAGGGCATCGCTCTTGAAGCGCAGGAGAATTGATGCGGCAAGGATGAGGTTGGCCGGCACGCGCAGGTCCAGTTTCTGAAGCTTCCTGACTCTCTCGAGGTATTTGCTCGCTAGGTCAACCAAGTCAATATTCCAGGGATCGAGCTTCTCGCTCACAACCAAATCCAGCAGCATCTCTCTCCATGTTGGCTGGGCGACAAGCTGCTCCAAGTCGACATTTGCCCCTTTCTCCTCTGGTTTCTGCTCTTCCATACGAGGCATTTTTCACTTC
>JACCLF010000052.1 GCA_013425405.1 Microcaldota archaeon | reverse complement strand
TACGTCATCCTCTTCACGTAGTCGAGGCCGCGAGGGCAGGCGCGCACATTGCCACAATACCGGCGGATGTCCTCGCGAAGATGTGGAATCATCCTCTCACGGACGCGGGCATAAAAAAGTTCAGGGAGGATTTCGCTAAGGCGGAGGGCAAATAGTTGTCACAGCACAGATCTCAGTGAATCAGATGTGTCTATTCTCGAAGCGGGAGATTTTATTGAATTGCTTGCAATAACTTCTTTGGCGCCAGCTCTTTTTAACCTTTTCAGAGAGTTGTTGAGGAAAAGGCCGTGGGATGTACCACAGGAGATGGAACTTGCGCCGAGCTTCCTGCAGGCCTCAACTGCCTTGAGCATTGTGCTTCCGGTTCCGATTATATCATCCACAATTACAACGTTTCTCCCGCGGACGTCAAAATGAACCTCTATGCTGGGCTTTCGGTAGATGCTCTTTCCCACGGAGTATGCCCCCCTCTCTTTCTTCATCACTCCTGCATCCTTTTCACTTACAAGGAAATATGATGCCCCTTCATCAGGGGAGATTATCTTGGGGGAGTGAAGCTTCCCCTTGAAGTATGAGATGATTGCGTGGGAGAGGGAGAGGTTCCTTATATTCAGCCCGCCGTATGTGAATCTGCCTGGCTTCTTGAGGAAATGGCAGTCAAACGTTATGAGCTCGTCGCAGCCGCTGTTCTTTATGAGCTGGCAGATTATTTTCGAGCTTAGGGCCTCGCCTTTCAGGAAGAGTTTGTCCTGCCTCGCGTAGGGCAGGTAGGGTATTACTACTCGCACGCGCGAAGCCTCTCCCTTCAGGGTTGAGAGGATGAGGAAGAGCTGCACAAGTGATTTGTCCTGCTCCGGGTAGCAGCGGTGGATGAGCACCACCTCTTTCCCTCTGAAGTCAACTGGTATTCGTATGTAGTCCTCCCCGTCCGGGAACTGCTTTGCTATGAGCTGGCGTGAGGGGAGTTTTTTCATAAAGTCGTGAGAATTAGGGCTGAGAAGCACTATGCGCTCCATAATTATATTCACTCTGCCTTAAATAATATTGCTTTGCTTTACGAGACTGAAGCTACTCTATTGTTGTGCTCTCTCCAACAAGATTGTCCCACTCAACCTTCTTTATCACAATAGTCTTCTTCTTCGGGTCGAGCTGTATTACAACCGCATCCTTCTCTGTGAGCGGGAAGTTTGGGTTCTTTATGACTTCTGTGGGGAAGTAGATGTGAAGCCCGCTGCCCTGTCTTCGTATCTTGCTCAGGAAATGCTCCTCCTTTTCCATAGCGTACCACCGTGAGTACATTTACTTGACTCGCAGTATTTATATACCTGTGCTCCTAGGAGATGAGCTCTTTTGCCTCGAAGAGAGTCTCGCAGAACCCGCAGCGCAGCCTTCTCTCCTCAGGCTTCTCCATTCTGAAGAGCGTTTCAATAGGCTCAAGATTTGTCACGCAGTCCGGGTTGGGGCACTTGAAAGCCCCCCTCAGCTCTTTTGGGAGCTGCACTATCTTCTTCTCAACCACATTGGAGTTCTTTATTATGTTGAGAGTTGCATTTGGTGCCACAAGCGCAATCTTATTCACGGACTTGTCGTCAAGCATCTTGCCCTCAACCTTCACTATGTCCTTCTTGCCAATCTTCTTGCTTGGCACGTTCATCATGAGGGCAACCCTCGCCTCGTAGCTCCTGTCAATCTTCAGAATTTCCAGCACCTTCAAACCCAATCCTGCAGGTATGTGGTCAATCACTGTCCCATTCTCAATTTTTTCAACTATAAGAGGCATTCAAACCACCATCACATCCAGTATGGCCATTCTCACAGGTATCCCCATCTTCGCTTGCTCATAGTAATAGGCGTACTTGCTCCTGTCGACTTCTGGGGCAACTTCATCAATCTTTGGGAGCGGGTGCATTATTATCAGGTCATCCTTCACTCCCTTGATAGCATCCTCTGTTATGCGGAACTCCTTCTGAATCTTTTCTGCTTCATACTGGTCTGAGAAGCGCTCCTTCTGGATCCTGCAGAGGTAGAGCACATCCGCGTTTGACAGGTCCATCTTTGATTTCTCCTCAACCTTTGCACCGAATCTCTGCCTTGCCTCATTTATGATTTCCTTGTTCATCTCCAACCCCTTTGGAGCAACCAGAGTGGTATTTGCTCCGTACATGCTCAGCCCATACAACAGGGAGCGCATCGTCCTGGCGTGCTTCAAATCGCCGAGCAGGGTCACATTCAACCCTTCAATTTTCTTCTTTGCCCTCTTTATTGTATATAAGTCCAGTAAAGTCTGGGAGGGATGCTGGTTCCCGCCGTCTCCTCCATTGATAATTGGGTGCTCCGCAAGCTGTGCCGCATATCTTGCCGAACCCTCCTTTGCATGCCTCACGACAATTACATCGGCATAGCCGTCCACCATTCTTATTGTGTCTGAGAATGTCTCTCCTTTTGCAATGGAGCTGGCCCCTATGTTCTCGAAGCTCAGAACCTTTGCGCCGAGCCTCATGGCGGCTGTCTGGAAAGAGAGCCTCGTCCTTGTGCTGGGCTCGAAGAATAGTGTCGCTACAACGTCCCCCTTCAGCGATGTGAGCTGCCTGCCCTGCTTCAGGGCGTGCTCCATCTCGGAGGATTTTTTCAAAATCAGGTCGATGTGTTTTTTCTCCAAATCCCTTATAGAAATAAGGTCCTTTACAAATTTCATTGAACCCTCATCTATTTTAAAAGACGAGTTATATAAAGTTGTTGGTTGTGATGAAAGGGAAGCTAATTTGTTTGGAGGGTATTGACGGCTCTGGGAAGGAGACGCAACTCGGGCTGATTCTGAAGTTCATGAAGGGAAGGAAGGTGAGTGTTTACAAATACCCAGATGAGAAGAGCCCGTTTGGGAGGATAATTGACGCTTTTCTTAAGAAGGAGATAGAGCTGGATGCGCTCTCCCAGTTTTTTTTGTACATGCTTGATATAGCGAAGGACCAGAAGGAAATTGAAAGGAAGCTGGGGGATGGCGAGACTGTCCTTCTTGACAGGTATGTCTTCTCAACAATTGCATACCAGTGCAGCAAGGGCATCCCATTTGAAAAAGGGGTGGAGATGATTGAGACGATGAATTTTCTGAAGCCTGATTTGGTCCTGCTGCTGGATATACTGCCTGAGGTTTCATTCGAGAGGAAGGAGAAGCAGAAGAGGATGGATAGGCATGAGGAGGATGTGGAGCTCCTCAGGAAAGTCAGGGAGAATTACCTGAAGCTTTGCGAGGAGAAGTTTCTTGCCGGCAAATGGGTGAAGGTTGATGCAGACGGAAAGCCCAGCGAGGTATTTGATGTAGTGAGGGGTTTTATAGCTGAACTGCTTAAAGAATAGTCCGCTCCAGTCGTCTAGTTCGGTCAAGGATCCCGGCCTTTCGAGCTACAAGCAAGGAAAGTCGGCGACCCGGGTTCAAATCCCGGCTGGAGCATCAAACAAGATCCAGCAGTTCTGGCAAGTTGTTTATCAAATAATCCGGCTTCTCTCTCATCAAAATCTCTTTTGGCTGGCTCCCGGTTGTTACACACACTATTTTCACACCTGCATTTCTGGCGAATTTGACGTCTGTGATGCTATCTCCGATGTATAAGCACTTGCTTTTGTCTGCGATGCCGAGTTTTTCCATAGTCAAATACATGGCTTCCGGGTCCGGGCGTATTTTTTTAACATCATCATATGTCACTAGAATAGGAAAATAACTTAGCAAATTGAAGTGCTTGAGCAGGGTGACTGCATCTTTTTTCGTTGCCGCTGTCTGGCAGGCCAGTTTGATTCGCCTAACGGATAGCTCGTGCAGACATCTTTCCACGCCGGGCAGAAGTTCAAGATTATTGAGAACTGTATTGGGGAATATTGTTTTAAAAGTGCCGTAACACCTCTCGAAAGTGGAATCGATGTCATTTCCTGTGTAAACGGAACGTAGAACGCTCTTTAGAATATTCCTGCCACCCGTTCCAAGATATTGAGTTATCTCGCTGTCTGGTGGCGCCCGCAGGCCGTTCACTTCTAATGAGCGCTTTACTGCATTGCGCAGAGCTAGATCTGTTCTTATGAGGACCCCGCCTATGTCGAAAATGCATGCCTCGATCATATCCTGCCTCGTATTTTGTGGTGAGTATACCGACTACGGTTCTTTGTTGACCTCATATGGGTATTGTGTGAAAAATTATATAATTCCAGCACCAAAATACCATCATGAGGGAAAAACTTGTACAAGAGGTAGCCGAGGTGCTCATAAACTGCAACTACCTCTCGGTGTACTGCACCAGGATACACAGCTGCTTTGACATACTGGCGAAGAGGGAGAATGAGGCACTGCTTGTCAAGGTACTGGGAAATATTGACGCATTTACAAAGCAGCAGGCAGAGGATATAAGGAAGATAGCGGGTATGCTCTCCGGGAACGGCTTCATTATAGGGGAGAGGAGCACCGAGTACAAGCTGCAGGACGGGGTGCTCTATGAGAGGCACAAGGTTCCTGCTGGAAGCTTGAAAACATTCAAGGGAATGATTGAGGAAGAGGAGTTCCCAAAAATGAGGAAGTTCAGGGAGATGCTTGTGGATATTGATGAGGGGAAGATGGCAAAGAGGAGGGAGGAGCTCAAGCTCAGTCTGGAGGAGCTGGCAAAGAAATCCGGGATTTCAAAGGATACGCTGTACAGGTACGAACATGGGAGGATATATGCCAGCGAGGAGAATGCCAGGAAGATTGAAGAGATACTGGGAATGGAGTTGAGGAAATTCATAGACCCGTTCAAGGGAAGGCAGAAGTTTGTTTCTGAGGATACGCTGCTCAGCATGCTGGGGTTTGAGAGCGTGAGGATGAAGACTGCGCCGTTTGACATTCTTGGGAAGGAGAGGAAGCTGCTCTTTGCAGGTGAGGAGGCGGACAGGAGGACGATGGCAAAGAGGGCGGGAGTATATTCAAACATAATGGATGCTTTTGGTTCCGGCTCATGCTTCATTCTGAACAAATACAGCAAGGACAGTATTGCGGGGATACCGGTTGTGAGAAAAAGTGAGATTGAGGAGATACGGAAGGCAAGAGAACTCATGAAATTAATAGAAGAAAGAGGTGGATAGTGGTGGAAATAAATCCCGTAGTTTATAAAATTCCTGAGGATACCAAGCAGGAATATCTCCAGCATGGTGAACAGGTTCTTAATAAGTGGATTCTGAAGAATGTGAAATGCCCGTCATGCAACGGGAACATAAGGACTGTTGCCTGTGGCATAGGTGGACATCTGGAAGGAGGAGACTACGCCTCCTCTGCGAGAATTCCGTGGTGGATTTCACTAACCCGTTCAATAGTGGATATTTCGGCTATGGACAAAGCACAATATTCCAATGATTGTATAGTTCGTTGCGAGAGTTGTGATAAACAATTTACTTTTAGATATGAATATTATGCGAGTCTTAATTCCAAAAGTTCTCTTGAATTTATTGGGAAGTTTGGATGGACTACGAAACGGGTTTTATATATGATGCTCTTCGTTTTATTTGCATTAATCTTGCTAGGGATTGCGGCTCTTGTCTTATACTCGCTTTTTGCACGCTAGGTTGATGAAGCTCATTGAGGAGAGAGGGGCTTAGTATTAAGCGCGTTTTCTACTCCTGATTTTTGCCGGCTTTGTCTCTTCCAAATAAAATTTCTTTGCCAGCCAAGTTACAAGCACGGAGAAAAGCGCAATTATTATCGTGCTCTGTATCACCAGCATGACAAGCACAAGGAGGCGGGACTGCTGCGAGCCCGTTGATACTCCAATGACTGGTTTGTCATAAAATACGGAGCCAACAAGGCCGGAAGCGCATATTATTGACACACTTGTGAAGCCCAGCGCTAAACCATTCAGAATAGATGCTTTCAACCCCTCATTTGCACGTGTGTAGGCTACGTATGCGACAACGGCAAAACCCGCGAGCATGAAGAGAATGTTGCCCAGCGAGTAGGAGAATATTGGTGGGAGGAAGCCTGCGATGATTAGAACCGGCTCAAGGAGAGAGAGCAGCATAATCCACAGAAGGGGGAGAACCAACGTTCTCTCCTTGGGTTTTTTCTTCATGAGGGTATTTTGAATGGTCTTTTTAAATTACTTTCAGTTTTAGGGGAACTTCTAATGTGCAAAGCCGCTGGTGGGATAAACTATTTAAATCTGTATGCATACATATATAGTGAAAATGCTATTTGCATTAAGCTAGATTTGGAGGTGTTTTTGAATGGCAGAACAAATGGGCGGAGACCGCGTGCTCATTCTCCCTGAGGGAGCATCAAGGCTTCTCGGGAGGGACGCGCAGAGAACAAACATAGCAGTCGCATATGCGATTGGAAATGCTGTAAGAACAACCCTGGGTCCAAGGGGAATGGACAAGATGCTGGTAAGCGAAATGGGAGACATAGTGATAACCAACGATGGTGCAACAATCCTGGAAGAGATGAATGTGGAGCACCCGGCAGCAAAAATAATGGTTGAGGTAGCCAAGACGCAGGATAAGGAGGTTGGCGATGGTACGACAACTGCAGTGATGCTTGGCGGTGAATTACTGAAGAGGGCAGGCGACTTGCTCGACCAGAGTATACATGCAAGTACAATAATACGAGGGTACAAGAAGGCTGCTGAGTACGCTGAGAAAATACTGAAGGAGACGAGCTACAAGGTCACATTGGAGGACACAGAGACACTTGAGAAAATAGCATCCATTTCCATGGGTTCCAAGACGGTTGGCTTTGGAAAGGCCAAGGATGTGCTTGGGAAGCTGGTCGTCAGTGCAGTGAGGCAGGTTGCAGAGAAGAAAGACGGAAAAGTGGTTGTGGATGACGATTTCATAAAAGTGGAGAAGAAGGAGGGCGGGGATATAGGTGACACGCAACTCATAAATGGAGTGCTTGTGGACAAGGAGATAGTGCACCCGGGAATGCCCAAGAAGGTGGAAAACGCGAAAATTGCCCTTATTGATTCTGCACTGGAAATTGAGAAGACGGAGACGGATGCAAAGATTGAGATCACCTCTCCTGAGCAGCTGGAGTCCTTCCTTAAGCAGGAGGAGAAGATGCTGAGAGAGATGGTGGATAAAGTAGCTGCAAGCGGAGCAAATGTTCTGTTCTGCCAGAAGGGAATTGACGATGTCGCACAGCACTTCCTTGCAAAGAAGGGCATAGTTGCAGTGAGAAGGGTGAAGAAGAGTGATATGGAGAAGCTCGCAAAAGCAACGGGTGCAAGTCTTGCAACCAACCTGGATGACCTGAGTTCAAAGGATTTGGGTTACGCGGGTCAGGTTGAAGAGAGAAAGATTGCAGGCGAGCAGATGGTGTTCGTCGAGAAGTGCAAGGACCCCAAGAGCGTGACTATATTCGTCAGAGCGAGCACAGAGCACGTGGTGAATGAGGGAGAGAGGGCAATTGTTGACGGCATTGGGGCAGTGAGCAGCGCAATTGAGGAAGGGGAATATGTTGCAGGAGGCGGAAGCATTGAGATGCAGCTTGCAACAGAGTTAAGGAAGTATGCAACAGAGATAGGCGGAAGGGAGCAGCTCGCAATACAGGTGTTTGCAGATGCGCTGGAGGTAGTCCCAAGGACGCTTGCCGAGAGTGCTGGAATGGATGCAATAGATACATTGGTTGACCTAAGGACAAGGCATAAGAGGGCAGACGGCAGGGACATGGGAGTGGATGTGTACGGCAGCAAGGTTGCGGACATGAAGAGGCTGGGCGTGATAGAGCCGACAAAGGTGAAGAAGCAGGCAATTGCAAGCGCAAGCGAGGCAGCAGCGATGCTCCTGAGAATTGATGACATGATAAGCGCGAAGTCAAGAGGACCCGCAATGCCTCCGGGAGGGGCTGGAGGAATGGGCGGGGATTACGAGTAGTCTCTTTCTTTTTTTTCTTCTTTTTATTTTTTCTATTCAAAACGGACTCCTTTTGTTCCTATTGCCATTTGCATCTTATCGAAGAACTCCTTTGTTTCTGAATCCTTTGCCTTCTGGCTTGCTCTTGTGAGAATGGGGTTATCCCGCATTCCAGTCGTATGTTACTGTCAAGAAGCTTGTCCCTGAGCGACTGCAAGCCAAGGCGGACCTGCTCCGGCATTGGGAGATGCTTCTACTGCTCCCTCTGTATTTCAAGCTTGTCTATGATTTCAGAACTATTTCTTGGTTTCCTCCCTGCTTCTCTCTGTTCTTTGCATCTGCTCACCCCACATACTTCAGAAGCTTCTTTGAAAGAGCTTTGTTTGATGCAATAATTGTCCGGTCATAAAGCTGCCAGGGTTTTCCCTTGAAGTTTATAACTCCCCCTCCTGCCTCTTTTATTATTATGCAAGCAGCCGCAACATCCCATGGCTGGATATCATTGTGGACGTATGCCTGAACTCTGTCCAGTGCCACATCTGCAAGTCCTATGCTCGCGGAGCCAAGTATGCGCACTGCCCTGGTAACAGGAAGCAACGCCTTCACGCGCCTCACTATCTGCCTGCTTCTCTTATGCCCCAAGTCTGTTGCAACGACGCAGTTTATCAGCCTGATTTCGCTGCAAACCCTCACGCGCCTTCCGTTGAGGTATGCCCCCTTGCCCTTCTCAGCATAGATGAATTCATTATGGTATGGGTCGTAGACAACTCCGAGAATGGGCTGTTTCTTGTAAGCGAGCCCTATGGATATTGCAAAGCAGGGGATGCCTGCTGCGAAGTTTACCGTTCCGTCTATGGGGTCCAGCACCCAGAGGTAGTCAGACTTGCCTCTGTGCCTGCCGGATTCCTCTGCAAGAACTCCATGCTCCGGAAAGTTTTTGCCTATCTCCTTCATTATGAATTTTTCAACCTCAGTATCTGCTTCCGTGAGAATGTCCTGCCTAGATTTGAAGCTCACCTTGTTTGTTTTCCTGAAATGCTTCAATGCGATTACTCCTGCCTTCTCTGCAGTTTCTAATGCAAAGTCCATCATGAAAACACCTGAGCGGGCCCGGGGGGATTTGAACCCCCAACCAACTGGTCCGAAGCCTTGCGAGTTTCCTAGTCGCGCTATCCAGTTGCGCCACGGGCCCTCAATAGATTTTATAGAAGCTTATATTTATTTAGTCAGGACCCGCGCGGCATCCTTCTCAACAACCACAGTCAACTCAGTCTGGGAGACAAGTCCGTTGCCGGCATCTTTTAGGACAGGGTACTGACGAAAGGCTGATGCAAACACCAGCTCTCTCAGTGCAGCAAGGAGAAGCAGCTTGGAGTGGAAGTCCTTGTAGAGCCACCTTTCTGCGAAAGGAAGTGTTTTGTAGTTCTCATCAACATAGTTGAGCAGCCTCCTCGCCTCCCTCATCCTCACGGGGAGTTTGCCCTCAAGGGAGAATATTTCAACCTCTGGTGCTTCTGAGACCCTGCCCTGCCCGTTTGTTGCGAACGGCTCTATGGCAATCACTGTGCCTTCCGAAAGGATATTTGGGTCGTTGTTTCCCACATTTGGAATCTCAACGCCCGCATGCAGGTCGTACTCCCCAAGGGAGTGGCCTGTGAGGTTTTCTATGGGCTTGAAGCCGAAACCTTTTATTGCAGCTTCCACTTCAGCGCCAATGTCGCCTATCTTTGCTCCGGCATGCACCGAGCAGATGGCTGCATCAAGAGCCTTCTCGGATGCCTCGACAAGCTTGCCGTTCTCATTTGACAGGTCAATTGTTAGGGCATTGTCGCCAATGAAGCCGTCTATGTGAACACCAACGTCAAGTTTCACAAGGTCCTTCTCCCCAAAAACAAGGGTGGATTCGTTCTCTGGTGTGAAATGAGCTGCAGCTTCGTTTATGGAGATGTTCACTGGAAAGGCGGGCTTGGCTCCCTTCTCTTTTATTTTAGCCTCTGCAGCATTCGCTACGTCAAGCAGCTTTGCCCCTGGCTTTATTAGCTGCTTGGTCTCCTGCAGAACTTCAAAAGCAATTCTGCCTGCCTTTTCGTATTTCTCAATCGTTTCAATCCCTCTAGTATTTTTGGTATCTCTCCTATGCTTTTTACAGAGTAATCTGCTTCACCCTTATGCCTGCCTTTTGGAGAGACTAGAATTGTCGTGATGCCTGCCTCTCCTGCAGGCTTTGTGTCTGTCTCAATATTATCGCCAACCATGACAACTTCCTGTGGGGTTAATTTGAGCTTCCTGAGAATGGATCTGTAGAATTTTTTGGATTTCTTTGGCGTGACGAAAACTTCGTGGAGTATATTATGGAGCCCAAGCCTTATGAGCTTATCCCACTGCTTTATGGCAACACCTTGGGAAGCGGCGCATACCTTGTAGCCTTCCTCCCTCAAATGGATGAGCGTCTGCGGAACATCTGGATAGGGGAATATGCTGGTTTTTGCTTGGTGGTAGGCAACAATGCCGGCAGCAACTATCTTTGGGTTGGGCTTCATTCCAAATTCCTTGAGCAGGGCATTGAAATGCTTGGGGTAGTTGGGCCCGTATTTTTTTATGATGAGCTGCAGCTTCTCATATGCTTTGTCTGCATCAACAGGGAGGCCTGCCTCAATCATAAGGCTTATTGCATGTCTCCTGGCAAGCTCTGCAAATTCGTTTGAGGGGAATAATGTATTGTCAATGTCGAAAAGTACGACCTTAATCATGCCAATCGCCTAGGCTCGCCTGCTTTCCTCCAAGCAGCAGGTCCTCCTTCTTCACTCCAAGCTCCTTGAGAATTTTCAGAACGGCGGGTATCACCTGATGTTCTATGTAGTAGTCGGCATCGTAATCCTTCGCCAGCTCGATAGGCATTGCCTTGTCCGAAATGCTTGTTTCTTTGCTTGTTATATTCTTAGAATCTTTTGCTAGATCCTCTCCATGATTATCTAAGCCCTTGTGTGTTATTATGTAGCCCACAAGTGAACCCTCTTCTATAAGAATGCCTGCCTCCTTGGCTTTTTTCGCAGCCGCGAGTTCAGGTGAGTTGATCTCATATTTGTCGACTCCCTTCTTCAGTTGAGTGTATATCACAAGCTCCTCAAGAGGCGTTTTGCCTGTTTTGAGCTCATCTATCTTGTCCATTACAATCTTCAGGGCCTTTTCCTTGCTACCCTCCTTTAGAATTGCTTCGAGCACCTGCTTCTGAACCTGCTTGGCAACCCCCGACCAGTCCCTTCTCACCAGTTCAAACCCGCGTATCTTTATCCTGCCGTCCTCCCCAATCATTGCGTATTTTTTCTTTGCCCCTTTCGCCTCTGCCTTCTTGCTTACAAAAACGCCTCTTGTGTAGAACCCTTCAAGCTCGAGCTCCATTTTTTCAGGCAGCTCCGAGTTTATCCTTGCAACGAATTCAAGCGCATCTTTTTTCTTTTTTTCTCCGAGCAGGAGCATGAGGGAGTCCGTATCCCCGTACAGGACTTTGAAGCCGGCATCCTCTGCCTTCCTCATTGTTTCCTGTATGTAATGCCTGCCCCAGGCCGTTGTGCTCTCGCCAGCCTCCTTGGAATACCAGCGGGAGCGCGGGTATAGCAGATAACCATAGAAGGAATTGGCAGTTATCTTCAGAGCCTGCTGCCTTGCATCGAGCTGCATGTATTCATCTGTTCCTGGCTTGAGGGATTTCATCCTCTTCTTTATCTCGCCTCTCTTCTGCAACAGCTCATCAAGCACTGTTGGTATGAGGCCTTTTTTCTTCCTGCAGAACCTGTGGCCGACTGGCGAGATGAATGCATTCTTGTCACAGCAGTCGCAGTTTAGGGTGAATGGGTCCACGTTGTGGGAAATAATTATTGAGGGGTACAGGGAGCGGAAGTCGAACACGACAAGATTGTCGTAGATCCCCGGCTCGGGCATCTTCACGAATGCGCCAACTGCAGGGGAGGCCGCCCTTGCGTTTATCTCCTCCTCCTTTGGCGGGTTGGGCACAATCATGTTCTCCCAATGAGCTCGGTTCATAAGGAGCTGCTCTACAATTGTGCCTGTGGATGAGCCGCATATTTCAAATAAGGGGACTTTGGAGAGCCTGGAGATTTCGTATTCCATTGGCAGAAGCTGGTCTGCAAGCTCCTTCTCAGCAACCGAGTCGTTCAGGGAGTAGTCAGCAAGCTCCCCGCACTTAGAAGCATCATCCCAGTACTTCCATATCTCAAGCTTCGGAACTATTTTCTTTTTCTTTCCGGTTATCTCCGAGTAAACTTCCGTGAGAGTGTACTGGAAAGTCTTGAGCGCGCCTATGGTTGCAAGGAAGCGTATTATGTGGAACAAGTCGATGTGCATCCTGCCGTTTATCTTCGCCTTTGTTATGAGCCCCCTCCTGTGCAGAGTGAATGAGGAGCCGTCCCTCCCTAGAGCGAGCTTTATTTTCAGGACAGACGCCCTTTCCTTCAGGTAAGGCAGATCAAACTGGCTGGAGTTGTAGCCCATGAGAATCTCGACATCCTTTTTCTTTATGAGCTCGCAGAACTTCTCAATCATGTCTTTCTCGCTTGAGCATAAGTGGACAAACGGCCTGTCAATCTTCTTTGTCGTGAATACTCCGGAAGATTCATCTGCATAGCTTATCATGATGACTGGGTCCTTTGCGGGGCGCGGAGCCCCCTTGGGGTTGTACGTCTCAATGTCGAATACCATGGTGTTGAATTTCGGCATTGGGGTGTCGTGAACCTTGATGATTTTCTTGAGTTCCTTGCCCTCCCTCTCAAACTCTGTTATGTATAGCGGGGCAAGACCCTTGTCAATTATGTATCTTCTTGTGAACGGGATGTTGTACTCATAGGTTGTCCCAAGCTTCTTAACCTCCTCCCTGAAGATTGGAACCTGCTGCGGGTGGTTGCACACTATCCTCAGCATCTCCGCATCCTTTCCGAAGAGGATTCTCTTGACCTTTTCAACCCTCTTGGCTTTCACAACAGCTCCCTGCTCCTCAACAACAAGCTGCTCTACGGCTTTCTTCGCCTCATCAATGTCATCTGCATGCAAGTAGAAGTAAGGCTCAAAGGAGGAGTCGTGAATCCTGAAGAACCTCTTGCCTTTGAATATGAGCGTGAGCACTGGCTTGGAGCCTTTTGTCCTGTAGCTCACGTCAAGGAACAGGGCTTTCATATTAAGTATTTTTAATCCAAACCTTAAAAGGATAATCATGGAAGGGAGATTCAACGCAGCCCAGAAGGCGCTGAAGTATGTGAAAAGCGGGATGGTTGTGGGGCTTGGCACAGGGAGAACTTCTGAAGTTTTCATAAAGCTGCTTGGGAAAGCTGCGAAGGAAAAGAAAATGAAGGTTGTGTGCGTTCCCACTTCCAACAGGACAAAGGAGGCTGCGAGGAAGGCTGGGCTGGTTGTGAGGGAGCTGAATGAGGTGAAGGGGGTTGACTTGGCGGTTGACGGAGCTGACCAGGTTGACAGGAAAATGAACCTCATCAAAGGTTACGGAGGGGCTCTTTTCAGGGAAAAAATTGTTGATTACGGAGCTAAAAAATTCATCGTTGTTGTTGATGAGAGCAAGCTGAGGGACGAATTGGGAGGGTGGGTGCCCCTGGAGGTTTCCCCATTTGCTGTTGAGCAGGTGATGAGGGAGCTGAAGAGGCTTGGCGTCAGAAGCAGGGTGAGGAGGAAGGGGGACAGGAGGTTCATCACGGACAACTGGAATGTGATTGTTGATGCTTATTTCAAGAAAATAAGCAACCCCGAGAGACTGAATCTGGTTCTGAAGGGAATTCCCGGTGTTATTGAGACAGGCATCTTTGCAGGCAGGGCGTGGAAGGTGGTTGTCGGGAATGAAGAGGGGGCAAGGGTAAGCATTAGAAGGTGAGCAGATTTCTCCAGTAATGTTAAACTATTTATATTATTGGGTCATTAGTTATTCATGAGAAAATTGCAGGAAACCCTTAGGCCGGAGCTCAGGAGGCCTTTTGGGAAGGTTGTGAACAACGACGAGCTGCTGAGGGCCATCAAGGATAGAAAGGGATTGCTCATTTCTGTTGGCGACGAATGCTCATATTTGTTGATAAAGGCTGGCGTAAACCCGGATGTTGTGGTATATGACTTGAGGATAAGGAGAAAGGATGTGATTGGCGACATAAGGGATGTTCTGGGAAAGTTCAACGACGGGGAAGTGATAGTCCACAACCAAGCGGGAGTCATAATGGATGAGTTGATTGAGAGCGTGAAGGATGCTCTGGAAAAGGGCAGGGGGAAGATATTTGTGAAGGGCGAGGAGGACCTTGCCACGCTTGTTGTAATGATGTACGCGCCCAACGGCAGCTTGATTGTGTACGGGCAGCCCGATGAGGGCGCAGTTCTTGTTGAGGAGAATGAGGAGGTCAGGAACAGGGCAATAAGGTCTTTTGAGAGCATGGAGGAGTAGCCTATGGATGAGCTGAGGACAATCAACTTCCTAGATGCATTCATAGCAAATGCGCTGTCAGTGATAATACCGCTTCTTCTGGTTGCAAGGGGCGTTAGTGTTGTACAGATTGGAGTTGTCGTCTCCATGTCACCAGTCATATTCGTGGTCTCCAGGAGCATATTCGCTGCTATGTCTGACCAGATTGGCATCAGGAAAATCTTCATAGCAAACGGAGCCATGAGCATTGTTTCGGTCATGATATATCTTGCTGCGAACAACCCGTTGATCTTCTCAATTGGGAAGGTGTTTGAAGGGGCGAGAAACGGCGCCATATGGGCTGTGAATAGGACTGCTGTTTTCGTGAGGAGGAGCGGCAGGAAGGCTGTTGACGAGGTGCTGAAAACGCAGGCAATAAGGACAGGGGCTGCTGCCATGGGGATAATAGCCGCTGGATTTTTACTCAACCGCTATTCCTTTGATGTTGCACTTGTCTTCTTCATAATCCTCAGCGTCATTCTTTTCTTATTTTCATTCCTGGTTGAGGGAGAGGGCAGGTCAAAAGTGAAGATGAAGGAAATATTCGGGCAGTTGGATTTCAGGAGAACAAGTAATCTGCTGAAGAAAACCAGCCTTGTGGGGATACCGCAGTCTGTTGCAACCGCAATTCCGCTTTCGCTGGTCTTCCCGCTTTTCCTGAAAAGCATAGGCTATGATTACTGGTTGATTGGGGTTGCAATTGCTCTCTATTATGCGACAAGCGCCTTTGCGACATACTTGTTCATGAGGATGAAGTGGGGTAGACGGGCAATTTGGGCTGGGGCGTTCTGCTTCCTTGCCGGCGGGGTGATGCTGCCCCTGCTTGACGGCTCGCTGGCTGTGCCATTGATTGCAATCATGGGTATAGGGGATGGAATGTCGAACCCTCTCTGGGAAACTCTTGTTTTCAATTCGGTGAAAGGCAGGAGGGATGTGTCAAGCGAGATAGCCCTTCTGCACACTCCGGCAAATCTCTCAAATTCTGTGGGGTTGATTGCAGCAGGTGTGCTTGTGGAAATGTTTGGGTATGGGGTGGTGTTTCTGTCCTGCGGTGTTCTTTTTGTGCTTTCCTTCTACTGGTCATTTGAACTTCTAAGGGAATCCAGGTACCGCTTGTAGTATTCATTCACCGTCTTCTCGTCTATCCTGTACTCAAAATAAGCATGCGGCCTCAGGGCGCCGCTGAATGTCTTGGGTATGTGTATAAGCTCATGTATGAGAACCTTGTCCTGGTGCTCCTCATCAAGGCTGTCGAAGTTCTCAGATAGAACCTCAATGATGTAATAGGTTCTGATGTCAAGCGCCTTCTGCCATATCTGCGGCAGGTTCCATATCCGGGCGTAGGCATTTGCCGTGGAGCCTTTGGAGCGTATGCAGACTATCCTCAGCGAGTTGATGTAGTCCAGGTTGAGGGCTTGGATGATCTTGCCGACTCTTTCCTGGATGTCAGGGGCGAGCTCAAACTGCATGATAGTATTTTGCCAGGTAAATATTAAGAATGTCGCGGGGGTGTAGATTTGGGCAGGATTTGGATAGAAGTTCGGAAATCGCTTATATATTCCGTAAGTTTATCTACTAGTATTGTATGGGGCTCCACCCACCCCATACTTCCACTATTCGGTTTTATATGTGTTTTTGGCACTTATTTATATATACCTCCGTCTGAAGTAACGTCACAAAAAATAGGGGAAGAAGTGGTGTGTGAATAGTGGAATTTGAAGCTAAAAACAGAACCGTGGTGTATATATATATATATATATATATCTATGTAACCATGGTTACATTATGTTATTGTATATGTTTGATTTAAAGATAAAAGGAGCAAAACCTTACAACCAACTCAAAAGGCGCTTCTACTACCACCTAGGCAGGTCCAGAATAGGCAACAAACCCTGGAAGACAAAATCCGTCATTGCAGTTGAAGATGATTTGGAGGAAGAGGCAGACGCCTTCTTCAAGCAATTTAAGGGTTTTGTGGAAGTGTACAAGGCAAGAGTTGAGAGTGTAGTAGAAGTAACCAAGCCATAATACTGGAAGTGCAGTGCCCCCCTTCCTCTGGCTTCCACATATACCCATGACTTTCATACCCCACCTCTCCCCCTGCTTTCTATCCTACCTCTTGCTTCCTTCTCAAGCCGTTGCGCCAATTCTTTATCCCTCAACTCATTCTTCCCAAGAAACTTCAACAATGTCTCCGGACCGCCCAGCTCAACTATCTTCATACCCACCTTAAAGGAGAATTTAGGGAAATCAACTTCATCCTCCCTGAGCATGCTCCACAACTCATCAACTTTTTCACTTATAACCAAGCTTACTCCATGCCCAAAAGGCACCTTCTCCTCCACATCAGTTCTCCTCTCAGCAAAAGCCATTATTCAATTGTGGGCTTTTCAATATTTAAATATGAGCAAAACTTAATAACTCCTGCAACAAATCTCTAATCATGCATGTAACCAGAGCATACCTCAAAAAACACCTCAAGAAGAGGCTTGCCGCTTCCCATAAAGGGCAGAATGGAAGAGTCCTGGTTGTTGGGGGAAGCAAACTCTACTACGGCTCCCCCATTCTTGTCTCCCTCTCCGCGTTCAGGACAGGAGTTGATTTGGTTTACCTCCTTGCACCTGAATATACCGCAAGATACATTGGGCCACGCTATCCAGACCTTATTGTGTGGGGTTATGCGGGGGAATACCTCAACAAAAATACTCTGCCTCTGTTTGAGCAGCTGCGCCCAAAAACAGACGCTATGGTGATAGGCAACGGCCTAACAAAGCAACCTGGAGTCCTGAAGACTGCTTCCGAATTGATTAGGAAATGGGGCAAGCCGCTCGTGATAGACGCAGATGCAATACGGCCAAAATTAAAAACAAATTCAGAACAAGTGCTTTACACGCCCCATACAATTGAATTCTCCCGCTTGACAGGCAGGAGCACACCGGAAAATTTAGAGAAGAGGATAACGCTTGTTGAGAAGACCGCAAAGGAACTCTCGGCAACCATCCTCCTCAAGGGAAGGCCTGACATCATCTCTGACGGAGACAAGCTTATGCTCAACAACACCCACAATCCAGGTATGACCGCCGGGGGCACAGGTGACACACTTGCGGGCATTGCAGGCGCTTTACTCTCCAAGAAATACACTGCGTTTGAATCAGCATGCATGGCTGCGTACATCAACGGCTCAGCAGGAAATTTGGCAATGAAAAAGTACGGCTACTCAATACTCGCGTCAGATTTAATAAACGAAATTCCTGCTGTTATGAAGCAATTCCAGTAATCAGAAGATGTCCGCAACTCCGCTTACATCATTAAACACAAAATCAGGTTCCTCCTTCAGCAACCATTCCAGCCTATGTATTCCGTTGCAGACGCACCCGGTCACCACCCCTGCAGCCCTGCCAGCCTGGATATCCTCCACCCTGTCGCCAACATAGATGCACCCATCCCCATGTTTTTTTATTTTTCCAAGTGCCATCAAAAGGCTCTTGGGGGACGGCTTGTTCTCGTTGGCATCCTCCCTAGCAACCACAACTGAGAAGTATCTCCTTATCCCGAACTTCTCCAAATCTCCCTTTATCCTCGCACCCTTCCCGTCGCTCACCAGCCCCATTCCGATTCCCAGGGAGTCGAGCTTCCCTAGAGTCATGGCAGTCTCTGGGAACAGCTGGATATCGCCCTTCATGACATCCCAGTAGCCCGACCACATACCCTCAACCTTTTTGACATCCTTTTCTGCAACCCCCATCTTCCTGTACATCCCATGGTGGTTCATGGAGAACTCCCTCCTGAAGAATTCAATACCCAAATCCCCGTAGCCCAACTCAGCGAACGCCTCCTTGAAGCTTTCATATGTTATCGCAGTGGAGTCAAGCAGCGTCCCATCGTAATCAAAAAGCACGAAATCTATCATCGCCAATACTACTCGTATCCAATTTATTTACTTTCTCCTCCCACCGCAAGCTATTTATTGACGCCTAATAAAATGAATTCGGGTGGCATTATGAACATTCATGGAAAATTCAGCATATTCGTCATTATACTCGCTGTTCTTCTTCTGGGCTGCACTTCCCAGCAACAGGGTCCGAGCAGAGAGATTTCTGGCACAGCATGCGCGCAACAGGACCAGCTGTGCGGCTATGGGACCACTTCTCCAAACACTCTTGCCGCCAACACGTCCCAATTCTACGGCAAATGCTGTTCCGGCTACGCATGCATCGGAGGTTACTGCAATAATATAAGCGAAAAATGTGCTGCAATGGGGCAATTCTGCGGCTATGGGCCTGTCATTCTGGCTCACCCAGACAACCTCACATACTACGGAGAATGCTGCAACGGAGAGTGCACCAACGGATACTGCAAGCCGCTCTGCAAGACATCAGGCTCGTGCAACCAAAACTCAGAGTGCTGCTCTGGGTTCGAATGCATAAATGGCACATGCGCAAAGCCATGCAAACTCTCAGGCTCCTGCGCCTCCAACTCGGACTGTTGCGCGGGTTCCTTCTGCGGAGGCAACTCCACATGCATCCCAGAGCCGCAGCCGCGAGTTCCAATCTGTGTCGAGCACAGAGGCTCATGCACAAACACCAGCCAGTGCTGCGCCGGCCTCGAATGCATGGGAGGAGCATGCACAAACACAACATGCAAATGGGGAACTGCCTGCAACAGCACAGCGGAATGCTGCACAGGCTTGTACTGCACTCAGGCAGGAATTTGCGGCGTAGAGAGATGCGCAGAGCTCAACAACTCATGCAACACCACTGAGGACTGCTGCCTAGGGAACAAATGCGAAAACGGCACCTGCGTTGCAAGAACCTGCGCATCGCTCAATGAATCATGCATCTCACTCAGTTGCTGCTCAGGGCTCACCTGCATGAATTTCAAATGCTCCCTTCCCTGCAAGACAGCAGGAGTATGCTTTAAAGAGTCAGACTGCTGCTCAGGCTACTACTGCAACCCGACTGGCAGCTGTGCTAAGCTGGCATCTTGTGTGTTTGAGTACGCCAACTGCACAAACAGCTCGCAATGCTGCTCAAGTCTTCAGTGCAACAACGGAGTATGCACAAAACACTGCAAGCAAACCGGCCCCTGCTCCAGCAATGCAGAATGCTGTGCGGGGTACTTATGCAACCAGAGTATGCAATGCGCTCCGCAAACAACACAATCTACCTACGACCTATGCGAGCGCGAATGTGCAGCACTAGGCTACAACACCTGGTTCTGCGACCCAGAAACAAGCTGTGGGATGTGGGGAGCCCACCTATCTGCTGCGGATAATGGGTGCCCAACCGCATACAATAGCTGGGACTACCCAAACAACGAATACTGCTGCTGCGAAAACCATACCTCCTATAACTGCAGTTCTGCATGCCAAAACCAGGGTTATGCTAATGGCTGGGGTGCAGTTTCGGATCCTTCCAAATGTAGTCAATTGAACACTGCCATTCCAGTAGATGGTGCATCTTGCTGCTGTTACAGTAACCCCCCCGGGTCACAAGGCTATTACGATTTCCAAGGTTGTGGGAATTTGGCAACTATAAATAGTGCTCAATTTTACGATATGACTCCGGATGGCACTGACTGGACGCAGGCATCATGCGGGAGCTATGCTGCAGCTCACTGCACGGTTTCCAACTCTGGGTTCTCTCACAACTGCTGCTGGTGGAACTGTCAACCTCCACAACAAAACTGGTACTACTGCTGCTATTCAAATGGTCAGAACCACTGCTCCGCAACAGCATGCCTCCCAACAGAGTTTACTATGGACGGTGCCTTCACCTCCCAGCAGGAATGTCAAGCCTCATGCCTCGGACTACCACAGCAGAATTATTATTGCTGCATGAATCCAGACGGAGTCAAGGACTGCATGAACCAAACCTGCCCGTTTGGATGGTCGCAGTTTGGCATTCCAGTTGCATCCCAGGATACCTGTCTATCCTCCTGCGGGCTGCACTGGTTCTGCTGCTCCAACTATACCGGCTACAACCAATGCATGAACCAGCCCTGCGGCGCAGGATGGAATGAGCTGGACGGTTACTTCAGCACCACAGATGCCTGCAATTCTTACTGTCTTGGTCCCAACCCGCAGACATACAGCTGTTGCTATAACCCGTCTTCCGGCTTAGCAGCATGCTACACAGGTTCATGCCCCCAGGGCTGGAATCTCTACTGGGCCAGCATGGGCCAGTACTACTGCACTAGAAATTGCATACCGCCCTAGCAGGTGGCTTCCTAATTATACAAAAATGTAGATGCACGCTGCCATACCAAAAGCTATATATCCATACTGCTAAAATGAATTCGGGTGGAATTATGGGTGAAACACTTGGGCATGTTGTCTTTCTGGTTATCGGGATGGTTATCGGCGCCGTAATCCTGTTTCTCTTCTGCTTCATCGGTGGACAATGCAGGTTCATGGTGCCCTGCCCGCCAACCTCAAGTTCATACGAGACTGGCACATGCTCATCGCATGCGCAGACATGTGGCTACATAATGCCGCTCACCGGCTCTAACCTAAGTAGCACAAGTTCATACCAGAACTGCTGCAACGGTCTTGCCTGCGTCGGGGGATACTGCAGGCAGCCAGGCGAAATATGCATGACAGGCGGTCAGCTCTGCGGCACCGGCCCGTCTCCTACCTCACATCCAATTCCTGATTATTACGGTGAATGTTGCGCAGGCTACCAATGCGACAGCGGTTACTGCAAGACTACCTCAAGCTGTGCATCGCAAGGATATACTTGCAATTACGATTCTGACTGCTGCTCTGGTTTAACCTGCAGTGGTGGAAAATGTGTAACTACAGCATGCACTACCTCGGGTTCATGCACAAGCAACGCAGATTGCTGCGAAAATTATTATTGTAATGTAAACGCCTCTCCTTCCGAATGCTTTGCCGTTAATTGTGGGCTGAGCGGGTATTCCCCATGCTATTCAGACAATGACTGCTGCTCAGGGCTTGTATGCACGAATGACAGATGCGCGCCCCAGCTCAAACAATGTAGCCAGATAACGCCCCAGACTCCCAGCGACTGCGATTTAGGCATATGCTCAGGAGGGCTGTGCCACTACCTTCCGGCAAGGCATCTGAACAACAACCCCTCGCAACCCATAGCCGAAAATGCAAAGTGCTGGTGCGACCTGTGCGCCCAGACTCCTGCGAATTCAGACAGTATTTGGGTTAAGGGAAACTGCAACAACGGAACAATTGCTTATACTGACTACTGCGATCAGGAAGGCGGGGACATTCTACACAACACCCGCTGCTTCAATTACACCACATACATCCAAGCCACAGGCTCAGATACCGCATACAGCGGCTACCCGTTGGGCTCCTGCACAACATATAATGTAAACTGCAGCCTGTACAATGCAAGATGCTACGACGGGGCGTGCGTGAATTTCACCTGCAAGACATCCGGCTCATGCATCACTACCGCAGACTGCTGTTCAAGCTACTATTGCAGTGACGGAGAATGCAAAAAGCAATGCATGACTTCCGGGGCGTGCACCAACAATTCGGACTGTTGCTCACCCTCCGCATGCATCAATGGCTACTGCAATGTGCCCCAGACATGCAGCGACACCACAACCACATGCGCAAATAGCTCGCAGTGCTGCCCAGGCAACTACTGCCATTATGACAACACCTGCCATTCCACACCATGCGCCTCCAGCGGCGGCTCATGCGAAACCAACACCGGTTGCTGCTCCCCGTATGCATGCATCAGCGGTTACTGCAGTATCCCACCAACCTGCCAGACTTCGGGAAGATGCAATACCGACACGGACTGCTGTTCCAGCTACTACTGCAGCTCAAACTACCAATGCACCATCTGCCAGACTGCTGGAAGTTGCACAAAGAGTTCGCAGTGCTGCTACGGCTCCTGCCACGGAGACGGCTTCTGCAGCATGCAGGTATGCAAGTCGGCAAGCGCAACGTGCAATGTGACTTCAGACTGCTGCTACGGCCTTTACTGCAGCTACGGAGTATGCACCTCCTGCCAGACCTCTGGAAGATGCACAACAACGGCAGACTGCTGCTCAGGCTACTACTGCGGCTCAAACTACTACTGCACACCCACAGGCTGATTTCATTTTTTACATCACTGCGATTTAGAGTAGAGGAGGTGCTTTGAGAAGTGCGATCACATTAATAAATATAGTTGACTCATATAATTTTGGTGAACCTATGGCAAAATATCGGGTTGAGGTGACCTACAAGCCTGGCGTATTGGACGCAGAGGGAAAGGCGACCCTCAATGCTCTGAAGACTCTTGGTTTCAATGTTTCAGATGTCAAGAGCTCAAAAACATACTTGATAGACTGCTCCTGCGATGAGAGGAAGGTTGACGAGATGTGCAAAAAACTGCTCTCCAACCCCATCATACAAGATTACTCCATCCAGAAGCTGTGAGGTGCAGTATGCTCAGGAAATCGGACTTCCCATTCAACCTTTACTTCGTAGACATACGGGACGCCTCGGATTCTGAGCTGGAGAAGATAAGCGATGAGCGGGGCCTGTCTCTCTGCCTGGATGAAATGAGGAGTATAAAGGAGCATTACAAGAAGCTCGGCAGGGATGCAACGGACGTTGAGCTGGAAATGATCGCGCAGATATGGTCAGAGCACTGCTGCCACAAGACCCTGAGGGGTGATTTCAAGGATTCAAAGGGAAAGATGGTTGCGAGAAAACTACTCAAAAGCACAATAATGAAGGCAACAGAGCAGCTCAATTTTTCATGGTGCAAGCTCGTCTTCAAGGACAATGCGGGCATAGTCGACTTTGACGGGAAATATTCACTGGCTTTCAAGGTTGAGACGCACAACCACCCCTCCGCGCTGGAGCCTTTCGGAGGCGCATCCACAGGAGTTGGTGGGGTGATACGCGACATTCTCGGGGTGTGGGCAGACCCGATTGCAAATACAGATGTACTCTGCTTTGCGCCTCTTGACTACCCTGAAAAGAAAATCCCGCAGGGAGTGAAATCCCCCCGCTATCTCTACAATGGGGTGGTTGCGGGCATAGG
>JACCLF010000039.1 GCA_013425405.1 Microcaldota archaeon | reverse complement strand
TTTATCTTTTTGTGAACAGATACATTCGCCTGCAGAGCAGGATACAAATTCTTGGCACTGCTCGGAAAAACCAGGAATTCCTGTATGTCGCAGGCATTCACAGCATGCTTCCCGCCGCCTATTATCTTGCTGAGGGGGAGGGGAAACCATCTGCCTTCCCCAAGAATTTCAAAGAGCTGCTTGCCCTGGAGGTTTGCTGATGCCTTTGCGCATGCCAGGGAGATTGCAATCGCAGCATTGCCCCCAAGGTTTGAGAAGTTGTTCGTCCCGTCTGCTTCCCTGAGGATTGCATCTATTTTCTTCTGCTCCCTCACGTCAACTCCAATGAGCTTTTGTATGACATTTGAATTTGCGAATTTTATCGAGGCATCAACGCTGCCGGGGTAGGAGACTGCCTCAAACTTTCCCACGGATGCTCCGCTTGGCGCGGAAGCTCTTCCCAAGAAGGATTCCCCCGCTATCTCGCACTCAAAGGAGAAATCCCCCCTGGAATCCAGAATTTTCCTAAAATTTATCTTTTTTACCTCAGGTTTCATCTTCTCACCCCTGCAATTTCATTATTGCTTCTGCAATATCGCCCTTGCATTCATTAAGAGCCTGCTCCACCTTCTCCTTTGTAGCTCCAGTCTTCTCCATCACAAGCTTCACATCCTCCTCCTTTATCAGAGGCTTCTCTTCAACCTTCCCGGAAATCTGGAAGCTGTTCTCTCCCTTCATTGATATCTGGATTATCTGCGGCTCTGTTATTACTATCTGGCTCCCCTCTTTTTCTATGACGACTCTGGAAGCCTTTATCTCTTCACTCTTCATGCCCATCTGCTCCATCATCCTCTGCATCTGCTTTGGGTTTATCCCCTCGAACATAGCATCACCACTAGCTGGTATTTGTTTTGCTCATTTTATAAACTCTACCCATCAGAAAAAGCTTTGCGATTAAGCAAACTTCTCAAAAACCTTTGCCTTTCTTACCTCAATTCTCTTCACAGGGCACAGCTTCCTCAGCCTGTTGAAAAGAGTCGCAGAGAATTTGCCGAATATTATCTCCTGGGCGAGCTGCTGGAAGTCCATCTCCTTTACTCTGAGCAGCACCTCATCCTTTGTGGAGTTCCTCAGGGCGGTCTTCACTGGTGAGCTCACCCTTCTTGCGGTGAATATGGATATCTTGATTCTGAGCTTCACCCCATCCTTGCTCTCCACGTCAACAACTTCATTGACCACATTACTCCTCCTTCTTACGAGAGTTCTCAGATAGCCTGCAGATATCTCGTGGCCTATGAGTTTTGTATAAGCAGTCTTCCCCTTCACCTCATTGATTCTGAAGTTCAGGTTAACGTATGACTGGCTCATGTCGCCTGTCAGTTCCGCCAGGCTCACCTTCACAATCCTGTTCATAAGATGGGCGTCTTCCGTTGCCGGTATCTGCCCTATCTCCTTGTTCTCAAACATCTGCGGCGCAAGCACAGTGTACCATGTCTTGCTCTTCCAGGTGTCAACAATTTTCTCCTTTGCCATTTACTTACCTCACAAGCAGGGCCGCCTGCTCAGGCTCGTATTTCCAGCTTTTTGGAAGCACTCCGGAATTCCTGTAGTATTTAGCAAGCCTCTTTATCTTTGATTCAACGTGAATGAGCTTTGTTGTGTTCGAACAATCCCCCTTGTGCGTCTTGAGATGTTTCCTCATGTTCACTGCCTTCTTTATCAGGTTGAGCAAGTCATCCGGGTAGGCTGGAGCAAGTCCCTGGGCCCCAAGAATCTCCCTGATGGATTTGCCGGTGAGAGATTCAACGCTCGGAACCCCGTACTGGTCCCTCAGCCTCTGGCCGATGAGAGCAGCCTGCATTCCTTCCTTGTGCATTTTAACAACAAGAGCCTCAGCATCCTGCGCGCTCATCTCAACCCACTCCGGCACAACTTTCACAGCGGGCTTCTTCGAGCCGGATTTTCCCTTCTTCCTTGAATGCATCCTCGCCATAAACCTCATCTCCCAATCCATTCAGCAAGTTTCTTCAGTGAATTCCTCCTGTGCGAGCACAGCGACTTTATCTTCTCATCCTCTCCGAATGTTTTCTCAGAGCCTGCGGGGATGAATATTGGGTCATAGCCGAACCCCTTTCCCCTCAACTCACGGGAAATATATCCGTCAACTCTTCCTATCAGGACCTTCTCCTTTCTCCCATCCCACACGGCGATTGCCGAGAGGAAATATGCATCTCTTATTTGCTCTTCCCTGAGCAGCTTAAGTATGCCCTCGTTTCCAATCTTCTTGAAAACCCAGGAGGAGAGCGTCCCTGGAAATCCATCGAGAGCCTTGATGAACAGGCCGGAGTCCTCAACGAAGAAAGGCTTGTTCACCTTCCTGCGCAGGAGCCTCAGACATGTGAGGGCAACCTCCTCGCAGCTCTCAGATCTAATCTCTTCGCAGTTGATATCTTTGCGCCCTATAATTACGTTATATTCTTTTAAAATCCTTTCGGCTTCCCGGAACTTGTGCTGGTTGCCAGTAATGAATGTGAGTTTCATGTAGTCTACCTTTTCAAAGAGATGGAGAATTCCCCTTTTGAGATTTCTATTTTTTTAATCCTTCCCGCAGCCTCAATTTCCTCCTTCACCGGCTCAAGCTGTTCGGGCTTCTCAATCTGTATTTTTGCTGAAGAAAGTTCTGTATTAAGCGAGACTTTCTGGCTCATCTTGAATTTCCTTATTTCGCTCAGTAATTTATTGAGCAGAATGGCGCTCTGCTCGCTCTCTTCATCAATTGCCTTCTTGTTGACTTTTGGCCAGCCTTCAGAGTGGATGCTCTCGTCCTTTGAGAAGAGCTGCTGGTGGAGCTCATCGGTGGTGTAAGGAGCAAACGGCGCCAGAAGTTTCAGTGAGGTTAGCAGAACAGTCCTGAGAGTGTACTGCACAGCCCTCCTGCTTTCCTCTCCATACTTGTCACCCTGGTAGAGCCTGTGCTTTACCTCCTCGAGGTAATAGTCGCAGAACTCGTGCCAGAAGAATTCCGTAAGTGTGGTTATCATTGAGTAGAAATCATAGCTCTCAAGGGAGTTTGTGCAGTTCTCAACAAGCTTGTTCAGCCTGCTCAGTATCCACCTGTCAGTCGCCCTGAGCTTCATCTTTTCCTTCTCATCAAACTCCTTCAGGGGGGTTTCAATGAACCTGGAAGCATTCCAGAGCTTGTTTAGGAAGGAGTGCGCGTAGTTGACATCCTTCCAGTAGAATATGTTGTCCTTCCCCGTGCTTCCCGAGAGGGCTGCCCACATCCTGAGTGAATCCACGGATGATTTCGCTATGACATCCTTCGCCTCAACATAGTTGCCAAGGCTCTTGCTCATCTTCTTGCCGTCAGAGCCGCACACCATCCCGTTTATTAGAACATCCTTGAAGCACTGTTTGCCGGTAAGCATGAGGCAGCGGTATATTGTGTAGAAGGCCCATGTTCTTATGATGTCTGTGCCCTGGGGCCTCAGTGAGGACGGGTATAGCTCGCTGAACTTTTTCTCATCATCAGGCCAGCCAGATATGACAAGCGGCGTGATGCTGGAATCGACCCAGCCGTCGCATATGCTGCTCTCGCCAATGAGCTTTCCCTCGCATTTCGGGCATGTTTCAACTGGAGGCTTGTCCTTTGTTGGATCCACTGGAAGGTTGGAGTAGCTCGGAGCCACGACGCAGTCGCATCTCTCACAGTACCAGAAAGGTATGGGGATGCCGAAAATCCTCTGCCTTGAGAAGCACCAGTCCCATTCCAGCCCTCTGCTCCAGTCTATGAGAAGCTGGATTGCATGGGGGGGCACCCAGCGCATCTCTGAGGCGGCTTTTATCACTTCCTCCTCATGGCCCTTGAGCTTCATGAACCACTGCGCTGACTGCAGGAATTCCACAAGCCTCTTGCACCTGTCATGTATCTTCACCATCTGCTTCAGTTTTTCTTTCTTTGTGATCAGTTTGAGGGAGTTGAGCTCTTCAAGTATTTTCTCCCGTGCCTGCTCTGCTTTCAAGCCTGTGAATCTGCCGGCGTTGAGCAGCCTCCCCCTTGAATCCATGGCCTCGATTATGGGCAGGCCATACCGGTAGACCCACACCACGTCCTGCTTGTCTCCAAAGGTGCAGACCATTACTATTCCCGTGCCGAAATTCGGGTCAACCTCGGCATCCGGGAGTATTCTCACCTCCCTGTTGAATATTGGGACCACTGCGGTCTTGCCGTGCAGCTTCTTGTAGCGTTCATCTTCTGGATTGACGAGCACCCCAACACAGGCATTCAGCAATTCAGGCCTTGTTGTGGCAATGATGAGGGGCTTGCCCTCGCAGGAAAATGATATGTAGTTCAGGGTTGTCTCCCTTTCAACCTCATCCGTCTCTGCCTTGGCTATTGCGCTCTCGCAGCAGGTGCACCAGAGCACAGGGTGCTTGGAGCGGTAAACCAAACCTTTCTCAAACATCTTCAGTATGGAGTACTGCACCTTCCTGTGGTACTCCTTGTCTATTGTGTAATATTCCCTGCTCCAGTCTATGGAGAAGCCCATCTCCCTCATCTGGGGCTTCATTGTGCCTACCACATTCTTCGTCCATTCCAGGCATCTCTGCTTAAACTCCTCCCTGGGAAGCCTGCCGAATTTCTTCTCCACCTTCACCTCAGTTGGAAAGCCGTGGCAGTCCCATCCCTGGGGGAAGAGGACATTGTAGCCGCACATCCTCTTGTACCTTGCAACAAAATCCATGTAGCACCAGTTCAATGTATTGCCTATGTGGAATTCGCCAGTGGGGAAAGGCGGCGGGGTGTCTATTACGAAAACCTTCCTCTTGCTCTTCTCGTCAAACTCGTGGAGCTTGAGCTCCTCCCACCTATTCCTGAGCTTTTCTTCAAACTTGTTTGGCGAGTATTCTTCCAGCATGCCATCACTCAAAATCAACAAGACTTTTCCTTCCTCAATTTTCACAATCATTCCGTCCTTTGCGGCAATTGTCTCCACGCCGCTCTCCTTCTGTATGAATCTTGCCTCTGCCTCAGGGCCTGCCCGAAGCATCCCCATTCCGAAATGCTGTATTATCGCTTTTTTTGGCTTTGCTTCTTTTAAAACTCGTATGCTCAGCTCCGAGTCCAGATGGCCGGGGTAGTGGCAGCCCGCGGGCTTCAGATTGTTCAGTATGAGGCAGTCGCACCCTGAGAAAACTTTCCCAAGCTCTAAGATGTAGTCGGTGTCACCTGTATAACCGATTGTTTTTCCACCGTAAGAGAGCTTGAAACCAACCCCGGAACTGTCATCATGCTTTGTGGGGGTCGCTTCAATGTCAACCCCTTTTACTGAGAATTTATCCCCTGCTCTTGCAATGAACTTCTCTGCAACAAGATTCTGGTGGTATGATGAGACCACCCTGTCAAACCTCTCATTACCCTCAAGGGCAGAGCTGCTGCCTATGAGCACCCCTCTCTTCCTCTTGCCCCCGTTAGTCATTGCTTCAACTAGAAGGTTTGCATCGTTTGAATGGTCTATGTGCGCATGGGAGATGACAATTGCATCAAGCTTCTGCAAGTCCTGCTTCAGCTCCAGGCTACGCATGAGCGCTCCGGGGCCAGGGTCTACGTATATGTTGGCTCTGCCTCTAATGATGAACCCTCCCGTAGCCCTTAACTGCTTCATTATTACGAATCTCGCTCCGCCAGTTCCGCAGAATACTATCTCCAAATCATCGCCTTGAGCATGCTGAAAAAATCAGCTTATTTCTTGAGGTAGATAAGTTTAATAAAGCTTATTTGACGAAATGTAACTTGATGCTGTATGACCGATATACGCACCGTTGATGATATAAACAAGAAGATAAAGGGCGGGAATGTTGTGGTAGTCACCGCTATTGAGATGAAGGACATAGTTGCTGAGAAAGGCCCTGAGAAGGCTGCCAAGGAAGTTGATGTTGTAACAACAGGCACCTTTGGCATGACGACAAGCTCTGGTGCATTCATAAACTTCGGCCACTCCGACCCGCAGATAAGGATGGGAGGCGGGGAGGTTCTGCTCAATGACGTTCCTGCATACGCAGGGCTGGGCTCTGTAGATGTGTACATAGGCACGTCCCAGTCGTCCAAAGTCCATAAGATGGAGTACGGAGGGGGGCACGTCATAGAGGACCTTGTGAATAACAGGTCAATAAACCTCAAGGCTTATGGAAGCGCAACATACTGCCACCCGAAAAGAGAGGTATTTACGACAGTCACGCTGCACGATTTGAACCAGGCAGTAATGGTGAGCCCAAGGTCATTCTACCAGAGGTACAGCGCTGCTACAAACTCCTCTGACAGGATGATTTACACCTATCTTGGAGCGCTGCTTCCCAACTGCGGGAATGTCACTTACTCGTCTGCAGGGTCTATAAGCCCGTTATACAATGACCCTTCCTATGAAACAATAGGAGTTGGAACAAGGATATTCCTCGGGGGCAGCAAGGGGTATGTGATTGGAGAGGGGACGCAGCACAACCCGAAGATGATGTCCGGCTCGCTCATGGTCAAGGGTGACTTGAAGAAGATGAAGCCCAAGTACGTTAGGGGCGCCACAATAAATAACTACGGTCCGGCTCTCTTCATAGGAGGAGGAGTGCCCATACCTATTTTGAATGCAGGAATTGCAAAGAACTGCGGGATAACTGACGAGGAGATAAAGGCAACAGTATACGACTACCACATAGCCACAAGGGTGAAGCCGGTTGTGAAAGAGACAACCTACGGCGAGCTCAAATCAGGCAAAGTGATTATAGGCGAAAGGGAAGTGAAATGCTCCGGCCTGTCAAGCATAAGCATGGCAATGGAGATTTGCGAGAGACTCAAGGAGATGATTGAGAGGGGGGAATTCTTCCTCACCGCTCCACTTGAGAGGATATCCACTGAAACAGTTATGAAACCCATGAAGCAGCTTTACACAAAGGCATTGGATGTGATGTCGACAGCGGTGACCTGCAGCCCGGATGACAGCTTGAAGGACGCTGAGAAACTCATGCTTGATAGAAAAACAGATTATCTTGTTGCCGTTGACAAGCAGAAGCATCTGCAGGGTGTGCTCACCTCATGGGATGTGGCGAAATCACTGGTGACAGGAGGGAGCAAGGTGAGGGATGTCATGAAGTCCAAGGGCATTATAACTAGCAGGAAGGACGAGCCTGTTGAGGTTAGCGCCAAAAAACTGGAGCAGTACAGGGCGAGGGGCCTGCCGGTTGTTGACGAAGATGGAAGGGTGCTGGGAGTTGTGAAAATGGAGGATGTCAAATACAAGGTGAAATGATGGGCAAGAGGATTATTGCACTGTTCCCGAGCAAGGAGTACAGGGATTCGATAATACAGGAGGCTGTTCTCAAAAGCGGGACTATTTTCAACACGCTGAAAGTTGAGACCACTCCGACGCATGTGAGAATCATGGGAGAGATAAAGGCAAATGAGGATAAGGCGCAGGAGTTCATCAGGATACTCAAGAGGATGGGAGGGATTGTGAAGGAGCTGGGGGCGATGATGAAGTTCGACCCGGAAAAATGCGTTTCGTGCGGCCTTTGCTTTTCCCTCTGCCCCACAAAGGCAATAATCTGCAATAAGGATTTCTCGATTAGATACGACTTTGATGAATGCATACTATGCATGAACTGCGTGAACAACTGCCCAGTGAATGCTGTGAGTTATCTGGGTGACTAGTTGATTGAGAGGAAGCTGGTTTTCAAGGAATCGAAGATATTTTTGAAAATAGACGGGGAGAAATTCTTTGATGCCGCCCATGAGTCGCTCCTGAGGAACAGAGCAGAGCTGGAGGAGTACATCGCGGGAAACCCATTTTTCAGGAGCACGCTGGAGCCGCTGGAAGTTGGGAGGAACGCCCCGAGAGTTGTAAAGCTGATGGCGGATGCAGCGGAAAAAACCGGGGTTGGCCCTATGGCTGCTGTTGCAGGCGCTCTTGCGGATTTGATGCTTGAAGATGTTGTGAAGCAAGGATGCAGATATGCAATCATTGAGAACGGCGGGGATATAGCGATGAAGGTTGACAGGCCTGCGAAGGTTGTTGTTTATGCGGGCTCTTCCCCATTTTCAAGCAAGATTGGCTTTGATGTCATGCCCAAGGATACGCCCCTCGGCGTGTGCACAAGCTCAGGTACTGTTGGGCATGCTATATCTTTCGGCAATGCGGATGCGGCAGTTGCTTTTGCACGTAGTGCTGCGCTTGCCGATGCGGCTGCAACTGCGCTGGGGAATTCTGTGAAGAGCGAGGCTGATGTGAAAAAAGCTGCAGAGCTTGCAAAGAGCCTCTCCCTAAGGGGCGCAGTCATTATAAAGGGGAAGAGCATTGCAGCCTGGGGGAAAATTCCAAAGATTGTGAAAAGCAGGGGTTTGCCGGAATACTTTTATAAGGAGTTTTTTGAATAATATATGTATGGCTGCGGTAGTCTAATGGCATGACGGCGGGCTGTGGACCCGCAGGAGGGGGTTCGATTCTCCCCCGCGGCCCTATGTTCTAATTAAAAATATGTAAAGACTGGCCCACCTACTCGAACAAAGTATACGCTCAGCGAGAAAGGAAGAGGCCTGATAAAAGTTGCTGATTTTGTCCTCCAGCACAGAGGCAAAACAACATATTCAACTGAGATGCTGAGCGGCGCACGTTTATAGCTACTTCAGCCTTATTGCATCGAGGTTCATGGGAGCGCGCGTCTCGAAATGCATCATCTTGTTCAATGATTTCGCCAAGTCATCGCATTTGCTCTCATCGCCGTGAAGCGTGAATACCCTTTCAGGGGTGGGCCTGAGGTTCCTCACGAAGTTCATAAGCTGGTGCCTGTCGCTGTGGCCTGAGAACCCGTCAACTGTTTCAACTCTCATGTTGACTTTCACAGTCTCAAGCATCCCTTTCTCGCCAAGCACAGGTATCTCCTTCATCCCGTTCTGTATCTTCCTTCCGAGTGAGAGGGCGCTCTGGTAGCCTACAAATATGAGAAGGTTATTGGGGTTGTCGGCCATCATCTTGAAATAATCTACAGAAGGCCCTCCGCTCATCATGCCCGAAGGTGCAAGTATTACGCATGGGTCTCCCTCAACAACTTCTTTTCTGTTGTTTTTTACAGATTCGAATATTTTTGATTCAAACGGGCTCTTGTTTGAGAGCACCCTTCTCTGCACATTCTGCCTGAGGTATTCCGGGTATGCAGTGTGTATTGCTGATGCCTCAAGAATCATTCCGTCTATGTATATGGGGCATTCAAATGAGGAGCCCATTGCCTGGGCGTACTCCTCAAGCACAAGCATTATCTCCTGCGACCTTCCAACTGAAAAGACGGGTATGAGCACCTTGCCCTTGTTCTGGACTGTCTGATGTATGAGCTCGTTCAGCCTCCTCTCAGCATCCTGCCTCTGGGGCATGATGTCGTCCCTTCCGCCGTAGGTGCTCTCCATGAAGAGAGTCTCAACCCTCGGGAAGGTTGTAGTTGCCTGGTCGAAGAGCCTCGTGAAGCCGTATTTTATATCTCCTGTGAAAATCAGGTTGTGCAGACCATCACCTATGTGCAGATGTATCATTGAGCTGCCCAGTATGTGCCCTGCATTGTGGAACGTGAGCTTTATTTCCGGAGTTATGTCGGTCACTTCGTCATATTCGCGGGCTACGCACATGTTGAGCATCTTCCTTACATCCTTCTCTGCATAGGGCGGGGTCATGCCGTTCTTCTGCAGGACATTGATGTAGTCGAACTGCAACATCACCATGAGGTCCCTTGTGGGTGGGGTGCAGTAGATAGGGCCGTCATAACCGTAGGCGACCAAGTAAGGAAGGAAGCCGGAGTGGTCCAGGTGCGCATGAGTCACTATGACTGCATCCAGCTCATCCAAAGCAAGATTCATTGCATTGAGGTAGGGGTAAGCCCTGTTCCCCTCAGTTGTCTCCGGGTTGACCCCGCAGTCCAGAAGTATCTTATCGTTTGAAGTCTGAAGAAGCAGGCAAGTCCTGCCCACCTCCTTGAATCCTCCAAGAGCGGTGACCTTTACCCAGTCGCTTTTCTGCGACTGGACTGATATCTTCTTCCCAAGCCCTGCCAGGAACTTCTTCCTGAAGTCTGACTCCTTGAACAGGGATGACCTTATCCCCTTTATTGTATCGGATGGCATTGTTGGAGTCCTGAGTATCTTCGGCGCCCACCCAGTCTGGAGTATTATCGCCTTCAGAGTTGAGCCGCCCTTGCCTATAACCAAACCAGGCTTCATGGAGTCTATTATAACCTCGCAAAACTCTGGAGAGAACTTGATGTCAGTCACGCCAGCTTCCTGGGGGATGATGGCATTAATCTTCTTAAGGGCTTCATCCGGAGGAGACAGGTGGGATGGGTCGCTCCTGACCAGAACCCTTTTCCTCAGAGCCCCAGCTATCTTCTTTATGAGGTTGGGGTCCGAGTAGAAAGCCTCTATGTTGTCAAGATATAAGGCTATGTCGGGGCCCTCATACTCGGTTTTTGTTATGGTGCAACCGCTCGGTAGTATGGGCTCTAACTTCTTCTGTATATCGTTATTATTGTTCAAAAAAAACCGCCTTAATTCTGCCTATTCAAAGACAGTAATACAAAATAATCAAAGCTAATCACTCATACCTTTGTTTCTAGAATCTTCTTTATTGCATCCTTATCAAATCTCTTGAATTCCCCCGGGATTATGGTGACCAAGTCTATGCCGTCACCTGTCCCGGCATCCCTCTTCACTGCAACTGAGAGTGCCTTGAGGGCAACTCTTAGGTTGTCCTTTATGCTCCCATTCTCCTTGTAAGAGTCCTCCAGAAGGCCGTATGCAACCGGGGAGCCGCTACCTGTTGAGACAAACTTCTCCTCAGTCACCCCGCCCACCGGGTCAAGGTTGAAGATGCGGGGCTCGTCATCAATACCGCCAACAAGAATTTGGACCAGGAACGGGGCGAATTTGTACTGGGAAAGTATGTTTGACAGCAGAGTGGTTGCCGCTCCAACGCTCATTGGCTTTGCGTAGTTCATCTTGTAGAGCTGCGCCTCGTATTTCAGGTATCTGACAAGAGCCTGGGCATCGCCGACTCCGCCAGCAACAGTAACTCCCAGGGTGTCATCTATCTGGAATATCTTGTCAACTTCCCTGTTTGCAATAAAATAGCCCATCGTGGCTCTCTTATCCGCAGCAAAGATTACTCCATCGCTGCAGACTAAACCTATTGTCGTTGTTCCTTTCAATGTTTTAGCTTCTTCCATAATATGCACCTAGTGGTCGCAGAAAAAGCGAATATTATTACTGGGTATTACTACTGCATACATATTTTTAACTCTTTCCATATTGTTGGCTTTGCACATAAATTCATCTCACTGGAAAGTTACCCCTTCCAGAGGTTTATAAAGCCTCTATTGACAGTTAAATCACCGTTAACCCATAAGGCATGGAGCAGTCGCAACACGAACCACCTATGTATGCCTGTATTGCGTAAAGCCGACAGGTCAAGCATAGGGGCGGAATACCGCGGGGCATGCGGGAATGCAAGCCTGGCTGAGAATCCGATGGGTGTTCTTTGAAGCAGGAAGCCCATGAGGTCAAAAAGCTTATGATGGGCGTGTCACGCCTTGTGCTCCTTCTGCTCCAGAGTGTATTCCTCAACTATGCTAAGCTTCTTGATATCCCCCATCAAATCCAGCAGGGAGTTCACGAAATTTGACTTGTTTACTATGAAATCAACATCTTTCTTGACTTCTGGTGAGAAAACAACCTGCAGGACGCCACCTTCCAGCTTGAAGCTTTCCGCAGTGAGGCTGAAGCTGTCAAGTACTGCCTGTATCTTGGGGTTGGTCTCAGTAAGCTTCTCCTCAACCTTCACATCGTATGTGATTTTCTCACCTGCGAGAATGTGGTTTAGGTCCACCATCACCCTGCCACCGCTGACGCTCTTGACAATCCCCTTCACCCCGTCCAAATCAAGCATCATGCCTGGAAATGGGTCCAAATCCCTCTTCTTGAATTCTGCGAGGGGCAGTATTCTTACGAGATTCGGGTCTCTTACCCCAAACGCATTTTCGGGAGAGAGCTCGATGGATTTCTGTTCGCCAATGCTCATGTTCTTGAGCGATTCCTCAAGGCCCTTTACCACATGGCCCTTGCCTATGACGACCAGCACAGGAGCGTACTTCCTGCCCTCCTCGGGCAGCCCCGCCTCCTTTGCTTTTTCAGCGCTTGTAGTATCAAAAACCTTTCCTGTAGCCGTCCTGCCGGTGTAGCTTACCTTCATGAAATCCCCATCCTTGAGCTTGTCCATACAATAACCTCCTGAATTTAATATCTTGCTATTTAAATCATTATTTATGGAGAGAGACACTTTAATAAAAGTATTTGCGCTAGGTATGGTGATATTCTTCACCTTGGAGTTGTTCTCAATGCGCTCTGCCGTCACCAGCTCGCCCCAGCAGGCCAACGAGACGAGCAATGACACACCAGTGTATGGGACAGGCTTGGCCAATGCGACTCTAATGTCATACATGGATTACCTTAATCTTTTCAAGATGGGCACTGACCTTTCCCAGAATGCCTCGATTATGGAGCTCAGTGCAATGGAAGGTGTTGGGTTCATCAATAACCAGAGCGGCAGGGTAACCCTTGTGCTTGAGCATGGGGCGAACGCAACTCTCATAGCCCAAAAGATTGAGGAGAGGTTTCCGGGTATAAACGTTACCACAAGCGCACTTTTCTCCATATCGTCAGAAGTTAAGTTTAGGACACAGCTGGGCGAAAAAAATGTGAGCATTCCATTCCTGCTTCAGATTGAAACAGAACCTGACATTGATGTTGGGGACAATGTCACAGTTTCACTGGTGGGTATTCTGTACGGTGAACAGTTTACAGAGACGCCCTCTGCAAGAATAATCCCAACTCAAAACAGGGTAGTTGCCAACTTAACTGTTAACGGAGTCAGCGACCAGTACTATGCGGTAGTGTTGCTTCCCTGGGAAGGGAGAAATATAAATACCAGCAGGATTGAGGGCGAGTTTCCAGCAAAAATTAGAAATGCTAGCATCAATTACACTCCGACCTCATATGTTGCTGTTAGTGGACTGAATTCGAAGAGCAATGACACGACAGACCGGGTAAGAAACCTGAGCTATGTCATTGAAGTTAACGGGGATTTGGTATACCTGAGGGATGACATGAATAGCACAGAGAGGCTGGGTGCCGATTTAAAAGGCATGCTGGGGGAGAACACCACTCTGGATTACCCTCTTTCCACCATGGTTGTCAGTTTCTCTTCAACAAACTTCAGCAAGGATGATATTCTGAAAAACACTGGCGGGCAGCTTAACCTGTACAGGAACATGTCACTGGTGCTTGGAGATAAACTGAAAATCGCAGGAGTTGATTATGACGTGCCAAGCAAACCCAGTTTCGGTTTGATACTCCTCAACGATTCATATTCGGTAGGGAAGAATGTCAGTGTTGAGCTTGACGTTGGGACTATAGGGAGGAAAATTGTCAATTTGGCTCTGAGAACTCTTCTGGGTTAGCAGAAGCGAGCGAGAAACCCCACATGCTTTAGCGGTGGGCGGATGTCACGCTTAAATTGAGAGGGTTCGGAGTTAATGCATGCGAACCGATTTTGGAGAGCATCTATTCACAGGAGTTGTGATATTCTTCTTGCTTATTTTTATTCTAGGGGTTCCTCCCGGCTTTGAACTGCCTCTATGCGGGGCGTTTTTCATCCTTGGGGCACTCATGCCGGATTTGGATAGCCCTTCCTCAAAGCCAAGGAAGTTTATGAGGAAAGCTGTTTTTTTACTTGCTCTTGTCTTGCTCCTGCTCTTTTACCCCCAGTTCTCTGCAGAATGCAATAGGCTTGCAGGCGGTTCAACCTGCGTATATCTCCCTGTCCTTTCCATTCTCCTGGTTTTTGCAGCTGTTTACTTTCTAGATTTCATAATTCCGAGGCACAGGGGGTTCCTGCACGGCTTCTCAGCTGCTTTTCTCTACGGCGCTGCAGTGTGCCTGCTGCTGCTTTACACCGGGGCGGGTGTAAGCTCTTTCATAATCGGCGCTTGGGCTTTTGGCGGATATCTCTCCCATCTGGCTGTGGATTTCGTTGGGGATGCAGCCCCTTTTAAATAGGGGATGAGCAATAGTATTGGCGATGACGATACCGTCCCAGAGGGATACAATATGACCTACGGAGTAGCTTCGGAGCCAATAAGAAACTTATACTCTAATCCTTTCCGATTCCTCATTATATCTAAGAAGCCTAAGCAGAGGCACTAATTATTATTCTATCCCTATCGCTATAGGAACTACACAGCTCGTATTAGTCTTAGTACAATTTTCCTGTAATTCATTGTAGTATGAACTCACTTCCTCGGCGAAGTTACAGCCGGGTTTATTCGCCTCTGTTCCATTGAGAACTACGTGTGTACCATTCGTTAGGGATATTGAGAATACTCCGCTAGGGGTAGCAATAATATCTCCAGTCTGTCCACTCCATACAAGTCTAACTGCTTCCTCACAAGAAACATAACTGGGGTTTTGAGGGGTCTTTGGAATAAAAATGACTAGTAACGTAAGAAGTATAGCAAGAATAAAGAGATTTCTCTGAAATTTATGTTTTTCGAAATAGTCCATAAAAGATTCTTTCTATTTTGGTTATATTAAACTTGCTTTGGAAGTGAGAATCTGAACTCAAAAGTAACTGCCCACCCTTAGAGCGGAACGTGCGGCGACGGGGCTCGTCGCCGAAATACCATATTTGTCCTATTTGTCCTTTATGACCCTATTTCTTAACAGGATGGTGAGCCTTTTCTCACCAAAATGTTAATATACTCCTTTCAGCAATTATTAATGGATGGTTTTATGAGCAAAACACAAGCACGAAGATTTGGCAAGCCACATCAAGACCCACACCGCAAGAAACCGAGAAAAATGGGAAAAGATAGAACGAGGCAAGGCATGTTTTAAGATTGCTTTGGCTTCGGAGCCAATCTAATCTAGTTTAAAGTAATACGACTTATCCTTGAGATTGTACCTGCACTTGAGTTTTCCAGATTTGACAAGAGAATCAAAAAGCTTGAAGCACAGCACTGAGAACTTTGACTTTCCGCATCCGATGATTGCAAGGAACTGCTCGCCAGTGTCTGTTAGGAGGTATTTCTTCCCGCTGACCTGCCGTATAATGCCAAGCGCCTCAAAGAAGCCCAGCCCGTCCCTGAACTCATCCTCGGTCAGCTTGTACATCTTGAGGGGGGAGTCATCTTCCATAATCTATTCATGGAGTTGTTTAAATTAATTACTTGTTTGCCCCGTAGTCGAACTCGTTGAAGAATCCGTAGAGCACTACAAATACGCTCACAATCATTATAACTTGAAAAATCAGTATGTAATTCTGGTATTTTGGTGAGCTGAGGCATTGGTAGCATGGGCTGAACTCGTTTACGTGGGGTGGGGTTGAACAGCTGCAGATGAAGTCATACGCCTTGCTTTCCAGTACAAAACCCAAGAGGAAGAAGATGAAGCCGGCAATTGCAATTTTGTACTTCATGTGGGGTATATTTGTCAAGCCCGCTTTAATACTTTTCTGAACCTGTAGAGTGGAACTCAGATATATGTTATGTAGAATGAGCTGAACTCTCCCTTGAAGTCTTCCCAGGAGTGCTCAACCTTTTCAACTCTTGAGCCTTCTGGGCCTTTCTCGCACCAAGCAAGCAGGGCTTCAAGCACTTTTTTCTCACCTTCTGCAAGAATCTCCACAGAGCCATCCCTCCTGTTCTTCACCCAGCCGGTCAAGCCCATGCTGGAAGCCTTCTCCTCAGTGCTTGACCTGAAGAATACTCCCTGGACAATTCCATAAACCTGGATGCGCAGGCGGGCTTTAGTCATTCTACTACCCATATTTTAATTTAAGGTATAACCTAGGTATATCACAGCAAGAATTCCTGCCACATAGCCGAACAAGTCTATGTAATTCATACAATGAGTTAAAGAATGGGCACCTTAAAAATCTAAGCGTCGTGACACCATATCTACGAATATGCTTTATATTCCTTTCTTGAGAATTCTATTCTGGGGGGATTCTATGAAGGGTGAGATGAAAGCGGTTATGAAGAAGAAGCCAGGCACTGGAGCGGAGCTTGTAACTGTGCCCATACCCCAGATAGGGCCGAGGGATATACTTGTAAAGGTCAAGGCAACCTCAATCTGCGGGACTGATTCCCACATATACGAGTGGAATGCCTGGGCGCAGAGGAGGATAAAGCCGCCAAGGATAATGGGGCATGAGTTCGGAGGAGAGGTTATTGAGATTGGCAAGGATGTCACGTTTGTTTCAGTTGGAGACCACGTCTCTGCGGAAACGCACATAGTTGACAACAAGTGCTTCCAGTGCAGGACTGGAAATGCACACGTGTGCCAGAATATGAAAATACTTGGGGTTGACACAAACGGCTGCTTTGCGGAGTATGCCGCGATTCCTGAGGAGAACGCCTGGGTGAATGACAAGAGCCTTCCCCATGAGATAGCGGCAATACAGGAGCCGTTCGGCAATGCTGTCCACACTGTCTTCTCTGAGGATGTTGCTGGAAAAACTGTTGCAATCTTCGGACTGGGCCCGATAGGCATATGCGCGGTTGCCATATGTAGGGCGGCAGGGGCTGCCCACATCTTTGCGATTGGCAGAAAAAACGAATACAGGCTGAACCTTGCAAAGAAGATGGGTGCGGACACAATAATTAAATCAAACGAGCAGGACCCAGTGAAGCTGATAAAGGAGGCAACAGGCGGCTACGGGGTCGATGTGTCCCTTGAGATGGCAGGGAGCCAGGAAGCAATAGCCCAGTCTCTGAAGGTGCTGAAATTTGCTGGCAGGCTCTCGGCACTGGGATTGCCTGACGGGGATATAACGCTGAACTGGGCTGATGATGTTGTGTTTAAGGCGGTGAGGATATACGGCATAACCGGGAGGAGGATGTATGGCACTTGGTATACCACTGCCGGTCTGCTAAAATCCGGCAGGGTGAATGTTGAGCCGATAATAACCCACAAGTTCAAGCTTGAGGAGTTTGACAAGGGAATGCAGCTGATGCGCGAAGGAAAGTGCGGAAAGGTTGTTCTGTATCCATAGGAGGTGTATGCATGGGAAGCAGGCTTGGTTTCATATCTGCAGAAATTGAGGAGATGAAGAGTAAGGGGCTTTTCAAAGTTCCGCCGATACTTGGCGGGCCTCAGGGAGCAAGGGCGATTGTGAACGGTAAGGAGGTTATTAACCTATCTTCAAACAGCTACCTCCAGCTCACAACAAACAAAAAGATGAAGAAGGCTGCGATTGCAGCAATAAGGAAATATGGGGTAGGAACAGGCGCAGTGAGGCAGATTATTGGGACGATGGACATACACGAGGAGCTTGAGAAGAAGGTTGCGCAGTTCAAGGGAGCCGAGGCAGTCCTCATGTTCTCATCCGGAGTTGCCGCAAACAGCGGGACGATTCCCACCCTTGTGGGAGAGGGAGACGTGATAGTAAGCGACGAGCTGAACCACGGCAGCATAATTGACGGATGCAGGCTTACAAAAGCTGAGAGGAAAATCTATCCGCACCTGAACATGGAGGAGCTTGAGAAAATCCTCAAAGAGAGCAAGCATAGAAGGAAGCTCATAATCACTGACGGAGTGTTCAGCATGGATGGAGACATTGCACCGATGGACAAGATAGTTGAGCTTGCTGAAAAATATGATGCAATTACGTATGTTGATGATGCACACGGCGAGGGAGTCCTTGGAAAGAATGGCAGAGGAATTGTCGACCACTTCAACCTGCATGGAAGAGTGGATGTGGAGATGGGGACATTCTCAAAGGCATTCGGCTGCATGGGAGGCTACATTGCAGGGACAAATGACCTGAGGAGCTACCTGATACAGAGGGCCAGGTCATTCCTTTTCAGCACATCCCATCCACCTGCTACGGTTGCTGCGATAAGCGCGGCAGTAGACGTTGCACTGGAGCAGCCAAAGCTGTTTGACAAACTATGGAACAACACCAAGTACTTCAGGAGGAAGCTGCAGAAGCTGGGCTTCAACACGGGCAACAGCCAGACTCCGATAATACCTGTGATGACTGGACAGAGCGCAGTGGCGCAACAGCTTTCCAGCAAGCTCTTTGAAAAAGGAGTGTACGTGAACCCGATTGTGTACCCGATGGTTGCCATGGACAAAGCTAGAGTCAGAAACATCATAACCGCAGGGCACAAGAGAAAGGATTTGGATGCCGCTCTGGCGGCATTTGAGGAAGTGGGCAAGGAGCTCAAGCTGATATAGTTCGGAATAATTTATAAGGCGCCGTTGAGTAAATCTAACAGATATTATGGATGGACATAAAGAAGTAGAGCAGAAACCAACGTTCGCTAGTGTGGAGAAGCCAAATCTGTTTTTGGAAGGGATGGCTATCAAAGTTAGGCAGCTTTCGCCTTTGGAGGTAAAAAAGATTTTCGGAGACAGGCCACCAGCGGAAAGAGTTCTTGAGAGTAATTCTAAAAAAGAGTATATTTTTGGGGAAAAGGAAGGGATATTTGTTCAGGAAAAGCTGTTCCCAGATGACAGCGCCTTTGAAATAAACGGGAGGATTTATGGGGTGAGGTTAAAGGGTAGCGGAAAGCACGACACAACATCTCTAAAGGCGTTCGTCTATCAGCTCGATAAAGCTGCTGAAAAAATGTCGAATATAGCTGAAGGTTACGAAAGAAAAACCTTTCCTATAGAAATTTTTGGTGGACATGGCATGTTCGCATCTAATGAGCATATAACAAGGATTGGTGAGGAGCACTTAAAGGAATTATCTGAAAGTTTTAAACATGGGGATTACAACACTGCTGGAGAAATCCAATCGATTTTTTTCCATGAGCTGATTCATCATTTTCGCGGAGACATTTACGGGGCAATTAAACCCTCATCGAAGTCTAATGAGAGCATGCCTATTCTTGGAGATTTTTTGTATAACCCAAAGCGTAAAGAGTTCGTAGATTTGTTTAATAATCCAGAATCTCACGAAGTTTACCAAGAACTATCGGTGTCCGCGTTTGAGCGTATCAGAACCGGTAAAGGACTGCCCGGGTATAGAAGCCATGACAAAGACTGGGTTAACATCTCAAAGATACTTCTCTGGGAATACAAACAATTACACCCAGAATTCTCCATTCCAGAGTCGCTACTTGGTCAAATGAAACTAGTCTCTAGACTGCCCGATTTGTATGAAAATATCCCGCAAGAACAAAGGGACGCGATTCTTAAAAAATACATTAAACTGCCTGATGAAGACATAGAGAAAGTTGCTACCGGGCGTGGAAGGGAATTAAAACTTAAATTTTAGCTAATTCAAAAGGTATTTATAAGAAGCCCTAGCATATACTATTTCTGTTTGAAGTGGTAGCTATGGATGAGGATGAACGTGAATACAGCGAGGATGATGCTGAGAGCTATTATAAGACAGGCAATGAGTACTATGAGAAGGGCAACTTTGACCTCGCTGTCGAGTACTACAACAAGGCAATAGAAGCAGACCCGATGTTCGACAAGGCGTATTACAACAGGGGACTGGCCTACGCCTGCAAGGAGGAGTATGACAAGGCAATTGATGACATAAACAAGATGATTGAACTCAAGCCGAATTTTGCTGAAGCTTATTACATACTCGGCCTGGCCTATGAATACAAGAACATGCCAGATGATGCAATAAAGAATTACAACAAGGCTCTGAAGCTGAACCCTGATTTTAAGGATGCGCAGAACAGGCTGGAGCTGGCAAAGAGCAAGAAAGAAAAAGCAAAGGAGGTCACAACAACAGAGCCAGGCACACTTGCGAAAGTGGAGTTCCTTGAGAAGCCTAAGGTGAACTTCGGCGATGTTGCCGGAATGAATTATGCTAAGGAAACTATAAACGAGCAGATTGTCTACCCGTTCAAGAATCCTGAGCTTGCCAAGAGATACGGGAAGATGGCGGGAGGAGGGATAATGTTCTACGGCCCTCCTGGATGCGGGAAGACGTTCATGGCAAAGGCCACTGCAGGGCAGTGCGATGTGAATTTCATAAACGCAAGGATAAGCGAGATTGTGGATATGTACGCAGGCAACACTGAGAAGAACCTGCACCGGGTGTTTGAGACTGCCAGGAAGAACTCTCCAGCAGTTGTTTTCTTTGATGAGATGGAGGCGATGGGAGGAAAAAGGGAGGGGGATATGCAGGGATTCCAGAAGATGGCAATAAACCAGTTCCTTGCAGAGATGGACGGGCTGGAGAGCGGCACTGAGAATATACTAGTCATAGGCGCAACAAACGCACCGTGGGATGTTGACCCCGCGATGAAAAGGTCTGGGAGATTCGGCAAGACCATATACGTTGGGCTGCCCGATAAGAAGTCAAGGGAGGCTCTGTTCAAGCTGTACTGCAAGAAAAGGCCTGTGAAGGGAATCTGGTGGGGGAGGCTTGCCCGGGCGACTGAGGGGTATTCCAGTGCGGATATAAAGCAGCTGTGCGATGATGCCGCGACAATACCATGGAAGGAAGCCTACGAGGGTAAGAAGGAGAGGCCCGTTTTTATGAGAGATTTCATGAAGTCAATAAGGAAAAGGAAATCCTCACTCCCTGAGTGGTTCGGCACTGTGAGGAAGCAGCTCGTGGGGAAGAAGGAGAAGGTGGTGCAGGACGGAAAGGAGCATTGGGTGGAGCATGAGAGCAAGCTCTCGCCAGAGGAGAAGCAGCTGTATCTCGACCTCATTAAGGATGTGCATCAGTATACAGATTGGAAGTATAAAATTCCGAGGCTTATAAAGACTGAATTCGCGAAGTGGATTTTCTAGCTGCGGCTTCAACCTCATTTTTTAAACTTTGCACTCCTTAATCTATGGGGTGTTGGAAAGCTCATGGCAGACGGAATTTTGCAGAGTTTTGAGCGTGCTTTCAAGAGAGTTGTAGACAGCGGCATAATCAGAACTGAGAGGGGACCTCTTGCGAAGATAGAGGTGTATCTCGCGCCGTATGTGAGCGTTATACGTGGCGAGCTCAACGCATCGGAGTGGACGGTGCTTGTGGCTCTCTGCAGCATGCTGGGCTTCATTGTTCTCATCTTTCCCCTCTATGCTCTAACAAACTCCCCTCCACTTGCCGTGGTATTCTCGCTCCTTGGTGCAATATTCATAGGCTATGTGGTGGTGACAATCCCCACAATCATGGCTTTCATGAAAATTGAGAGGATGGAGAGGGCAATGCCGCTTTTTCTTTCACATCTCACGGCAGTTTACTCTGACAGGAAGAATATGAGGGATGCCTTACTCAGCATGATGCCCATGGATTATGGCCAGCTGTCACTGGAGCTCAGGGAGGCAATCTCAAATTTTGAGGTCAGCGGAAACCCAAAAACTTCCTTCAGGAGGCTGAGAGAAACCATAAACTGCAGAAGCATAAACAGGGCCTTTGACCTCATCACCAAATCCATAGACAGCGGAATAGATGTATCGGAATCCCTGAGCATACTCACAAACAACATCACATCCGACTTGGATGCGGAGATGGACAAGAACAGCAGGATAAGCATGTCAACATGGATGATCCTTCTCTCATCATCGCTCTTCTACCCGCTCTTTGCAGGGATGGGATACAACATCACCCTAATACTGGAGGGGCTGATGGGCTCCCCGCTTTACTCTGCGATAGACAAGCAGCTCCTGCTTTTCAGCCTGCTGGTTTACATGCTACTCGCCAATGCACTAGACTCCATGTTCATAGGGCAAGTGAGATACGGCTCGGTAAAGAGAGGGTTGATAATTGTTTTTCCCCTAATGCTACTCATATCAACTGTTGTTTTCACGGTTTCAATGAAACTGGCTGGAATATTCGTGGGGTGAGAATATGGCTTGCATATCGACTGAACTTGCTATTGCGATTCTGCTCTTCGCTGCAGCAGTAATAGTTTTCAGGGAATACCAGAATGGGAGGAACATCCGGCTCCTGAAAGATGAGAGCGACGAGCTCAGGAACTCTATATACTCCCTGCAGAGCGAAGAGAAGAACTTCAGGGAAAAGGACTTCAGGAAACTGGTGGCAGACTTCAATAGGATTAAGGACACGCTGGATGAGTACGAGAGCGAGAATGTAAAATTGAAGAAGCTACTTGAGAAGAAAAAATGACGTGCTCATCCCGTTTGTTGGGTCAATTATGTTAGCCTCCGCGGGGGATTTTTGCAGGTATATGCCTATCTTCAAACCGTACGTGGAGGAGAATTCGCTCTTGATGGTGCTGGCCCACTGGTTTCTATTCCTCTCATCAACTTTTTTGTAGCTTTTTATTAGCACATTCTTTGCAATTGCTATTCTGTCGGAATGTATCTCTGCGGCAACCATGGAGGAGTATTCCTTGCTTGCAATTCGAGAAGAGCTTGAGCCAAGCAGGAGCACGAAGCCCAGCATGAACACAGCAAGCATGAGCAATCCTGCAAACCCTCTTCTCATCTCCATAGGCTCACTCTCACAAGCCTGTTTTCAGAGCCACCCTTAAGCGGCATGACAAGCAGGAATTGCTCCCTGCGTGTGAGGACGTAGTTGCCTGTCTCAACAGAGAACTGGCTGGAGCTCTCCACCTCAACATCAATCCTTCCGACTCCTGCAATGCGCCCATAGTTGTAGAGCCTCTGGCGCAGGTAGCTCATCTCGCTCAGGGAGAGGTAACCCTTGACCTCAAGACCTCTTTGCATTGTGCCGTATATCATCTCATCGTCATAGAATGCATTCACAATGTCGTAGCCCGCCCTTTCCAGAGCCAAGTCTCCTGTCGGGTGCCTGCTCTGCGGCCAAGCTGCAAAGAGCACATATGACAGCATGATTGCAAGCAGGACGGCGAGAGCGCCGTCAAGAATCATCACCTGCGCTTTCTGGAAGTTAGGCATAGTTCACCACCAGCTTGTAATGGAAGCTGCCCTGCATCGCCCCAAATGAGAGTGTGTTCTGCCCTCCTTTCATGTATTGGGATATGTCGATAACTGAATTGGCTGAAATGGAGTTGCCGTTTACTGCAATGCCAGTCACCGAGCTGGGGTCTGCAGTCTCAGCTGCTGGGGTGTCGTAGTTTACGGTGAGCGTTGCATCCCCTCCAGAGAGGTAATATCCGTCAAATGGATATCCGGTTTGAGAACCCGAGCAGGAGACGGAATACGGCATTGAAATGCTTATTGTGTTAATTCCTGGCTTTACTACATTGGAGGGAATTGGGCTTGCAACACCAATACCATTTATATATACGGTCATTGGGCCGCTGATTTCATTCTTGTAGTATGATGCGCTGGTTATGAAGCTGTTGGCGGGAATTTCAACAGCACCCTGCTGGGAGGAGAAAGTTGATGATTTCACCTGGAGCACAAACACATCTGCACTGGGATTTTGGCAGGTATAACTTTGCTGTAGGTAGTAGAATGCCTGGGTGCCTGCGTTCTTGTTCTCGTACATATGGGCATCTGTTATCTCGAGAACTGCGGAGTAGATGACAGCGTCTTGCGGGAGCGAGAAAGTCTCCGTATACCCTGCATCTTTCCTTGCAACTATGTCTTTGTCTATGTTGAAAGTCTTCATTATGCCGCTTGAAGGCGGTCTGGCATCTAGAACTGTGAAGTTGGTTTTAACAAGGACAGGCTGATTGCTATCTGGATTTGTCAATGTGCTGCCGTTATCATCCTGCGCCACCGCACTCACATTGTAGACTCCTGCGTTGGTAGGTATGAAAGTCGCAGTGAGCATGTGGGATGCGATTATGGTGACATTGTCCTCCTCGGAAGGTGAGAGAAGCGTCTCGTTTCCTGAAGAGTTCACGACCCATATAAGCAGCTTCGGCACCTTCATTGGGTCGGGGTAGTTGTTCCACGCGGTGAGCTGTATGACTGCCGGCTGGTTGAGGAAGTAGGGCTCGTTCTTTATCAGCTCCAGCGAAACCAGGCGGGCATTCGTGTAATTCCCAAAACCGCCTGAAACGGGGTAGAAGCCAGTTCCAAAAGTCTCGTTGCTCAGGTAGTTGAGCAGGGAGCCGGAAGCATTCTGGACACCACTCTGCGCTGTTGAGTAAGCTCCCTGCTGCATTTTCATTATCTCTGATAGGCTCATCACACCTGCCAGCACCACCAGCACCACTGCAGAGAGTATGAGAAGGAACTCGATTGAAGTCTGCGCTCTCACGGCCATACTTTCACCTCCATCTGAGAAGGCTGCCCATCCACGAAAACCAGCCTCCTCACAGAATAAACATTAACATTGTCTGGTGCAGAACTGCCGAAATGTGCGCCGCCAACAGCAACCTCAACCTTGTCTTTTATGGTTGCATTGAGCTTTGTCAAATCCAAATTGCCAGCGGAGTCGACATATTTCTTGACTAGCGAATCCGCAATGTTGTCCGCGACCAGGAACATCCTCTCATCAGCAATATCGGTATAGGTCCTCTTGTTAAGAATGAAAAACGATGAGAAAAGCAGTATTGTCGCAAGAAAAGCCATAAGAAGCGAAAGCGACTCCTCTGCAAATATCATCTGCCCTTTTCTCATGCGCTCTCCTCCATTTTCAGGAGCTTGCCAGCGTCAGTCTGGTTTATGGAAACATTCAGTTCATCCAGGGGTATGCTTGCTGCAATGCTAGCAGGGGCATATCCATCAGGAGTGATCACAACCCAGTTGGAGCGGAAGCTAACATTATAGTCAATCTCTTTTGAGAAGCTCGGGCCTTTTATTTTGCTCGGCAAAATAAGGGAGATTGAACAGCCTCTCCCGTTGCACAGGTTTCTGTGCATAATGTCTGCGGAGTTGGCTATTCTCTGCGCGAGCATGAGGGAAGCGATGCGTATCTGGCTGCTCTCCTCGCTGCTTCGGATGTGTGTTGCGGATATGAGCGATGCGAGAAAGAGCAGAAGGACTGCAGAGATGGCTGCATAGAACTCTATGGATATCTGGCCTCTAGTAAATGAACTCAACAATTACCTCACCTGCTTTTCTGCAGTGCATCCTCGCTAAATGCCTGCCTTTTGAGAGCGTGAAATTGCTTGGGAAAATCAACAGCCTGTAGGGGTTTAGCCTGCTGAAGTTCATGCCCCTGAAAGTGAAGGTGGAGAGATAGCTGCCATCTGCAAGCTGGCTCTGGTGGTAGTCGGTCAAATCTTCAGGTATGTCAAACTGCACTATTCTCTGCGAGCCCTGGCTCAGCATATCTGCATTGCCGTAGATGGATTGGAGGGAATCCGCAAACCTTGAAGTTGAGATTGACGGGCCCATGTTGCCCAGGCCGCTGCGCATGGAGTAAAGAGTGAAGATGAGCAGAGTTACACCTACCGCAGAGATAAGAAGAAATTCTGCGCTTGTTTGTCCTCTCAACATGCGATCAAGTTTGATTCGTGCCGTTATAATCCGTCGAATTCCTCATCTCATTCAACTGATTCTTTATTGCATCAGTTGGAGACTGGCTTTGGTTGTTTATGGTCACATTCCCCTGGCTGCTTTCCCTGAGCTCTCTCATTGTCAGGAATAGGCTCACCAGCAAAAGCACAATCACTGAAATTATCAGAAGATACTCTATTGTAGTTTGCGCTTTTCTCAGCTGGGGATATCTTATGTTCATCATTCCACCTCCCAATTATATTATGGGAGAAGAATATTTTAAATGTATTGGCTTTGCACATAAATTCAGCTTCACTGGAAAGTTACCCCTTGCGGAGGTTTATAAAGGCGGAAATTGATGTTTTATCATGCTCATTTCAAAGACTCTTAGATGCAAGGTTTTCAATCCAACAAAAAGGAAGCTGCAATCACTTACCCCGGAGTATCTTAACTTCCAAATCTACGTCAGAAGCGGGAGGGATTTTGGAATCTATTCTTTGACAAAAGCAACCTTTGACTTCAAATACAAAAGAAAAGCAAGAAAGAAGAAGCAGCCCATGCCGCTGCATAACCAATCTACAAAATTCAGAATCACAAACAACAAGTTGACTCCTTACTGGTTCAGAATTCCAGTCAAAGGAAAGAGGGGAGGCATCTGGCTTCCCATAAAACCGCATGAGAACATAGATTTCACTTGGGAGATAAGAGAAGCAAAATTATTCAAAAGAGAGAAGGATTTCTGGATTTACATCACCATAAGAAAAGAAGTTTCTCTCAAAACTTCATACTCTTCCGTACTTGCCTTGGATATTGGCGAGAAAGTGATAGCGGCGGCCGTGCTGTCCAGTGTACGCAAGCCAATCTTCCTAGGCAGGGAGGTGAGAGGGATTAGGAGGCACCATGCCTGGCTGAGGAAAAGACTGCAGGAGAGAGGATTGTTCAAGAAACTGAAAGAAATGAGAGGCAAAGAGAAGAGGAGAGTTGAATTGGTTCTGCATGAAGTGTCAAAATACATTGTAGAGCTGGCAGAGGAGAACAATTCAGTAATTGTTTTGGGTGACCTGAAGGGAATAAGGAAAGGCAGCAAAGGAAAGAGGTTCAACAGAATTATCAACTCCTTTCCATTCAACAAACTCTCCTTCTTCATTGAATACAAGGCACACCTGAAGGGAATTGCAGTTGTGAAGGTGAAAGAGGATTACACCAGTAAGACGTGCAGCAGATGCGGAGAGAAAGGGAAAAGAATAAAACAGGGTTTGTTCAAATGCCCTCACTGCGGGTACCAGGCAAATGCAGATTTCAATGGTGCGATGAATATCCTGAAGAGGTCTCTGAGTTATATGCTCTCAGACGGGGCTGTTGCTTTCAGCCCAGAACCGCCGATGACTGAAATGACGAGGGCGGAAGCACATTAATAAATGTGCAAAGCAAAATGTATTCTTATAGTTTGGAGTATTTCTCCTTCATCTCTTTCATCTTGCCGCAGGAGAAAGTCCCCTCAGGGCAGGTGCCAAGCTGCACGCAGGACGGGCCAGCCTTCTCGAATATGACCGGCGCAACCTTCTTGCATTCCTTCGCCATCAGCTCCGCGAGATCCCTTATCTCCCACTGGGCCCTGTCACAGCAGCGCAGTGAGAAGAAATGAAGCAGCTCCCTGCAGTTCATTGTTACCACAATTGTTGCCTTGGTTGCGTTGGGCAGGATGTATCTTGCATCCTCTACTGGCACTCCAAGCTTTATTAGCTCGTCATAGCTCTTCCTTATTTCTGAAAGGGCTGACTGGAAAATCTTTGATGCTTTCTCGCTGGCATTTACCATGGGCGGGGTCAGAAATGCATCCTCGCCGCTTACCCGTACATACCTCTGGCTCTGCTGGGTGAAGGAAGCTAATCTGTGCCTGACAAGCTCGTGAGTCAATGCTCTGGAAACCCCGGAAATGCTGAATGTGAATGAGGCATGCTCCGTGACAGAAATGTGGCCTGATTTTATTATTTCTCTCAGAAGCTTCAGCGCCTTTTCCCTCTCCCCTGCGGACTTGACGAGCAGCTCTGCAGGCGTAAGATTGCTTCTCGAAGTCTTTGCAACCGCAGCGCACACCAAATCCGGGTCGGGCGTGTGGGTTATAAGCTTAACCTCCATGGAAAAACCTCCAAGTAATCTTTAAGGGAGAAGATATAAAAATGTTGCAAGGAGCAAATTAACTCACGCGGGGGTGTCTGAGCCTGGTCAAAGGAGCAGGGCTTAGGACCCTGTGCGCTTAGGCGCTTCGTGGGTTCAAATCCCATCCCCCGCATTTGATGATAAAAATGAATTTAGCAATAAGAGATGCAAAATTGCAAGATACGGAGTTTATTCTTTCGGGTATTAGGGATATTTTCAGAATAGAAAAATGCGTTTTCAGTGATAGGGTATACCGTGAAAGAAAGAAATTTACTAAGAACGCTATAAAAAATAAGCAGGTTAGAGTTGTAATTGAAGAAAATAAACCGATAGGGTTTTCATGGTTCAGAATAAGTGATTTAACGCCGTTTGGTTTAGACTACGGGAAATGGAGCAGAAAGTACTGCTGGATTTCTTTTGTATATGTAGTGAAGGGCTATAGAAATCAGGGTATTGGTTCTTTGCTATATGATGATATAATGAAAATTTGTAAGAAGAAAGGGATAAAGCAGATAATGCTGGATGTCTTTACTGTCAACAAAAAATCTACAAGGTTCCATGAGAAAATAGGGTTTAAGCCTCTTCTTGGTATATTCACTATGAGGGCTAGGTAATCTGTGAATTGCCTTTCGAATGTACTTAAACTGCCTTCTTGGCTCTTAACTCCTTTCTCTTAGGCCTCAGATGCGTGTAATAGCACTTCCTGCATCTCTTGGCTCCTGCATGATTCCTCGCCTTGCACTTCCTGCATATCCATATCTCGGAAATTTTGGCATCTGCAATTGCGAACTTTCCCATGAATATCACCTGAAGTTAGATATTTAGGGCAAACAAGTTTAAATGCGTATTCATCCATAAAATTATCCCTGAGCCCCGGTAGCTCAGTGGTAGAGCGAACGCCTTGTAAGCGTTAGGTCGCGAGTTCAATCCTCGCTCGGGGCTCCCTCGATTTTACGACGTAAAAAATAGGCTTAAATACAAGCAGATAATAGATATCTGATTGGTGGTAAAATGGCTGGGAAGAGCGAAGTTGTTGCTCAAAAGAAGAATAATCAAAATTTACTTTGGATTCTACAGATACTATTCACCTTAATTTTTTTCGTAGTTGTCTACTGCACGTGGATTTCTTTCTGCACTCCGTGGAATCTTCCTTTATTTGTTCTAGCGTTCATAATCTTTTTGTTTATAGCCGGATGGCTCAAGCCTCCCCTTTTGCTTAATGTATTGCTTGTCTTAGTTCTATTGTTCAGTATGCTGTCCCTCGGAGGACTCTGTCCACCAATACCGGAGCAGTGTGTATTCCCCGCAGGTATCACATGCATTAGCAGCAAGCTTAATACCGTAGGCAACCTAACACTCATTATAGGACAGGGAACAGGACATCCAATAATGGTGACAGGAGTTAACTGCACAATGAACAGCTCAGCTTCGTGGGCGGCTGATAACCAAGCTACCCTCGTCTACCTTCCAAATACACTCAATGTCCCAGTTAACATCACATC
>JACCLF010000038.1 GCA_013425405.1 Microcaldota archaeon | reverse complement strand
TTTACCTCTCTCGCAAGCTTCAGCAAGGAACTATCATTTTTCGTTATTTTCGTTATGAAGTACGGATAAACAGGAATGCAGTGGCCCCCCACCCCGGTTCCAGGCATATGCATATTGGAATAGGGCTGCGTGTTTGCCGTGAGGAAAGCCTCATAAGAGTCAACGCCAAGCTCGTCAAAGATTACAGCAAGCTGGTTTGCCAGAGCTATGTTTACATCCCTGTACACGCCTTCCACAACCTTGACTGCTTCGGCAGTTTTCAGGTTCTTTACAATTATTACTCCCTTCTTGTTGACAACAGGATAGATGGCCTCGCACGCCTCTGCACTCTTCTTGTCTATCCCGCCAACTATTTTGGGGTATGCGCCAAGTATGTCAATTATCGCCCTGCCTGAAGAAGTCCTCTCCGGGCAGTGGGCAAGGCCGAAATCCCTGCCTGCTTTTAAACCTGATTTTTCAAGAATAGGCTTAATCACATTTTCCGTAGTCCCGGGAGGAGCCGTGCTCTCCAGGATGACCAAATCACCCTTCTGCAGTCCTGCTGCAATGGATTTTGAGACAGACTTAACAGCCTCCAAATCAGGGTTGTTCTCCTCATCAAGCAGAGTTGGAACAAGTATTATTTTGACATCTGACTGCCTTGAGGCTCCAACTGCATCATTGGTTGCACTGAACCTCCCAGCTTTAACATTTTTCCTCACAAGCTCCCCAAGACCGGGCTCGTCAATGTCAGATATCCCTTTGTTCAACTTGCCAATTGTTTCTCTACTCCTCCCGACACCTATTACTCTTGCTCCCTTATCAGCAAGTATTGCAGCAAGAGGAAGACCCATCTTGCCTATTCCGTAGACTGAGAATGTTATATCTCCTCTCCTGAGGGCTTTTACAATCTCAGCCTTCTTCCTGCCATAAACCTTCATCACAGCACCTGCACGGCTTCGACATCATTGTGGGACTCAACTGCAGCCAGAGCAACCTTAAGAGCATGAAGTGCAGATTCGCCATCCGCCATGGGCTCATTTCCATTCTCAACACAGTCAACGAAGTGCTCTAACTCCAGCCTCAATGGTTCCTTCTCCTCTATTTTGATTATCTCATGCCCATTTCCATATATAACGAGGTCTGGTTTTATATAATCTAGGTGGGCTATTGCCTTCGTCCCAGTAATCGTCAGTTCTCTTATCTTATGTGGTGTAAGCCAGTTTGTCTCAATCACTCCTGAATGTCCGTTGTTGAATTTCATTATGATTACTGCGTGGTCTTCTTTAGTATGATTTGCAACCCCGGCGGTTGCATAAACCTTGCTTACCTTCTCGCCGTAAAGGTAGCTCATTATGTCAATGTCATGTATTCCAAGGTCTATTATTATCCCCACATCCCTTATTCTGTGGTTGTGCGGCCCTACTCTTTTTGCAGACATTGCAACGATATCTCCGAAAACCCCTTTGTCAACAAGCCTCTTCAGCTCTTTCACAGCTGGGTTGAACCTCTCTATGTGCCCAACCATAAGCTTCACATTCCTGCTCTTAGCCTCTGAAATGATTTTCTCGGCATTCTCTACTGTATCTGCAATTGGCTTTTCAACAAGCACATTTATTCCGCTTCTAATTGCATCCAGGGCAACCTGGGCGTGGAGGGTTGTTGGTACGACAATGCTCACGGCATCCAAGTCTTTCTTGAGAAGCTCCTTGTAATCAGTGTAGAACTCCACTCCGTATTGCTTTGCAAGCTCTGCTTTCTGGGGGTCAGGGTCGGCAATGCCGACAAGCTGAACTTTCTCAATCTGGGCATAATTCCTGATGTGATTCTGGCCCATTGCACCAGCCCCGATGACTCCAACTCTGATTTTCTTCAACATATCACCTTATTTCTCCAGCGCAGCTCTTTACGGATTCGGCTATCTGCTTCAGCTCATCTTCGTTAAGGAGAGGATAAACCGGTATTGAAAGAACTTCTGAGCAGGCTTTCTCTGCTTCCATATATTTATTGTTTCCGTATCCAATCTTTTTATAGTATGAGGAGTTTGTCGTCAGTTGCGGGTAGTAAATTCTGCAGTCAACCCCCTTATTTTTCATAAGCTCTGCAAATCTATCCCTATTCTTGACTCTGAGAGTGTACTGGTTGTAAGCATGCTTCGCATAGTCCGCCTCAAGCGGGATCTGCACTCCTTCAACTCCACCGAGCTCCTCATTGAAAAACTTGGCATTCTCCCTCCTCTTTTTTATGAATCCGTCAAGTTTCTTGAGCTGCGCCAGGGCTATTGACGCACATATATCAGTTATTCTGTAGTTGAACCCTTCCTGCTGGTATGTGTAAACCTCACTCTGGCCGTGATTCCTGTAGAGCCTGCAGAAGTCGGCTGTTTCATCATTATTTGTTGTTATCATTCCGCCTTCTCCAGAAGTCATATTCTTGGAAGGATAGAAGCTGAAGCATCCTGCATCTCCTATGCCGCCCACTTTCTTTCCCTTGTATTCCGAGCCATGGGACTGGCATGCATCTTCTATAATGAAACTGCCGTTGTTATGGGCAACTTCAAGCATCTCATCCATCTCGCAGGGGTGCCCGTAAAGGTGGACTGGAAGAATTGCCTTTGCTTTGCCAACCTTCTTTGGGTCTAAATTGAAGTTCTTGGGATCTATATCGGAAAAAGCAGGCTTTCCTCCAGCATACATAATAGAATTGGAAGTTGCTATGAAAGTGAATGGAGTTGTTGCAACAACATCGCCCTGTTTTATGAGCGCCTTGAGGGATATGCAAAGTGCAGAGGTGCCTGAACTCACCGCTATGGCGTGCTTAACGCCAATATAGCTTGCAAATTCCCTCTCCAGCTCCTTTGCGAACTTCCCGTAAGCAAGATTGCCCGACCGGAGGACTTCGTGAACGTTTTTCAGCTCCTCCTCGCCTAAACTGGGCTTGGATATTGGTATCAATTCACTACCTCTTTTGCAGGATTCCCAAATACTGTGGTATTTGGCTTTACATTCTTCGTTACAACTGAACCTGCGCCTATAACGGCATTTTCGCCTATTTCAACTCCTGGAAGTATCACGGAGTTGGCACCCACTCTTGCCCCTTTCCTTATTACCGGGCCTTTCAGCTCTGCTCCCCTCTGCATGTACTTGTCATTTGTAAGGACTACCCTCGGACCTAGAAAGGCATCATCCTCTATAACGCAGTTGAGCGGTATGTAGACAGATGATTGTATTGAAACATTGTTGCCAATGGTTGTAGCTCCGTCTATTATTGTGCCTGAGCCCACAAGAACCTTATTTCCTATGGTTGTTTTCTCTCTTATCAGCACATTATGGCCGCAGAAAAAATCTTCCCCTATTTTCACACCTGAATATATGATGGAATGTGCCCTAAAAGTGCAGTTTTTCCCGATTGTGGCGCCAGCTATCATGCCACTCTTGAGCTCGTCTCTCGTGGGGCACCCTATTATAACGTAATCTTCTATGACGGTGCCCTCTCCTATCTGGCTCTTACCGTATATTATTGAGTTTTTTGATTGTTTCATCCCATCAAACCTTCTAACTATAAAGAAAAAACTACCCCCAAGTTTAATATGTTTTTCCCTTTCCGAGTATTTAAGCTTTTTGGTATTATTTGAATACGTATAATATCTAATGATAAGTTGGATATCTGCTTCAACTGAGCCCATCAACTAGGCGCATCTATAGTTAAAACGTCTGAAGCAACTTCAAGTCAAGCTCCCTGAAATCCTTCACAACAACACAATTCCTCCTGAAGTAACTTCTATCAAGCGAAGTTGTGAGAGCAACGCACTTCATACCAGCCCTTTTTGCTGCTTCAATTCCGTAAGGCGAATCCTCAAAGACAAGGCATTCAGATGGTTTCACTCCAAGCCTCTTTGCAGCAAGCAGAAAAGCTGCAGGGTCTGGCTTCCTTTTCTCAACATCTTCTCGGGATATGAACTGAAAATCCCTTTCAAGCTTTAGGCACTTGAGCACTGCCAGGACATTCTTCCTGTAGCCCCCTGATGCGATTATTTTTTTCATCCCAAGTTTATTGAGAAGTTTGTTGAACTTCATGAAGCCCTTCACAGGCTCCACTCCTTCCTTTTTCACAAGTTCCCTGAACACTTTCATCCTCTTGTTCACCCAGAACCTTGCATTCCTCTTGACATTGTGCATTCTGAATACATCTTCCATTATGCTGAGGGAGCCGAGCCCCACATACCTCTCCTTGTACAGTCTCAGAGGTAGGTTTATGCCGAGCTGCTTCAAAGTTATATTGAAGGATTTCCTGTGTATCGGCTCTGTGTCCGCCACAACCCCATCGAAATCAAAAATTACTGCTTTTATCACTCTTTCACCTAACAAAGAGTTTAATAAATCTAGTATTAAATAACTTTATGAAGACTCTTGTTATTGCACTGGGAGGCAACATGCTCCTCAGGAAAGGGAAGAGCGGAACTTCGGAAGCTACTCTAAGTGATTCTAATGAATAATACAAAAATTAGCAAATTGCTAGAAGAAATAAAGAAAAATAGGATGGTTAGAATTAACAAAATTGAATGTATTGTTGGGGATGATAATGGTAGAAGAGGCTTTAGAATAATAAAATCAGTATTGAATGATTTAGTCGAGGAAGGGTTTACTTCTAATGCGATAGGTCAGATGGTTGGGAAGGATAGACATGTTATCCACCGCTGGTATAAGCATTATAAAATAAAACCTTTTGAATACACTGGATTTAAGCCGGCATTGCTTAGAGTTTCTTTTGATAAAAAGATGACCGATACAAGATTTGGTCGTTATTTGAAAATTAATAATAAATTTTACAGAGTTTATTATGTTTACCCGGATGAACTTTTTTGTTATGTAATCGGTTTAATTTTAGGTGATGGTCACGTCGATGAGAGAAAGATATACATAGTTGGCGGCGAACCCCACAAATTCCTTGATGCCACTTACCCTAAAATTGTTAAATTTGGAAAATACTTAGGTAATAGAAGTGTCAAGGCAAAATATTATGACATAGAGGATAATGAGGTAAACCGGGGGGATAGAGATGCCAAGTACTGGCGCATATACATCTATTGGTCTGCACTTGCCAATACATTTAGGAATAAGTATGTCCTGAAGGAAGTTTTGAATGCAATTTGGAGCAAATCCGATTTATTGAATGCTTTTTCTGCAGGTTTGTTCGACACGGATGGTTATTTTACCTTTAAAAATAAAAAACCTGAGAGGATTGGAATAGACCAGACGGTTGAGAAGTGGTGGTTTCCTCTGTTTGTTAATAGACTTAGTAAAGTTTATTTAGTTAGAATGACTCGCAGAGCTAGAAAATACAGAATTGAGCATAGAAAAAAAGTTTACAGCGGGGTGAGTACCTCGAACAATCTCAGAGTTATGATGTCCTCATGGTCCCCATTTGTGGACAAGGTAGTCTTGCCCTACTGTACTAAACCCATACATCTAGAAAGAGCCCCTATTTTCAAAGAGCATTCTCTTAGAATGAAGAGGAGGTGGCATTACATATGAAAACAGCAGTAGTGGCACTAGGCGGTAATGCATTCCAGCCTGCTGGAGAAAAATGGTCGTATAAACAACTTGCCAGGAATGTTGACAAAACCTGCGAGATTCTGAAAATTCTTACGAAAAAATATAGGTTGGTAATTTCTCATGGTAATGCTCCTCAAGTAGGTCTCCTCATGCTCCAGCAGGAATCCACGGCACTTGCTCCCAAAATGCCTTTGGATGTTTTAGATGCGATGACACAGGGGCAGCTAGGTTACCTTATCCAAAAAGCTCTGAATGAAAAATTAAAGGCAAAGGCAGTAACGGTTATAACACAGGTTTTGGTTGACTCGCATGATCCTGCATTCAGGCATCCGACAAAACCTATAGGCCCATATTATAAAAAAAAGATAGAGGAGGATATGGTGAAGCAGCCAGGGGGTTGGAGGAGAGTTGTGGCCTCCCCAAAACCTTTGAGAATAATAGAAATAGATGAAATAAAATCACTTGTGAAGTCAGGTTATGTTGTAATCTCATGCGGAGGAGGCGGTATACCTGTTGTGAAAGACAAGGGGAAGCTTATAGGAGTTGAAGCTGTCATAGACAAGGATTTGGCTGCAGCAGTGCTTGCCGAGGATGTCAAGGCGGATATGCTCATTATACTTACCGATGTGAAGGCAGTCTTCCTCAACTACAGAGGAGGAAAGGGATGCGAGATGGAGCTCAGGAAAACAACTCCTGAGGATGCACAAAGATACATGAAGGAGGGGCACTTCGCTCCAGGGAGCATGGGTCCCAAGGTTCAGGCTGCAATTGATTTTGCTCTAAAAGGAGGTAAAACAATAATAACAAGCCCCAGATACATGGAAGAAGCTCTGAAAGGCGATGCCGGAACATTGATTGAATAGCTATTTCTCAAACATTTTCTCCATGAATTTGCCAAATGCAGGCCTTGTGATTGCCGCTCCTATTATAACTTCTATTATCACGGAGAGGGCGTAGCCCATTATCTCAACAAGGCCTGAAAAGAGAAGCGGAATCATTGCAACTACTGAAATGAGTGCAACCGTCAGGACCATGAAGAACGCCCGTGCTATGCCCGCCTTTGTGCTGCGCGCTTCACTCCCTTCCTTCTTACTGCCGAATATCTCATCTGTTATTATTATCTGGTCGTTGACGCCTGTTCCCGTTGCGCCTATAACGCCTGCCATAACGCCCAAATCGATTGTCCCGAGTATTGTGCCGACAATTGAAAGAGTCAGCGCCATCTCAAGAATTATTGTTGCGATTATTGGGAGAACAATCCTGGGCTGTTTGTAGCGAAGCAGTATCATCAATGAAACTGCAGAAGCAGAGGCAAGTGCGCCGATTACGCTGTATTTTAAGAACTCCTCTCCCAGAGACGCCGGTATTGTAGTGGGGGTGCCTATTATTATCCTCACCGGGAGGGAGCCTCCGCTTAGTATGCTCTTTAGCTTTTTGGATTCGGCAAGGGCGGCTGCCTGCTTCTTCTCGTAGGTCGTCCCGCGTGCAAAACCATTAACCTCGTAGAATTGGCTCACGCGCCCCTCTGTGATATCCTTGCTGAGCACAGGAGCGGAGAGAAGGTTTATTGCGCCCCAGCTGTTGAGCTTCATGCCCTGCTCTCCTGCGGAATATAAGGCGGGTCTCATCTCATCGGGCGTTTTGTTTATAATCTCGTAGTTCATTTCCTGCAGCTCTTTTACAACGGCAGGGTCTGCCTCCTGGGAGATCACTACCCTCCTCTTTGTGGTGTTGAGCGAGGCGATTGTCTTGTTCAGTAAGGCAAAGTCATCCTCTACGAATACGCGGATGGAGTCATTCTGCTTGTCGGCAGCCTTCTCGAGAATTTTTATAGCTTCTGCCTCGCTGACTGTGAGATTTCCGTAGAGCAAATCGCTCCTCTTAATTAACACAAGTGAGTTCTCAGGTCTGTCAAGGAACATGTAGACAGGATAGTCGGATTTCCCGTATACGACTGCAGCAAACTTGGTTGCGGCCTCTTGGCTTATTGCAAATGAAACAGCCCAACGCACGTCAGTTCCTTGTATTATTGGCTGGGATTCCTTTATGCTGCCCGGCATCATGTCCTCTCCTGAAACTGCAACTTTTCCATCAACTATCCCCTCAAACTTTCCCTGCTGTTTGAGCAGTTTCTCAATCTCATTAATGTATGATGCATCTCCTCTGGGCACCTCAACGTATATCTCTGATTCGCCTATCCCCTTTACCACGACCTGCGACATGCCGTATTTTGTGACTCTCAGTTTTATTGTGTTGGTTATATCGTTCATGACAAGCTGATTCACTGGTTTCTCAAGCGAGATTGGTATCCTCACTCCGCCTTCAAATTCCAGCCCGAAATGCAGCCCCTGGGTGATTATCAGTATTGAGGCAACAGCTATGGCCAGGAGCAGCACAATTATTCTCGGCTCTTTTATAAGCTCGGAGTATTTCATTTGC
>JACCLF010000054.1 GCA_013425405.1 Microcaldota archaeon | reverse complement strand
GTCTTCATGAGTGTGGGGTACAGACTGACGAGGTCTAACATGACAACAGGTTAACAGTGATAATTATTGCTTATAAGCTTTTTTATATCCAGTGAAAATTGTATTACTATTGTTTCAAGGTGAGGTTGTAAAAGGCATATCACTTGAAGGCAAGACTTTCCACAAGAGAGCTCAGTTTTGTATCGATAACACAAAAATTTATGTGGGGGGCAAACAGAACCTGAACGGATATGCTCGGTCGGAGCACTCCCGGAGATTTGAACTAAAGCCAAATCAAGCCTAAAATGGGGGTAAACTGAACTTTGATACGTGTTCTCGGTCGGAGCAAACTTAATTAATTACTTTCTTATTAATTCAATAAATTCTATGGGTCCAATCCAAAAACCTGAAATTTAATCGGCTCTGGCCCCACTCCTATTTTTAGCATAATTTTAATAGGTAGAACAGGCATAACTTAAGTAGGGTAACTGCTACAAAGTCAAGCGAGCTGGTTTTAAGCGAAGAAGCCAATGCAGTCTTACGCCATATAGAAGGAATCTGGGTGCGAAGCCGCATTACTGGAAAGTTACCCCCTCCAAAGGTTTATAAAGCAAAACTTAGGAGTATGATACACTACGGCTGGGCAAGCCGAAAGTAACGCCTGCAATTCCTTCGGGAGTGAGATGGCGCAAGAAGCACCGTCAATGAAGCAGGAAGCTAGACCCTTACGGGTGGGAGCATGTCACAAAGCTTCAGAAGTTGAATTAATCCATGCCGGAATACTACTTTGACACGGAAGTTGCATGCGAAGGGGAGGAGTACGAGCTCTTCATAAGGGGAGAGAGCGAGCTGCACCCTGAGAATTACAAGCTCATAACAATCCAATTCCAGAGGCTTGATGAGGCGGGGAATCCAGCAGGACCGTTGCAAATTCTGAAGGAGTGGGAAATTGGCGAGGGAGAGATGATACGGGGTTTTTCAAAGCTCCTCAACCCAAAAAAGGCATGGCAATTCATCCCGGTTGGGCAGAATCTCATGTTCGACTTGGGAATGCTGAAGGCACGGGCTGAGAAGTACGGAGTTGTTTATGATGAATGGTTCCTTTTCACCCAGCTCCCGAGAATAGATTTGAAGGATATCTGCCTGGGCATGAACGGGTTCAAGTTTTCTGGGAGCGGGCTTGACAAGTTCTGCAAAAAACCAAATGACGGGGATAAGGTTCCAGCGTGGTATTTAAATAAAGAATACGAAAAAATATCGGAGTATGTGAGAAGGGAGGCCGAGGAGTTCGTTTCTTTATACCACAAGCTAAAGCACACGCTCCCGAAATTCAGGATGGAGAATGGTCTTTATAACATATGAGAGGTGTTCACATGGCGAAGGAGGAAAAGAAGGTCAAGAATCTTGAGGACCTGCCCGGAGTTGGCGATGCGACTGCGGAGAAGCTTAGAAAATCTGGCTATGATTCGCTTGAGAAGATAGCTACATCATCACCCTATGAGCTGCAGGAGGTTGCAGAGATAGGCGTTGAGACCGCAAAGAAGACTATAGGAGCCGCAAGGGATGCGCTGGAAATGGGTTATGAAACTGCAGACAAGATTCTTGAGAGGAGAAAGATAATAGGGAAGCTAACCACGGGCTCCAAAGAATTGGACAACCTCATAGGTGGAGGGGTTGAGACCCAGGCAATAACCGAGGCGTTCGGTAAATTCAGTTCGGGAAAGAGTCAACTGGGCTTCCAGCTTTCAGTGAATGTTCAGCTGCCCAAGGAAAAAGGAGGGCTGGAGGGCTCATGCCTCTTCGTGGATGCCGAGTCCACATTCAGGCCCGAGAGGGTGAAGCAGATTGCTGAATTAAGGGGCCTTAATGGGGATGACATACTGAAGAACATACATGTGGCAAGGGCAGTGAACACGGACCATCAGATGATTCTTGTTGACAAGGCGGATGAGGTTGTGGAGAAGAATAACATAAAGCTCATAGTTGTGGATTCTCTGACTTCTCTGTTCAGGATAGACTACATAGGCAGAGGAGCTTTGAGTGAGAGGCAGCAGAAGCTCAATAAGCATGTGCATGCACTGCAGAAGCTTGCGGACAGGTATAATTTGGCAGTCTATGTGACAAACCAGGTAATGGACAACCCAGCAATTCTTTTCGGCGACCCTACAACTCCCATAGGCGGGCATGTGCTGGCACATGCAGCTGTCTACCGCTTGTACTTCAGGAAGGGGAAGGAGGAGAAGAGGATTGCGAGGCTCGTTGACAGCCCCTCAATGCCTGAGGGAGAGGCAATATTCAAGGTAACTGCAAAAGGAATTGAAGATGTTTAGCAGACATAGAGAAGAGGCTGGCGGAGTTCACAGGCGCATAAATTTAAATTCACAGCGAGAAATCAGTGCATGGAAGTACTCCTGAGGCTTAAGCCGAAAGTCAGACCGTATATAGTAATGATAGCAGTTCTTGCAGTTCTGGTCATAATAACCGCATTGGCTCTGGCGGCCACATTTAGCGAGTATGGTTATCCAATACTGCTGATAGGGCTCTTGGTGCTTTTACTGTGCGTTTTGATGATAATGCAGCAACTTTACAGAAGATGGTATACAACTTATGATATAACCGATACCGATGTTACATCAAGATTCGGAGTGTTCGCACCTGACGAGCACGTTGTCCCGGTTGACGAGATAACGGATGTGGATGTAGACAGGTCGATGTTTGGCATAATTCTGGGGTTTGGGGACATTAACATTGACACAGCAAGCGCAGAGAAGGGTTATGGAATATCAATGAGGGATATAGATGCTGCGGAACTCAGCAAGGCTGTGGAGCTGCTGAGAAGCCTGATAAAGCAGAGGAGAGGAGGAGCGGGACAGGGCGGGAAAGCTTCTGATTCTAAAACGCAGTGAATTTATAAGTTGAGTTCCAATACTCATTTGTGATAGAAACTTTTGGTCTGACTAAGAAATTCGGCGAGTTCACGGCGGTTGACGGAGTGAGCATTTCTGTTAATGGGGGAGAGATACTCGGAGTGGTTGGGCCGAACGGAGCTGGGAAAAGCACCTTGGTTAAGATGCTGTGCACCATACTCGCTCCCACAGCAGGAAGCGCCAAGATAATGGGGTTTGACATAGTGAAGGATGCGCAGAAGGTGCGCTCTGTTGTGGGATACCTGCCTGAGGAGCCCAGAGTATACGATTACATGAGCGGGGAGGAATTCCTATCTTTTTTTGCAGATGTGTACGGGT
>JACCLF010000051.1 GCA_013425405.1 Microcaldota archaeon | reverse complement strand
ATCTTCCAATACATATTCATCGTCTCCGGGGACCCTGCACACCTGCAGGATTACATGGGGCAGGCGGGTCCCCTAATAAAAATCACAATGAGTCAGAAAAAGGCTTGCCTCTGCATGTCAACTAATTAGACAGCATCCTCTGAGAGAAAGAAACAAATACTACCACCTTTTGTTTAAAATACCATTGTTTTTGTGGCTTTGTAGAAATCATTTTGCATTTCCCTCGTAAATCCAGAAACTTCGTCTTTTGTCGAATTTTGAATGCTTTCCAATCAGGTTGTGAGAAGAATAGTGACTGTTTGATTAGCACCAAACTTTGAGGTTTTCTACAGAGCCATAAATCCAGATGAGTTACACTCCCTCATTTCAAAAGATTTCTGACAACTTCCAAAAGCTTTCTTGCAGTTTCGATGGCCATTTTTGTCTCACCGGTTTTGACTTTTATCCCCTCTAAGGAGTAGAGAACATCATGCCTCTCCTCTCTGAAAGCATCCATCATCGTGATTACTTCGCTCTCGATTTTTCCAGTCTTAACATAATTCTCTTTAAGATATAGGGCTAGGCAATAATGGGACTTCTCTACAATTCCATCCCTAAAAAGTAGGGCCCTCCCAGAATGGAACATTGAAGCATATGCAGTAATTAAGGCAACATCATCAAATCCAGCTTTTGCAAGCTCCTCTGCCCCACGGAGTTTCTTCTCTGCCATCTCAAGCGACTTCTCCGCCTTCAGAACATCAGGTCTTGCCCTGCGAAGCTTTCTCTCACCAAAGCACTCATCAAGGGTCAATCGATCACCGCTTTTTCTCCTTTTAGTGAGATGGAGTTGGAGATTACTTCAAGGTAAAATGCCCGGTTATATTTGCTCACTTTCTTCCATTCTGATATCGAATAAACTTGCAAATTACTCTCTCTCCCAAGCCTTTCGCTTAATTCAAGAGCACTTGCATCGCATTCAGCCGCGATAACTAGAAAATCATAATCGCTTTTTGAGTCATCCTCGCCTTTAGCAGCGCTTCCATAGAGTAGAATACCGCTCAAGCCTCTCGACTTTTTGCTGATGAGCTGAACTATCCCCGTCTCCTCCAATCTTGATAGGGTATACACGACCTTTAAAGCTTTGAATTCAATGCTCATGACAGGTTTGAAGAAGGTGGCGTTTCTTTCTCTTCTTTTGGCAATTAAACCTTCTTTCTCCAGCAAATTTATATTTCTCAAAACAGTAGATGGGCTCATTTTTAGTCTCCTAGCAATTTCACGTAGATGAGTTTCGGAGCGAGGGTTCTCGAGAAAGAAGGTCAGCACTCTCATTATATTCAATTCTTGGAACAGATGTTTCATAAACAGAACATACTCACTAGGTTTTATATAACTTTCTGTCTCAAATTTGGAACAGATGTTTCATAAACAGAACAGAAGATTAGTGAGTACTATTTTATATCGAATGATTCTCAAGCCAAAGGACTTCGGATGCTGTTCAGCAGAAGCAACTCCAAACCAAATTAATTAGTTTCTTAATTATTAATTCAATAGAATCCTATGGGCCTACTTGAAAAACTTGAAATTCAATCGGCTCTGGCCCCATACAATTATATTTTCAGACTAAAAATTTAAACGGGAAAGAAGCATGCTAATATTTAAATGAGCCTAATATTAACCCATGAAAATCAAAAACAAAATTGTTGGGTTGTGTTTTGTCCTGATTCTACTTCTTCATGAGACAACTGCTCATCCAGGGTGGGTCCGAGCGGGAGTCACAGCCTACTACCAAGGCATAGGAGCATTCAAAAAGGGAGAGGAGTATAATTCCGGAGCGACGATGGATATCACGGAAAGAGTTGATAGTTACAATAATGGCAACATTGCCGTCACCTCCATATTCCGGGAGCCCACCTCAGGTTACACTATAACGAACACATCAAGCTACGGCCCGAATGATGCTTTGGGGGCGTTCTGGTATGATGATAAGGTACTTCAAAGCATGAAAACTGGGGATAAGGTAAATGTTTTCATCAAAGGCGTTGGCAACATACCTTTCACAGTCACCAAAGGTCCATACCAAGACCGAATTAATGGCAAGACGTGGGATGCGGTCATGCTGGAGATGAAGGATAAGGCTGAATTCAGGCTGGTTTATGACGAGAAGACAGGTCTGCTGCTCCATCAGGCAGAGGTTTACCCCAGCCAGGAAACTTATATTGATATAAAGTCAACAAGCGTGGATTTGTCAACATACCAAACTCCTGGAGTTTCAATAACTCCCCCCGTGAATTCAGATATAAGCGGGCAGGATAACACGGGCGGAACTAATGGAACTGCTTCACTTAATCCAAATAATTTATGCGGAAGCTTGTTCTTCATACTGACTGGAGCTACTCTGGCGTTCATAAGGAGGTGAAGTGATGAAATACATTATTCCGGTGTTGCTATTGCTGTTATTTCTCAGCGGATGCTGTGGATTGAGCTATAACGACCTCATGAAACTGGTTTCCTCAAACGAGACTGGCGGAATTGGAAACATATTCTCAACCCAGTCCGAATGGACTTATATGGTTTATATGGACGGGAGCAACAACATAGAGCAGGATGCAGTTTCGGATTTTCTTGAGATGGAGAGAGGAGGAGGCTCCACAGGCAAGGTTAACATTGTAGTCCAGATGTCCCGCGGGGGTTTCTACGCAGGTGAGGGCGGCTGGACCGGTGCGAGGAGGTTTCTTGTAGGAAGCGGCAACGGGCAGAATTCGACCTCACCAATTCTGGAGGACCTTGGAAAAACCGACATGGCTAGCCCTGATTCGCTTTACAATTTTGTTTCCTGGGCGGTTGACAAATACCCCGCAAAGAAATATGTGCTAGTTGTATGGAACCACGGGGGCGGGTGGACGGGAATGCTGCAGGACGACGTCCATAACACGAGCATGAGCCTTGGAAAGATGCGCCAGGCGTTCACGAGAATAAACCAGAAGCTCGGGAGAAAGATAGACGTGGTTGTTTTTGACATGTGCCTCATGGGCCAGTACGATGTGATGCTTGATACCCATCCCTATGCGGATTACATGGTTGCATCCGAGGAGAGCGTCCCAGGCTACAGCTATGATTATACAACGGTGATTGGAAGTCTTACTGCAAACCCTGGAATGAGTCCGCGCCAGCTTGCAGCCATGGAAGTTGAGAAATTCAGGGAATTCTACAAGGACAAGGAATATGCCACAACAATGAGCGCCTATGACCTTTCAAAATTCCCGCAGCTCAAGCAGGCTTTTGATTCTTTTGCGCAGGCACTTACCGCCCATGTGAAAAATGGAGGGTGGAAAGATGTTGCGGAGATGCACCAGTATGCAGACCATTACCCCCTGGGCAGTGATGAAGAGATGATATTCTCCTTTGGCGACCTCTATGATTTTGCATCGAACGGAATTGCCTATTCATTCAATGATGCCAGCCTTGGAGAGAAAGCAGCTGTGCTGCAGAGTGCCATAAACAATACCCTCGTTGCAGAATACAGCCACCAAAAGCACTCAAGGTCCTATGGTGTTTCCTACTATTTCCAGCCTTCTAGATGGATATACGCGAAGATAAACGCAGACAGCTACCCGCAGACAACCGCCTACAACCAGCAGCCATGGAGAGATTTTCTAGCGGAGTATTACTCCAAGGAGAACCTAAGCTCAACAAAGCCCGTCATATCGGATTTTGAAGTTTCCCCAACTGCTTCTCTTGTAAGACCAATAAAATTCTCCTACAGAATGTTCGGCTCCAACATTGTGAAGAACCAGTGGCTCCAGTTCTACTATGAAAATGGAGAGTGGAAGCTTGCGCGCATCATAAGCCAGAGGGCGATGACTACTCTAGCAAATGGAAAAACGGTTTATGGAATCTCGGATGGGTTGAGCAAGGGAATTGGGAGAAGCTCAACGGTTGAGATGTTCCTTAGCGATGGAACCACCAGCGAAATGGTAACTGTTGACAAGAGATGGCCTGCGGAAGACTTTTTTGTTGTGGGAGGTATCTACCAAAGAGGAAATGAAAATGCCGACGCGCAGCTGTATTTCTACGAGTCAAATGGAAGCATCGCAAATGTCCAGATAACCGTGCAGGGGCCTGATGGGCATCAGGTGATTGGTTATCTGCCTTACCTGCAGGATGGAGATACTTTCACTCCATATGTCTACAAACTCACCCAGTCAGGACTTGCGAAGGAGTCCCGCCAGCCGCTTACCTACAAGACAGGCACCGGGTTTGAGCTGGAGTGGCACCTGCTTGAGCCTGGAACGTACATGGTTGCAGACATGCTCACAGACTTGGTAAACCAGAACAGCTATGTTGTCGGAACGCTGAAAGTTGGACAGCAGCCAACTCTGACGCCTCTCACGCAAGATGATTTGAGCAAGGACTGGCAATGCGGCCAGATAGAGCAGGGAATCACCGTGCAATATAGGGCGGATTTCAACTTCTCCGGAGGTAAATGCATAATGAGCGACGGGTTGGGTGTTTCTAGCTGCCAACTTACCTATTCCCGTAAGGCGATACCGCACATGAGCATTTACATGAAAGACAGGTTTGAAACTCTGCATTTCATAGCTTCAAGAGTGAGTGATGATGCAATGTGGTTATTCGAGCTTGCAGGAACAGACCCAATATACTGTGTAACCTCTGGGAGCACTCCTCCTTCAACTTCAGTTTACAAAGACCTCTATGCAAACACCGGTGACAACGGACAGGATTTGGATGCAAGGCAGGTTGACAGCGAGGGAATGAGGGGTAGTTGGGAGAGCGCTTCCAACCAGATTAAATTCACCTTCAATAATGACGGAACTTTCACATGGAACATTGGCGCCCATGCAATAAGCGGGAGATATTCGGTAAACAAGACCTATCTGACTCTCGCTGCAGTCTCCCCTTCGCCTGATTATTCAACAACATTCTACTACTTGAGGGGAATTCACAAGCTCGTTCTATACGACAGCTCAAACAATGCAATAGTTCTCAACAGGCCTGGCGAGAAGATTCCAGAAGCATCAAATGAGCCTGCTCCTGCAGTTGCACCCGGAACAGCACCAAGCCAGCCCCAGCAGCAGCCAGTCCAACCCCCGGCTCCGCCCAACCAGCTTGTGGGACAGTGGTACAATTCCTACACACAGACTCTCCTCACGCTTGATGCAGGTGGCTATTACACCCTGCTTGACGGTCCAAATTACTACTACGGGACGTACACCGTCCAGGGCGATATACTCTCATTGAGCTATGCCGGAGCAACCTCCCAGTACCGTTACCAGCTCAGCGGAAACATGATGAATCTCAAGAAGCAGGGAGTAGACATAACATTAACAAAAATTGCATAGCAACTGTCAGGCCGGACTGTTTAACGGGCCTTGAGCTTCATTTCAACCCACACGCGCAGCGTCTCCCTGTGCCGTACCCCTTCAAGCCTTCCAATCTGCTTCCCGCTTCTAAAAAGAATCAGTGTTGGAGTTGTGGTTATCGCATACTTCTTGCGACTCTCAGGGTTCTCTGCAACTTTTATGTGGGCAACCTTCAACTTTCCTCTGTACTTCCTGCCAATCCACTTCAATGAGGGGGCTATGACCTCACTGTGAGCACCCCAGAAGCTCACCAGAGTTGGCGTCTTTGAACTAACCTTCTTCTGGAAATTAGAATCGTTAAGCTCAGCCTTCCCAATCCTGCTGGGCTTGGCTCCATAGATTCTACTGAGGTGTGCATCCCTGTTGAACTTTATCCTTCCAGCCTTCACCCTTAACTCGCCAAGCTCATCCGTATCCTTTGCAAGTTTCACCGCAAGGTAGGGGCACGCTTTCACGCAGAGCAGGCACTCGTTGCATTTTGTGCTGTCAATCTCAACATTCCCCTCCTTCTCATCCTGGTAGATAGCACTCATGGGGCACACTTTCATCAGGTCGCATATCATCTGTTTGTCGCATATCCGCGGGTCTATGAACACTGGCATACCAACAGCTCCTATACTTTTTTCTATTTACTATATAAAATCCTTTCTGATTATATAGGTATTTATATCCTCAGCAGTAAAAAGTGGTTTTATGAAAAACCCGAAAAGCAACTTCTCCGAGTGGTATACTGAGGTCATCCAGGAGGCAGAGCTAGCGGACATACGGTACAATGTCAAGGGCTTTCTGGTCCATATGCCGTGGTCTGTCAGAACCATGAAGAGAATGTACTCCATACTTGAGGATGAGCTTGAGAGGAAGGGGCATGAGCCGGCGTGGTTTCCAGCCCTTGTCCCTGAGTCGTACTTCAAGAAGGAGGCAGAGCACGCGGAGGGCTTCTCAGCAGATGTCTTCTGGGTGACAGAGGGCGGGAGCAGCAATGAAAAGTTCTCAGAGAGGCTCGCCCTGAGGCCAACTTCAGAAACTGCAATGTACTCCATGTTCTCCATGTGGATAAGGACTTGGAGGGACCTGCCCTACAAAATATACCAGAGCTGCCAGGTGTGGAGGTTTGAAGGAAAGTCAACAAGGCCTTTCATAAGGGGCAGGGAGTTCTACTGGACAGAGGCGCACGATGTTTTCGAGACGGAGAAGGAGGCCCTGAAGCAGGTTGAGGAGGACATGGACACAACTGGGAAGCTTCTCAAAGAAACCGCAATCCCATTCATCTTTTTCAAGAGGCCTGAGCACGACAAATTCAAAGGAGCCGTGAGCACCTACGCAGCTGACAGCATAATGCCGGACGGGAAGGTGATACAGCTGCCTTCAACCCATTTCCTGGGGCAGAACTTCTCAAAGGCGTTCAATATAAAGTTTGTGGACAAGGATGGCAAGGCGCAGTACGGCTGGCAGACCTGCTACGGACCTGCCGTGTGGAGGATTTTTGGCGCATTGGTGGCAATCCATGGTGATGACAAAGGGTTGGTGATGCCTCCCTCCGTTGCGCCCCTATTAGTTGTAATAGTCCCAATATACTTCAAAGGCTCAGATGAGAAGATTACTGAGAAGGCCAACTCCGTAAAGAAGCTTCTTGAAAGCAAGTGCATAAGCGCGAAGGTTGACGACAGGCCCGAGCACACTCCAGGCTGGAAGTATAATTACTGGGAGCTCAAGGGAGTTCCCATAAGAATTGAGATAGGACCCAAGGACATTGAGAAAAAGCAGCTCATCCTAGTGGGAAGGGACACTGGAGAGAAGATAACCGTCAAGGAGAGCGAGCTTGTTGAAAAAGTCCTCAAGATGTCTGAGGACATACAGAGCAACCTCGTCAAAAGAGCTGAGAAATTCTTCAGGGAGCACATTCTTGAAGCCAGTGATATGAATCAACTCAAGAAAATCTTAAACGAGAATGGCGGGCTGGTTAAGGTTGAGTGGTGCGGCTCTGTCGAGTGCGCGGATTTCATCAAGTCCGAAACAGTTGGTGGGGATATAAGAGGAACTCCGCTTGGAAAGGAGGAGAAGCCGAAAGGAAAGTGCATAAGATGCGGCAAGGAGGCAGAGCAGGTTGTGTACGTGGGTAAAGCATATTAAATTAAAAATTCAAATTCTTAAACGCAGCCCCGTCATCTAGTGGCCAAGGATGGTGGGCTTTGGACCCACCCACGTCGGTTCGAATCCGACCGGGGCTATACCCATTTTTATACTTCCGTGTGCGCGGGTATATTAAATAATAAATGCATAAACATCTAAGTGATGATACGAGGTATTACTGATGGCGAAAGCCAGATGAAGATAAGAGGGTAAGCTGACTTCCATAATCTTAATAAATAGATACAGTTTAAACTATTTATGAGATTTAATATTGCCCTATCCATACTGTTATTATTGCTGCTCCTTGGATGTGTTTCCTACAATCCGCCAGAGCAGAAGAATGAAACGGTCAATCCACCGCCAGTAGTTGAGTTGCAGTGCTCGCAGATTGTCAACCGAGATGATGGGGATAGATGCTACTACAATGATGCGATAGAAAAAAACAACCTCATCGCATGCTCATTCATATTCTCTGACGTGCTGAGGGACAACTGCAACCTGAGGTTCGCAGTGAACCTGACAGATCCCGCCCTGTGCGCGAGAATAGCGAACGGCTACACGAGGGATGACTGTTACCACACAATCGCACCGATGGCCGGCATTATGACATGCAACAAAATCGAGAATGACTCTCTGAGAAAGAAGTGCCGTCTAGAGCTTGGCGACGAGAGCGTGCTCTGCGAGGGCATGTCTGCCAATTATGATTATAATCTGTGCATGGCTAAGAGCAAGAACAACTACTCGATATGCAATGAGATAACAAATCACTCTTTTTGGGATGACTGCTACTTCGATTTTGCAAAGGCCAAGAGCAATTACAAGATATGCGGCTTGCTCTCAAGCTCTGGGGGTAGAGACAGCTGCTTCCAATATTTCGCAAACCTGACCTCTAATTCCTCCCTATGCGAAAACATATCATTCAGCTATACGCGCTACCTATGCATAACTAGACTGACAGGGGACTACGCTCGTTGCAACGAGCTTTCCGACTATCTCCAGAAGGATTCCTGCTTTAAGGTCTTCGCAAGTGAGCACACCGCGCCAAACCTATGCCTGAACATAAGCACCCACCTCTACCAGGACGCCTGCTTTACCGACATAGCAATGAAAAGCAAGGATGCATCAATATGCTCCCGCATGATTTGCTACGAATGCATAAATGACCGGGAGGACTGCTACATGAAGGTTGCCAATGCCACTTCTGACCCATCACCCTGCGGCAAAATAACAGATTCGATGAAAGGAGATCTCTGCTATCTCACTGTTGCAAAGACCAGCAGCAATCCGTCTTACTGCTCTCCTATGCAGAATAACTACAGGAGGAACACATGCTACTCTTCAGTAATATACGGCCAGAGCTTTGCCCCTTCCATGTGCGCAGACATAAACTACACAAACTGGAAGGATGAATGCTACCAGAAGATTGCTATAAGCAGCAAGAACTCTACGCTGTGCCAAAACATAGCTGACCCGTTCGTAAAGAGCAAATGCATCGAGGGCTCAAGCTGAGATTTCTTCCTCCTCGCTCATCCCTTCAAAGTCCTCTGGCTTGAGCTTGAACTCCTCTCCTTCTGGAATTTCTCCCTTCGCCCTCGCTATCTCTCTAGCAAGAAGATAGAAGATGAGCGCCAGGGATTTTCTGCCCTTGTTGTTGCACGGAATAATCCAGTCAACAAACTTTGTGGAGTTATCCGTGTCGCATAACGCAATTATCGGTATGCCCATGGCGTTTGCCTCCTTTATTGCCTGCCTCTCATTCTTGGGGTCTGATACGAAAAGCAGCCTGGGCTCCGAGAAATCCTCCCTGGCCGGGTTTGTCAGCATTCCAGGGACGAACCTGCCCTCAACAACCCTGCACCCGACAGCCTCGCAGAACTTCTTCGCGGAGCTGCCCGCATACAGCCTTGAGGCCACAATGAGAACTTCCTCGGGCTTGTAGTGAGAAATGAACTTTGCAGCAACCCTTATCCTCTCATCCACTTTCTTCAAGTCCAGCACATACAGCCTGTCCTGCCTTGCCTTGTATATGAACTGGTTCATATCGGGCGTTTTTATCTTCGTACCTATGTGTATGCCCGCCTCAAGGTACTTTTCCTGCTGAATCAAAAGTTCACTCATACAAACCCCCCTTAACAAAATGGGGCCGCCGAGATTTGAATTCCCATTCAACCTGATGTTACTCAGGAAGCTCCTCGGGTCGCCGGCACCCCATTCCGGCAGAGTTTTGCTCTGAAGCCGGAAGCATGCCAGGCTAGCACACGGCCCCTACAAGTCTAATGCCTCCCATATTTTATTATTTCATCTATGAAGTTCACATGGCCCAGAAACATTCTCCTGCAGCAATACCTTTTCACCCCAAGCTTGTCCAGAACTTTTTCAGGGCTTTCTCCCTCCTTCACCCTCTTGGTGTACTCCTCGTACTTGTGGGCTATTACGCCCCCGCAAGTGAAACACCTTATCGGAATCATCATAGTATCACCTGTACGACTTCTGGAATCTGGCTCTTGCTTTCGGCCCTTTATACTTCTTCGGCTCAACTCTCCTTGAATCTTCCAGAAGCATGAACCTATCCCTGCCGGTTATGCTCTTTCTGAGCTCCTCATCTCCGGCGAATTCAACAACTCCCCTCGCAATTGCCGTCCTCACAGCTTCGGCCTGACCCATCACTCCGCCACCTTTCACAACTACTCTTATGTCAAGGTTCTTCGCCTTTTCGCCTGCCATGACAAGCGGCTCCATAATTATGCTCTTGAGGTAGCCCGTCGGCATGCCGTCAAGGGAGAAGCTGTTTATCCTCACTACTCCTTTTCCCTCCCGGACATATGCCCTTGCGATGCTCTCCTTCCTTTTTCCCCTTGTCACAACTACCTTGGGCTTCTTAGGCTTTGCTTTCGGAACAACCTTCTTCTTAGCGCTCTTAGCTTTTGCCATCTAAACACCTTTGTTATACCCCAGTCTCTCGCAAACCTTCCCAACGTCAATATACCTGCTCTTGACATTCAGGCAGCTCATCCTCGACATATCTTCCCTTGCCGTATCCTTGAACTGCGCAGGCTCTCCAACATAAACCCTCAGCCCCTCGAATGCCTTTCTCCCCCTGCTTCTCTTGAAAGGCAGCATCCCCCGTATAACCCTCTTGACAAACATGTCCGGCCTCCTGGGAGTTTTTGCCGAGTTCTCAGGCTTTGCCTTGTCCTTCCTCTGCCTCCTCTCCCAGTACTTCCCGACAATGTTCTCGGTTCTCCCGACTATGACTATTCTCTCTGCATTCAGGATGACAACCTCCTCGCCGCTAAGGAGATACTTGGCAGCCTTTGCCGCAAGCCTTCCCATCACAAGATTCGTTCCATCTATGACTTTCATTCTACTCACTCCATCAAAATGATTCCCTTTCCTTTCGGATTATCCTTCACAATCTCATATATGCTCAAACATTCTCCGCCAGCCTTCCTTATTTTATCCGCAGCGCTTGCAGAAAACTTGTGAGCTGCAACCGTGACCTTATGGCTCAGAACTCCTGTTGACAGCACCTTGCCCGGAACAAGAACGGTATCGCCTTCCTTGCTGTACCTGTCTATGCAGTAGAGGTTTACCTCTGCCATCCTCCTTGCGCTGCGCGAGAGCTTCTCTGCAGCCCTCTTCCATATTCCAACCTTCTCCTCCACAGCCTTCTTTCTCAGGAGGTTCACAAGTTCCAATGTTCTCTTGCTTTCCGGACCTCTTTTCATCCAATCACCAAAAATGCGGGGGATGGGATTTTTGGGCAACCTTTCGGTTTGAACCCACGCAGCCACTAAAGGCACAGGAGCCTCAGTCCTGCGCATTTGACCTGACTCTGCCACCCCCGCGCTATACATCCTTTAGCTGCGAGTTTAACTCATCACATTTCTCCTTCAATCCCTCTGCCGCCTTCAGTAGCATTGTTTTTGGGCTGACCTGCCCGAATGATTCAACCATGAATTTGAAGTTCTTCTTGCCATTCGACTCATAGCCGTATGATATTATTCCTGCCTGGAATTTTGCATGCTCCGTGCCCCTTCCAATCTTGGCCTTTGCCTCCAGCCTTATCCCCCTGTCCTCGCCGAGCTTTATTATCGGTATGTTGTCGTAAACGCACTTCACTTTCGGAGTGGAACTCTTGAGCTCCTTTGAGTGCACCATCTTAGGACCTTCTGCCCCCAGGGACAGCAGCACCTCCTCATCAGCCTTGTGCGCGCCCTCGCTTGTCAGCGGAATCAGGCCGAGCCTGTTCGCTATGTACTCATCGAACACAGCGGAGTTGTTCTCATAGAACGTCACGCTGTCTATGGCGAACACTGGCACCTGTGACATGCCCATCCTCCTTATGGCATTGGCGAACGCTACTGTAGCGTCCTTCAGAACGAACTCCATTTCATTTCCTTTCGAATGCAATACCTCAATTTTCAAGACAACCACCTTATACCCTTCTCCCCCTTCTCCCACCAGGCCTCTTAGTTGTATCTGTGGGGATTGGTGTCACATCCTCTATTCTGCCTATCCTAAGGCCGGACCTTGCAAGCGCCCTCACAACCGCCTGAGCACCAGGACCCGGCGTCTTATTGCCGTGCCCTCCGGGTGCGCGTATCTTTATGTGAACTGCCGTTATGCCCCTCTCCTTTGCCTTGCTGGCAGCCTTGAAAGCAGCCTGCATTGCTGCGTAGGGAGATCCTTCTTCCCTGTCAGCCTTCACAATCATCCCGCCGCTTCCAACAGCCACGGTCTCGGCGCCACTTATATCTGTTATCGTTATTATCGTGTCATTCTTGGATGAGTATACATTTGCAACTCCCCATCTCTCATCCCTTCTTCTCCTGATAATCTTTTCTTCCTCAGGTGCGCTTGGTGCTTCACTCTTCTTTTCTGCTTCCTTCTCCTCCGCCAACTTTCTCACCCTCCTTGCTCTCCTTCGCTTTGCCTACGACAATTGGAATGAAATTAACATTCTTGTAGTAACCTATCCTATCCTCCTCATCAACAGGCACAAGGTAGCTTGGCGCGGATATTTTCCTGCCTTCTATTGCTATGTGCCCGTGCACTATTAGCTGCCTGCCCTGCTCAATTGACCTTACTAGGCCTTTCTTGAACACCCTGGTCTCAAGCCTCCTGTCAAGCACGTCCATTATTGTAAGCGACAGCAAGTCCTCAAGCGAAGTATCTGGCTTCGCTATGCCCAGCCTCACAACCTTCTCCAGCAGGGGCTTGCCAAGCTTCCTACCCTTTTCACCCATTGAGAGAAGCCTCCTCGCTTCCCTTCTTATTTTCTTCAGCTCCATCTGCATAACTCTCAGCTCATGCATGTTCTTCAGCCCGAATTCCTCAAGAAGTTTCTGCTCCTCCTCAATTCTAGTGCGGTCCCAAATCTTTTTTGGAGATTCATATTTTCTCTTAAGTTTTTTAGGGTCTCCCATAGCTTATCACTCCTTCTTCTTCTCTTCAGCGGGCTTCTTCTCCTCAACTGCGGGAGTTGCAGCAGTTCCGGCTGCTCCAGTCGCCTTTGCCGCTGCCGCCTTTGCAAGCATTGCCTTTCTCAGCACACCCACAGTCATGCCCGTCCTGCCGGTTGTCCTTGTCCTCTGCCCTCTCACTTTCTGCCCGTAGGCGTGCCTGTATCCCTTCCATGTATTCATGTCCTTTGCATTCGTTATATCCTGCTTCGTCCTGAATATAAGATCGGTTCCTATGAGATGAATGCTCTGGCTCGTATCGATATCTCTCTGCCTGTTCAGCATCCTTTCAGGTATGCCATGCTTGAATGGGTTGCCTATTATCTCAGCAAGATTGTCAAGCTGGTCATCGCTCAGCTCCCCAATCATAACATCCTTTGGAATCTTGAGTTCAGATGAAATAATTTTCGTCAAGGCGGAGCTCAGCGTCACGCCTATGCCCTTGACCTGCATGAGAGCCCTGCGCAGCTTCATCTCGCCCTTTATATCCTTGCCAGCAATTCTGACAATTCCCTTTATCTCCTTCTCTGAGCTAGCTGCTTCAGCTTTGCTCTCCACTGCTTTTTCAGTTTTCTTTGCCATACCATCACTCTTTTTGATAACGCCGGGGATGGGATTTGAACCCATAAGGCCCGCAAAGGCCATACGCTTGCCGGGAGATTATTCCAGGCGTACACGTTGACCAGATTCCGTCACCCCGGCATCTCATCACCAGCATTTTGGATATGTACCCTTCTTCATCATCACCCTTATTGTTTTTGCTGCAACTCCATTCTTCATCGCGAGCATTTCGTGAGAGCTCGCCTGTGCAGCTGAAAATGCAACGAGCTCCCCCTTAAGGCTCATTAACGCGACGTTATCACCGGCTGCAATTCCATCCTCAAGCTTCGCAATTCCCGGTGCTGCAAGGACTGCCCCCGAGCATACCGCCTCAATGGCGGAATCCCTCAGCCAGATTCTTCCCAAACCCAGCCCATCCTCAATTGGAAGAATGACCCTTCTCATCTCCTTTTCATTTCCCTTCTCCTTCCAGAGCCAGAAGGCATCCTTCACATCCTGTAGAGTTGAAATTCGGCTCTCCTCAAGCCCTCCAACTTTCGTCCTCCTCAGTTCGAGCATATTAGCTCCGCATCCTAATTCCTTTCCCATATCAAAGCAGAGCTTTCTGATATAGGTTCCCGCCTCGCATCCGACTCTAAAGAGGACTTCTCTTCCATTAAATTCTAGAGGTTCAAGGTAATAAACCTTTCTCTTCCTCAAAACCCTCCTCACGGCGGATTTCACTGGCGGCATCTGCTCAACTTCACCGCTGAATTTTTTGAAAATGCTGTTAACCTTATCCTGGCTCACATCGCAGTGGAACTTGATTATCCCCACATATTCCTTGGAGCTTTTCAGCATGAGGCCCATTGCCCTTGTTGCCCTGTTCAGCCCAACTGGAAGAACTCCGCTGACATTGGGGTCAAGCGTTCCGGAATGTCCAGCTTTGGATGCATTGAGCATCTTCCTCACCCAGGAAGTCACCTCATGGCTTGAAGGGCCTTGCGGCTTGTCCGCGAGCACAATTCCATACTCCATAAGCTCCTCAACGCTCCTTTCTTGGGGGCGTTTCCCGTACCTTTCGTCGCTTTCCTCTTCAACCTTTACAAGTGTTTCCTGCAAATTCATCCCTCAATGAGTTTTCTCGTCTCCTCATCGCTTGCCTTGAGCTCGATTTTCTCGCCAAGAGGCTCCAGATGCCTGACATTGGATTTCCTCCTCTTCTTCCTCCCGGCGCTCAGAATTTCAACATAGTTCGCATCAACAAGGTTCACAACAACGCATTTCCTGCCGGCATCTCTCCCCCTGTTCTTCATACAAACACTGCCTACACTAATAGCTGCCATGCAAACACCTCATCTCCTCCCGGCTCGCTTGGCTTCAGCGGCCTTTATCACTATGCCCGCAATCTGCTGCGGGTTGAAAACATCGGAGTTTATCTCCAGATCAAATATGCTGTGGTCCATTATGTCAATTCCGTAGTACCTTCTGTACCTCCTCCTGTTGTTGTCATCCCTCTTCCTTATGTGCTCAAGAGCTTTCTTGAGGCTCATCCTGTCCCTCCTTGCGACTCTCTTTGCCCTTTCTCTCTCACTCACATTGAGCCAAACTCTCAAGTCTGCATTCTTCACTATCCAAGGGCCGAGCCATGTCATCACAACACAGTTTCCTTTCTTGGCGCGCTTCACAATCTCCCTGTCCAGCTCCCTGTCGTAGCTCTCATTCTTTGTCGCCTCCTTCTGCACTGTCATCAAGTCAACATTCTCCCTCTTCGCCTCATCCTTGAAGGAGAGCTTCACCTCATCAAGATTGAGTTTCTTCGCAACTATCTCCCCGACGGTGTTTTTTCCCGAGCCGGCTAGGCCCGATACGCATATTATCATTTCATCATCTGCCCCACAAACTTCCTCCTCTTCATGTCGATGTCCTCCAGCTTTATATATGCTCCCCTGACCTTTCCTACAAGTTTCATCACGTCAAAAGAGCATCTGGCGCAAAGAACCCCTCCGAACGGCCTGCTGGGTATCCTCTTGCTCTTCGCTCCGTCCCTTCTCAAGTTAAGCTTAATTCCGCAGAGCGCGCAGCATGCTGTCCTGCCTTTCCTTCTCACGTAGCGGAATGTCCCGCTGATTTTTTTCTGGACCTTTCTTATAGATTTAGATCTGAATCTCGGCAACATTTTATCACTTTCTCCTTCTTTTCTCTATTTGATCAACAACTACCTGAATTACAATACCTGAGAACACAACGCACAGCAGAAGCCAGCCGAACGTCCCGAACTCGTTCCTCCAGTTTGGAAAAGTATCAAAATTAAACCTCAGCAGCAGCCAGTAGTAGGGGAATGTGGGGATTGAGAAGCTGAGCTTGACCTGCAGATAGGGGAAAGTTGACCTGATAAGGTAGCTCATTATGGCGAATACCGGAAGCAGTATAATCAGCGGCTTGAACTGCAGTATCATGCTCTCGCTCATCAGCTTAGGTATCTTGCTCTGCAGCTCTTCCGCCTCCTTCCTCTCGGCATCGCTCTTGTAGTCCGTCTTTCTTAGAAGTTTGCTTACCCTGTTCATCTCCTCCTGAATCTCCTTAACCCTCTTCCTGTTGCCTACTATCTTTGTCACATACAATGATGTTGCTGAGTAAATCACCGCAGTCACCGTTATTATGAAGAAAGCAATAGTAGAATCTTCCATATCAAGCCTCACCCGCCTTCTTTATAACTTCCTTAAGCCTTCCAACCGCATCATCAAGCTTCCCGTCTGCGTTGGTTATTATGCTCGCAGCTGCGCCGCTCAAGACAGAGTAGGTGCAGAGATATGAGATGTTCACTGAAATATCCCTCTCCACATCCTCAATGCTCACCACATCTCTCTTCCTTGTTGTGTCCCTCTGCCTCCTGCCGAGTATGTCCTTTGCCGGAGCTGTTATGAACACCAGGTAATCCACTTTGAGTTTCCTGAGCTGGTCGAAGGGAAGCCCTGGCATATAACCTGTTGCCGTTTGTATAGAGCAGTGGGTGTCCAATATAACCTTCCCCTGTATCTCCGAGAGTTTCTTCGCTGCTTCATCCTGAATCCTCTTCTGGCTCTTCAGCGGGAGTTTCCTCATCTCATCCCTCTCATTCACAATCTTTTCCCTCTTCGCTATCTCAAACATCATGTCTCCGTAGTTCAAGACTTTCCAGTCTGCAAATCCTGAAACCGCTCCGTTGAGCACCGTTGTCTTTCCTGCTCCCGGAAGCCCCATGACTATTATCATTACCCCCATCACCCCATCAGGTTCTTCAATGCCGGATACAGCTCCAGCATCTGCTCCTTTTTCATAATCTCGTACATGTTGTTCAGTATGCCCACAGTCAGCAGTATGCCTGTGCCCGTTCCCAGCGCCCCTGTCAAATCCGCAAATGATGCCAGAAGCCCTACAAATATACTACCCAGAATCGTTATCATCGGTATGTATTTCTCAAGCACCTTCTCAATCACTCTCGGGTCCCTCCTGAAGCCAGGCACCTGCAGGCCCGAGCCCTTGAGCTGCTCTGCAATGTCCTTCGGGCCCATCCCAGTAGTCTCAATCCAGAAGCTTCCGAATATTACGCAGAGCACAACCATGGTGAGCACATAGGTAATTACATGCACATACTCAGGTATGTGGCTGTACTGGGTTGTTGCTGCCAGAAGGGCGTTCACGTATGGTATATACCCCACAAGAATAGGGTTTGGAAAACTTGGTGTCATGAAATACAGAAGCCCGTCAACAAGCCTTCCGTTGCTGTCGACAACAGCCAAGGAACTCATTACATTCATGCCTCCTATGTAAAATGAGCTGTTTCCTATGGCCCTTGCCAAGAGCTGGAAATTCATCATGAGTGCAGCAGCCAGAATCACCGGCACGTTCGAAACGTAGAGGAACTTTATCGGGTACCTGCCGCCAACTCCTCTGATTCTCTCGAAAACCAGGGGCACCTCCACTCTCATGCCTTCTGCATAGGAGCTTGCGATAAATACTATAAATGTGAACACCAGCGGGAGCATTGCGAGAATAGCCAGTGGTACTGCGTTTGCCCCTCCCTCTCCAAGATACTGCGCTGCCTGAGGGATTAAAACCCCGAATGTGCCCTGCACCACTGCGAGAGAGACACCCGCAGCTATGAAAAGGCTTATGCCTGAACCTATTCCATACTTTGCAACTATCTCATCCAGACACAGCAGTATGACCGAACCCATGGCGAGCTGGAATATCACGAGCAGCTGAGTAAAAGCAAGGCTCCCAAATAGCGGCTCAATGTTACCGGCCGGTATGCCTGCACCCTTTACTGGAACTGCGTTGGTATAAACATATATTCCTGCCTCAAAGAAAGCCAGGATAAGAGCCAGAGCCTTCTGCGTCCCCTGGAATCTCCTCTTGTTCTTCTCATCCTTAAGGTCAATGTCTATTATTTTGGCTCCAACGAAGAGCTGCAGGAATATTGAAGACAGCACAATAGGTCCTATACCCGCTGTTATGAGGCTCCCGACCTTGCTCGCAGTTATCATCTGCACGAACTCGAACTGTTGCGGGATTGGGTACCTCCCGACAGGGTATACGTGGTACATAACAAAGAATATTACAAGCGCAGCGGCAGTCCAGTATATCTTCTCTCTCAGAGCCGGCTTTCTGTCAGGAGTCCTAATCTCCGGTAGAATCCTTATTATTGGTTCCACAAATTCCAACGCCATATTCTCACTCTACCTTCGCATCACCACCAAAGCTTTTTATCTTGTCAACTGCACTCTTGGAGAATGAAGTTGCCTTTATGGAAACTGGCGAGTTCAGCTTGCCGCTCCCAAGAACCTTATAACCCATTAGCTCAACAATGAATCTTCCAGAGCTGTCCTTCTTTAACTTCCCACCCTCCACCATATTATTGATCTCCCATAAATTTATGTCCTTCAGTCTGCTGCTCTTGGGCGGCACAAAGCCGTGCCTGCCGAAATGGTCAGGTTCATACTTCACAATGTAAGTCCATTTGTTCTTACCCCCTCCATAGCCGACTCCTCCCCTGCTTCCCTTGCCTCTCCTGTGCTTTATGTTTCCCGCCCCGCAGCTCCTTGAACCGAGGTACTTCTTCCTGCTCCTCTTCCTGTACCTTCTAACCATAATCACACCATCCTTCTCAAAAGCTCGTTTATTTCCTCTTTCCTGTTGCCCAGAGCTCCTTTTGGGTAAGGCTTTTTAACATGCCTGTAACCCTTCTTTGGCGGATGGAGCCTGAACACAGGCTTCAAGCACTTCAAAGCTTCCAGCTCGCACTTAAAATTGAAGACTTTCTCAGCAAAATCATCAAAAGATTCGAAACCGCTGCCCTTGAGCTCATCAACCCCAATCCTCCTGTTTCCGGGCGCCCTCGCCCTCTTGGCAAGCATAAGAGCAAGCGTGCCTGCGTCTATCCCGCCCCATGTCACATAATTAGAGCACTTCTTCACCATTCCCATGTTCTGCGGAGTATCATCTATTACAACGCAGTGGTTGACCCTTGTGAGCTTGAGCTTTCCCAGAGTGTCCTCTATCTCTCCCGTTGTCGCCACTGTCCCCCTCACTCTAACTACCGCTACTCTCTTTGACATCAGCTTCAACCTCCTTGCTTTCCTCAAGCAGCGTGTCCCACTCTTTGTGGAACTTCATCCTGTTAAGGCTGTTGAGAGCATCATAGGATGCCATTGCAGTGTTGTATATGCTTCTTGTTCTGCCCCTGGCAAACCCCCAGCTGTCCTTCACCCCTGCCATTCTGAGGACCTTTCTCACAATTTCATCTGCTGCTATGCCGACTCCTCTCGGAGCAGGCTTGAGCGTTATTATAACTCCGCCGTTCTTCCCAATAACCTTTATTGGGATGGTGTGCTTCTGCTTGCAGCCGCACTCCCATGAGCCGCATCCAAGCGCGACGCCTATAACATTTCTCTTGGCAGCCTTCACTGCCGTTTCTATTGACGGCTTGGCCTCCTCCGCCTTGCCTGCTCCAACGCCTATATGTCCGTGCCCATCTCCAACTATGGCAATTGCACGAAACAGAGTCTTCCTGCCGTTCTCGCTCATCCTCTGCGTCATGGAAACTTCAAGCACCTCCTCCTTCAAGTCCGGCATAAGAGCATCAACAATCCCATCCTCAACTATTGGCTTGCCCAAGCCGAACACCTGCTCTATGGACGTTATCTCCTTGTTCTTAACCTTCTTCCCAATCTCGGTCTTGGGGTTCCACTCGTCAATGTTGAATACCTTGTTTTCCTCGTCTCTGCCTCTGATCATTCTTCTAGCCATCAACTATCACCTACTTCATTATCTCCTCTTTGACCTTGTCGAACATCGCAGGAATATTCTCAGGCTGAATGTTTGCCTTGAGATATGATGAGAAAATCTTGTCATACTCGGGCTTGCCCTTCAGGCTACCTGCATACTTCGCCACGTGCTCTCCCCTTATCCTCTTTTCATCAACCATGCCTTCCTCGTATTTTGTTTTCAGCCCAGCGTCAATTGCCCCCTTGATAGCTGCGAAAACCACGGCGCCCTTTGAAGGTGTTGCCAGCCCTATATCGGGAACGAACTCCGCAACTCCCTTCTCCTTTGCCCTCCTTCCGGCAAGCAGGCCCGTCAGGTATGCCGTTGGAGTGTTGCCGCAGCAGTGCCAGCCGAACTTCGCAAGCTCCCTTGAGTTTGCGACAGCCACAGTTGCATCCCCGTTCTCAGCATAGCTGACGAAATGCACAAGCACATTCCTATTGCTTTTTCTCACAACCATCCTGGGCTTCATGGATTTCAGAAGCGCCAATCTCTTTGCATAGTTTGTGAGGCTTTGCCTCCTTCTCCTGAACGGAACGGTGTATGTCGGTCCAGTTGCTTTTCCCATATTATCACTTTATCATTTGGTTGTCCTTCAGATGGGTGAGAAGGCTAGCCCTGCTCTTGAAGGCGCCTCCCTTCACCATCCTGTAAACCTTTCTGTAAGCGTCATTCTGTATCTTTTTCTCAAGCAAGAGATTCTTCAGCAGGGCCCTCTGCGCCCTCACGCGGTGTATCCACACCGTCTTTCTTGGAACGATTGAGTAGCGCTTTCCCTTCCTGCTCCCCGTCCCCCTTCTCCTACCCACCTTCATCTTCAGGTGCTTCTTCCTTCCTCTCGCTCTTGAAACTCCTCTTTTTCTAAGCGCATAGATTACACCCTGCGATATGAGCGAGCGTATGTCATCCCTTGTAAGAGCTTCCTCTGCCTTGCTAGCATTCTTGGGATCTATCCTAACCCTGCTCTCTCCAACGCCGAGCAGTTCAGCCGCAATCCTCCTCACAGTTGCCATTCCCATTTTATCACTCGTTTAAAATTTTCAAGCCCAACTCCCTGGCCTTTGAAACAATTGCATTCCTTTTTCTTACCCCTATCCCGTGTGCTATTCTCACGGCAGTCCCGCGCATCACCTTTCCCAGCTCCCCCATGTTCTTGACAAGTGCTTCGTATGTCCCCGATGGATGCAGGCCCCTTACAGCACGGGCGTTCCTCCACCCGATGGTGGGCTCGGCTCCGGCGAAAGCATGCTTGGCTCTTTTCTTGTTGTCATGTCCTCTCGGCCTTCTCCAGCTACTCCCTATCCTCTTCCTGTCTGTCCTTCCGTAATTCTGCCTGAAGAATTTCGGGTGTTTTTTCTTTTTCACCTTTGCCATAAGAATCACTCAACCGGATACACTCCATCCTGAAAGACCCTGCTGTCCTTCTGCTTTATCTTCGTTGCCTGGTATATGTTGGCGCAGGTCTGCCCCACAGCCTCCTTGTCAGGCCCTGAAACAAGGACATCGGTTCCCTTCACCTCAACCTTTGTCTCTCCGACGATGTCTGCTGTGCGTGGCTTTTTCTCTCCTACGAAATTCTTTATGAGCACCTCTTTCCCCTTCACCTCAACGCTCATTGGAAAGTGGGAGTGGATAATCTGGAGCCTGCGGGAGTAACCCTCACTCACTCCTTGAAACATATTCTTGAGATGCGACTCCACAGTTCCGGCAAGCATCTTGCCCCCGTTCCCTCCGTCAACTTCTATTGAATCTCCCTTTCTCTCAATCTTCAATCCTATCCCCCTGAAGCTCTTCTCAACCTTGCCCTTCTTACCTTTAACCACAACCGTGCTGCCCTTCACGTCAACTTCAACATCCTTTGGTATGCCAACCATGCAATCACTCTAGTAAACATATGCTATGAGCCTTCCCCCTATGTTTTTCCCTCTTGCATCTGCATTCGTCATGAGCCCCTGGGGGGTTGAGACTATTAGTATGCCAAACTCAGGGCTGGGTATGTGCCTCTGCTCCCACTTGGCCCACTCGCCGTTCTTCACAGCAAACCTTGGCTTTATCACTCCACAGTTGTTTATGCTGCCTTTGAGCTGAACCTTGAATGAGCCAGACTTTCCATCGTCAACATACTCGAACTCGCCTATATACTTGTGCTGCTGGAAAATCATGAGAACCTCCTTTATGAGCTTGGAGGCCGGCTTTATCACGCATGAAGACCTTCCCAGTATCTCGTGCGTTTTTATCGTGTTAATCGCATCCGCAAGCGGGTCATTCGCCATTCTACCACCTAAAACTTCCTGAAGCCTATGCTCTCTCCGACTTCCCTGAAGCACCTCCTGCATATGTACAGTTCGTACATCCTAATCACTCCTCTCGCGTTGCCGCAGAATCTGCACTTCCTCAAGCCTCTTCCCTTATATTTCAGCTTGAGCCTCTTCTCATGTGAAACCTTCTTGCTAGTCATTCAACCAACTCACACTATTTCAACTCCAAGAACATCCTTTGCAAATGACATTCCCTCCTCCTTTGTTATCCTGTGCCTCCTCCCAATTGCATGCTGGCCCCTCCTCCTTCTGGCCACCCTGCCTCCCCTCCTCTTGAGAGTCACGCAGACATCAAAACCAACAATTCCAAGCTTCGGGTCGTACTTTACCCCGGGAAAATCTATGTACTCCTTCACTCCGAATGAGAAATTCCCCTCCTTGTCAAATGCCCTTGAGCCGATTTTCTTATCGACAGCTTCCAGCGCCTTCCTGAGGAATTCCTCCCCTTCCTTGCTCCTGATTGTCACCTTTGTCCCTATGGGATCGCCCTTCCTTATTTTGAAGACAAGATTCCTTACCCTCGCAATTGTCCTCACCGCCTTCTTTCCGCTTATCTTGCCCAGCAGCCCTGAGCAGCTCTCAAGCTTCTCACCGCCTTCTCCTACTCCCATGTTCGCGGTGACCTTCTCAATGCGTATATCCCTCATTGGATTCATTTGAACACCTGCGCCTCACCGCCAACAATGAAAAGGTAATCCCTCACCGTTATGAAGCTTTCTGAATCTGAGTGCAGCTTTGCCTCCGCCCTCCTCGCGCCTTTCTTGTGGTAGAGTTCGTCAATTGTTGCCAGCTCCCCAGCGTGCTTTCCGCTTGTTATTATGCAGCTCGCATTGGGCTCCAGCTTCATTACAGCAACTATCTTCTGCTCAGGCACAGACAGCTTTACTGTATCACCAAGCTTGAACTCCTTGCCGCCCACAGCAGTCCTGCCGTCATGCAGCGCAATCTGGAAAGCGCCTCCGGAAATGCTGTGCTTGCCCTCAACCCTGCACAGCTTGAATTTTGACTTCTCGCCGTCCACTTCTACAAGCTTGAACCTGCCCTTCCTGTCAACTCCCACCCAGTAATCTTTTTTGAGCTTCGGTATGCTGACCACATCCATAAGCCCAACAGGGAATTTCCTGTCCTTCACAACCCTGCCGTCAACAAGCACGTTCCCCCCCATGAGGACTTTCTTCACCTCTCTTATTGAGTCAGCCACCCTCAGGATATCCCTGAGGACAACCCCCAATGCCATGGAGCTGCCAAGGCTGTGGGGCCCTGGCGCGGGCTTGGTGAGCCACACGTCACTCTTTCTTGCTATCGTAACGTACCTCGGCGAAGCAATCCTTTTCATATGCGGCGAACCGCCTTTTTTAGCCATTCAACCTACCTCATTCTATTTTCCTTGACCTTTCAAGTATCCTGCCCCTCATCTTGTCTGAGAAGCCGGCCTCAATCATCAGAAGCTTTGAAGGGTCTATTGGAATCAAAGCCTCTCCCCCCTTCCCCTTTTTCCTGACAACCCCTTCAACATAAACCTTTCCGTACCGCAAATCAACCCTTGACACCTTGCCGCTCTTCCCGCTGTTCTCCCCCCTCATTATCTTTACCCGGTCCCCTTCCCTCACAGGCACGCTTCTCCTCGCAGTCTTGAGCTTTCCCTTCATCTCCTTGTCCATATGCACTGCAAGCCACTTCTGCCTGATGTGCAGCGGAGCCTCGTACCTGGCCTTTCTCTGCTTCCTCGGCTGTTTTGAATCAGTTGGGGATACCATCAAACCACCGCGCTGGCTATGCCGGCAACCTTTGGGAATCTGTCAACAACCTCCCTTGCTATTGCGCCCTTTATCTCGGTTGCCTTGGGCAAGCCCTGGTCATCTATAAGCACAACTGCATTGTCCTCAAACTCAATCCTCATGCCGTCAGCTCTCCTGTAGGGCATCCTCTGCCTTATTATAAGAGCCTTCTCGACCTTCTTCTTCATCTGCGGAACTCCTTTCTTGACCGCAACTATCACTATATCGCCTATCCCGACTGAAGGAGTCCTTGTCCTCTTAGTGTGGCTGCCCCTCACCCCTATTATCTGGACAATCTTGGCTCCGCTGTTGTCATCGCAAATAAGGCGGGAGCCTATTGTCAATCCCCCTGTGACTCTGCTCTGCATGCCTTTCATCTCAACTACCTCTCTCGGCTTTCTTCGTAATCTCAACAACGCTCCATGCCTTTGTCCTGCTCAGCTTCCTGCATTCCGCAATCTTCACAGTATCCCCTTCCTTTGCACCTATGCAGTCCGGGTTATGTGCCGCTATCCTTGAGTTCCTCCTTGCAGACCTCTCATATTTGGAAATGTACTTCACCAGAGGCCTTTCAACTATTGCAGTCCTCCTGCCCCTGTCGCTCACTACAATTCCCTCTATGGTGCCTCCCCTTATCTTGACACACCCATGCTTGAAACATTTCTTATCATTGCACGTTGCCATCATCCCACCTTCCTCACATGCCTCATGAGCCTCTTCGGCCTGTCCTCGGGCCTGTATTCTATGAGCCTTCCCTCAACCTCCACGCTGCCACCGCTTGGCAGGCGGAACCTGAAGGTGCTCGCCCTTTTTGGAACAGTTCTTGTGACTCCATCCTTCTCAATCTCAATTGTGTTCTTAGTTTCGTCAACCACTCTACCTTTCTTTCCTATTAGGTTCCTGCATGTGCTCTTTGAAACTTCTACCTCCAATCCCATGAACTCATGAATCAATATGTTGCTCTTGTCAATCATCATCCCACGTCTATGCTGTCTTCCATATACCCCATCTTTGTTAAGAGCTGCTTGAGCTTGTCCCTGTGCTCCCCCTGCAGCACCATCACGCCTCCCTTTGCGCTGCCGCCGCATGCGAGAGCCCTCTTCAGCTCTTTTGAGATTTTGTTCAGCTCGCCCTCGTCCAACCCTTCTACTATTGTCACGAGTTTGCCGAACTTTTTCTTCGTGCTGTAAATTTTTATCCTCTTGGCTCCTTCTCTCTCAAGAGCTTCGCACGCGCAAATCTCTTTCGGAAGCCCGCATTTGGAACATATTTCTCCCATCTAAACCTTTCACCTCTTCAAATTTCAATTTTTTTCTCCCTAAGAACTGTCAATATTCTTGCAATACTCTTTCTCAACTCCTTCATCCTGCCGGGGTTGCTCGCCTTCCCTCCGCTTGCAACGCTGCCCTTGTCGATTCTCAGCTCGTTCCTTAGCTCTGACAGCTTGCTCTTCAGAGTCGCATTTTCCATACTTCTGAGCTCATTTACTCTCAATATCGGCATCTTCCTCACTCTCTGCAGCTGCCTCCTTTATCACTCTCGGCAGCTCAATGGGCTTTGTTTTTTCTTTGCCAGGGAATACAGTTCCCGGAGGAACTATCTTTACACGCACACCTATTGCACCGAATTTTGGATACGCAGTTACATGTGCAACTCTCACCAACCTTGAGGGCTCACCTGACTTTGGCAGATAACCCGCACCAACCCTGAGTCTTTTTGCTCTTGCTCCCTTTGCCGCAATCTTTCCGCTTGCAATTATCTCAGCTCCAAGAGCGCCAGCATCCATGATTGTTTTCAGCGTGAAATGCAGTATTCTTCTCACATTCCTTCCCATCTCAATAGACCTCACAACCCTCTTTGCAACCAACCTTGGCTCCAGATTCTCGTTTGTGACCTCTGAGACGCTTATCTGCGGGTTATCAACCCCGAAGTTTTTCTGTATAGCATCTGTCAAATCCTTGATTGTCTTGCCCTTCCTTCCAATCACCTTGCCTGGCTTTGTGACCTCAACATTTATCCTTGTGACCATTGGAGTTCTCTGTATATCAACCTTTGAGAAGCCCGCCCTGTCCAGCTCCTTCTCCAGGTAGGCTGCAAGCTTGTACCGGCTTATTGAATCCTCTAAGAATTTTCTCTCAATTGCCATATCACTTCAACTCCTCCAGAACTATCTCCACCTTTGCTGTTTCATAATTTGACCTCATGGCCTTTCCCTTAGAAGCCATCCTCGGATATATGTTCTGCTTGTTTGCCGAAGCGTGCCTCACAACAAGCTTCTCGCCAAGCCCAACATTCTTTGCATTTGCCATGGCGCTCCTCAGCACCTCTAAAACTATTCTAGCGCTTTTCTTTGGGTATCTGCCCCTTCTCCCTCCGAGCTCCTTCCTGTGCCCGCACTTCTTGTTGAATTTTCTGTACAGTATGGGGACCTCGCCGAGCTTTGCGCTCTCAAGCAGCTGCACTGCCTTTGAAACTTCCCTGCCGCTTATGTTCCCGCAGACCTGGCTAAGGTCTTTGAATGACGCATCAATATCATGCATCAGCGCCTTTGCTGCGCGAACCCCTTCCTTTGGTTTGTAGCTGTATTCCATCATCGCACCTTACTTCAACGGTATGAACTTGGAACCTCTTGTTGCTCCGACACCTGGGCCTGAGTGAGCTACCCTTCCCGTAGTGTGGGAGAACTCGCCAAGCCTGTGCCCTATCATCTCCACCTTTATCTCAACAGTCTTGAATTCCTTCCCGTTATGAACGCCAAACTTCAATCCCACCCAGTCCGGCATTATGACCGCATCCCTCAGGTGGGTTTTTACAACCTTCTCGCCCTTGCCATCGCTTCCGGCTCTTTTCACCTTCTCAAGCAGCTTCCTGTATACGGCGGAAGCTCTCTTCAGGGCCCTTCTTGCCCTCGACTTGAGGAGTTTTGAGAATTCCTCAGCAGTCATCTGCTTCAGTTCATCGAGAGTCTTTCCCCTGTACTGAACCTTTCTCGCCATCTACCCACCCGTCTCCTCCCTTTCTACGCTTTTTCCTCTCCTTCTTCCAGTCCTCCTAGCTGCAAGATGCCCGACCTTTCTCCCTGGAGGAGTGCTTCTTGAAACCGTTGAGGGTCTTCCCTTGTGGTGCTCCTTACCTCCAAATGGATGGTTGTACGGGTTCATTGCAACTCCTCTCACATTGGGCCACCTTCTGTTCATTGCACCCATGGCGTAGAATTTCTTGCCGGCTTTGAGGAAAGGCTTCTCCAGCCTACCCCCTCCGCATATAACTCCAACCTGTGCCCTGCACCTTCCATCAAGCATCTTGAGCTTCTTTGAAGGGAGCCTCACTGTAACAGTATTGCCCTCATGAGAAACAACAAATGCAGTTGTGCCGCTGCTCCTGACTAGCCTGCCCCCGTCACCCGGGGTGATCTCAATATCATAAACAGGCATCCCCTCGGGAATTGAGTTCAGGGGGAGGACATTCCCTGGCTTCACACCAGCGCTGACGCCAACCTCTATTCTGTCTCCAATCATTGCTCCTTCTGGCGCTATGAATAAATTCATCTCGTTATTATTGAACTTCACTTCCATGAGAATGGCAGTTCTGGCAGGGTCATCAACAAACCCCACCACCTCGCCGTCCAGCTTTCCGCTCTTCTCAAGCTCATCAAGATTCCTGTATTCAACATCAGCCTTGCACCTGCTCGAAGGTCTCTTATAGCTTGGAGAGCCCTTGCCAAGTTTCTGTTGTATAAGTCTCTTTCCCATTCATCTCACCTAAATAATCTTCAACTTTGCGGCCAGCTCATCTGCAGAGTAGCCTTTCTGAAGCTTCACGTATGCCTTTTTCCTGCCCTGAGGCGTTATGAGAACATTCACCTTGTCCACCTTCACATTGTACGACTTCTCAACATCATCGGCAATCTCCTTCTTTGTGGCATCTTTTTCAACTATGAAAACCATTTTGTTCTCCTTCTCTATCAGCGCAATTGCCTTCTCTGTCATTATGGGGTACATTACAACCATAAATATCACATCTTTGCAAGCTCCTCAACTGCCCTCTTGCTCCAGAGAGTCAGTCTTCCTGCGTGCGTGCCTGGTGCCAGTGAGCTCACGTCAAGCTCTGCGACGCTTCTCACATCAACCCCTGCAAGATTTCTTGAAGCTCTGGCAACCTTGCTGCCGTTTCCAACAACTATGAGAATTGATTTCGCCCTCACACTTCCCCCTCTCCTTCTCTTCCTCACCCCTGTTATGTTTCTGGTTCTCCTCCCCCTCTCCAAATCGCCCTCAAGCCCAAGAGCCCTTAGGCATGTGAGCACATTCTTCGTCTTGTCAAACTCCTCAAACTTATTTTCAACAACAAGCGGAATCTCCTTCACTCCACCAGTAAAATGACCCCTTGCCTCAATAATATCCTTTCTTGCAGTTGCCGCTATGGCGCTCCTCAAAGCCTTCTCATACTCCTTATTGTTTATTTTCTCAACCAGAATCTTTTCCGGTCTTGGCGGGTGCGCCCTCCTTCCCTTTGCTGAGAATGGAACTATCCTGACTCTGCCGAACCTTCCTTTGGGAAACTTCTCCCTAGGCAGCCTTGAGATACCTTTATTCTTTATGCTTCCATACGCCTCCTTCCTGCCTCTATACTCCGCGCTTGTCTGCATACCTGCAAGTTTGAATGCACCTTTTGGCTGGTATTTCCTGCTCTGCTCAGCGATGACCGCCCTGCTTATCACTTCCTCCCTAATCTCCTCGCTGAACTGGTGCGGTAGCTCAAGCTCCTCCACAGGATTCCCGTCAATTGAGTAAACATGAACTTTCATCCTAAGCACCTTGATTTGCCTTGTTTTGACTCCTTCGAGATGTACTTTATTTCAGGCTTTACAGGCTTTCCGTTCTCCCTGATGCTCTTTCTAAACTTTATCATCCTCTTGCAAGGACCTCCCACAGAGCCCTTTATGAGCATGCAGTCGTTTTTCACAAACCCGTAGTTCAGAAATCCTCCCTTCGGGTTCACCTCATCCTTCCCAGCAATCTTCAATATCCTCTTGTTTATCTCAGTCCTCTTGTGGTAGCCCATCTGCCCTGCCATTGGAGTGGTATACATCACTCTTGCAGGATGCCACGGGCCGAGGGTCCCCACATGCCTTCTCCTGCCGGTTGCCTTTCTCCTCTGGAGGTGCACACCAAACCTCTTCACAGCGCCCTGCCATCCCTTTCCCTTGGTAATGCTTATTGCATCAACATATTCGCCGTCAGAGAAAACATCAGCAGGCTTCACTTCCTTCCCAATTATTCCCTTGCAGAATTCCAGCTTCTCCTTTGCATTCTTGCCCCCGACAGCAATCTCTATTACATCGGGCTTCTTCCTTCCAAAGCCTGTCTTGTCAGGGGCGGTTATCGCAAGAATCCTCACATCCTTGATAGAATCAACATTGCTTTCAATTTTCTTCATGGCATCCTCAAATCTGTTCTTCTTCAGGTTTATCCTCTCGGCAATTTTTTTGTCAATGTTTGCATAAGCATCAGAAAAAGCCATCAGACCGCAGACATCAGAAGAATAAGCCCTCAAACCCAGCACAAGAAGAGAAGGAGTTTCAACCACAGTCACAGGAACAGAAATCTCATGTCCCTTCGTTGGAGAACCCTCATGATCATCAATCATCAGCAGGTGAGTCATGCCCGCCTTAAAGCCAGCAAAGCCCAGAAGTTTCGTCTCATTCATGGCGGGCCAGCTAACGATGCGGGCATTCTGACTGCCCGCCCTTTTTCTCGGTCTAAACGCGCGAGACCCGCTTCTTGGCTTACGAATCTTTCCCATAATAAGACCTCTAGAACGGGAGCCGGGAGACCCCATACTTCAGTCGTAGAAAAGAGTGGAATAATCTTATGAAGATGATATTTAAAAACCTTTCTCTTTTTTTGAACTTTTTCCGTCGTTTTGCATGCGCATTTTTATTTCAATAGCTATTTAAGCCTTCAAGGAATAATACTAACTGCAGTGGGATAGGTCGGGAGGTTAGGGGTCTCCTGTAATCACAAACCCCCTTCACGGTGAGACCGAAAAGCTGGAAGAGGTTCGAGCCATCTCACTTTGGCTCAGGCGCAAGCGTTGAAGCTTTGCCTTGCTGGATGGAAGGTCGTGCGAACCGGGCCAGGCCGGAAGGAGCAACCCTGAACACAAATCACGAGAGCACCTGCTCTCTGAGTGGATTCGTCCATGCTAGCAAGTCACAAAGTCTAGCCCATGTCTGAACAACCGGGTGAGGGGGCCCCCATCGATTCCAGTGAAGCCCGCTGCATTTAGTTTAGATGAGCATATGAAAACAAAAAAAAGAAAAGATTACAAAAAAATTGAAAATGCAGCATTCTTTCTGCGAGTTGTTGTGGCAATACTAACTTCAGTTGTGATTCTCATCCTCGTTGCAATATCTACCGGTTTTAACATAAGCAATATTGTGGCGGCAGTTTTCTTTCTAATTTACTCTGATTTCGTGATTATCTGGGCACTTGCTATCAGATACCGCCATTGGCCAAATCTCAATTGGAATAGAATCTATTTCCAAATGTTTCTGGCATGTTTTTTCTCAGTTCTGTTTCTTGCATTTATAAAAAATGATTTATTTTTTATCATCATTTTTATCCTTGGGGCAGTTGGTGCATATGCCGGCATTATGCGGTGGACTTGGGGAGATGCATCCCTTGCTGTTTCTCTTATGGCCTTCACCTCCTTGCTTGCTGCTACTCTTTTTTACTGGTTTTACAATGCTCTTGATTTTTCCCATCTCTATCTTCTGCTACTCTCAATTCTAGCCTCACTCACCACAAGCTGGGCTTACCGCAAGGTCACTGGAAGAGAAACTCCTTTTAAATATATACAATACAAAAGATAACAGAGCCGGGGTCGCCTAGTGGTTCCTGAGTTTCTCGCAAGAGAAGCAAGGCTCTAAAGGGCGGCAGCCTGCTAAGCTGTTAGGTCCAAAAGGCCTTCGCGGGTTCGAATCCCGCCCCTGGCGTTATTTCCCCTTAAGTTTTTTCAGTTTCTCAGTAGATATCTCCTCAGTAACAAGCGTCTCGTTAAGGGCACCGTTATCGACTAGATACCGTATTCTATACGGGAGGTCTGTCCTTATCCTGCCCCTCTGTGCTCCGGCCTCCTCGACGAATATCAATTGCATATCAATCCAGTTTATAGAACCTTCACTGCTTATGGCTCTTCCGACTTCCTTCCACTTTTCCAGATCCTCCTTGTACCCTCTTCTAGTAAGATAGTTGAACTCGCTCTTTTCCCTGAAGGAATATCTCCTTATTTCCATTATTACGCTATCCTCCTCTCCAACAGTCTTCTTGTGCTGGAATTTCTTTATCTCGATTGCATGCGGGAAGAAAAGGTCCCTCGCATACCCTCCCTTGTCTGATATTGCTTTCTGCACTATGCCGATCATAGCAGGCACTGACGCCTTGGTTTTCTCCTCGTACTCTCTGGCAAGCTTCATGGCCTCAGGATTTTTCTCAAGAGATTCGTCCGTGATTAGTTTAAGCGAGGCATCCATTTTAACAGTCAGGGAGTTCTTCCTGTCGGTTATCTCCACCCCTTTAAACTCCCTGCCCTTGAATATGACTTCAATAGAAAATGCAACCGCGATGTTTGCCGGGTCACTCTTATTCATGATAATCCTAGTGCTTTCAAACATCATCCGGCTTTCTTCGTTTTTCTCAATCTCCCCCTTGAAGTAAATCCGCTCACTGCCGAAAGAGCATATTCTCCAATCCGCAAGCTGATGCATGCATGAATTGTGAATTTCCCAATTTAAAGGCTTATCCCCCTCATGCCTGTGAGATGCAAGCCATAACTGCAGTATACGCTCGCTGAATAACGTAGTTATCTTTAAATACAAGTTCCAACTAATCATAAAAACGTAAAGAAGGTTGAAGTTTGTTTAGAAAAAGTGTTCAAGTTATGTAGAATGCTGTTAGCGTAGCTTTTCTAACGATAGCTTTAAAAAGATTGCCAGCTTAAATAGTAGCCTAACCTCAGCTTAGGTGGTAGTTTGACTCCTGCCGATTTTCACACATCTCATTTTCTTGTTCCGAAGCACGAAATCCTGGCAAAATCAAAGCACGAGGAAATACTTACTTCTTTAGGTGTGGATGCGCAGAAGCTTCCGAAGATAAAGCTGCAGGACCCACAGGTCAAGTTCCTTGGTGCAAAGGATGGGGACATAGTGAAGATAACAAGGAAGGACCCCACAAAGGAGAATATATACTACCGCCTAGTTGTGAAATAAGTTTCGAAGTGATTGTATGAAATGGGACTTGGTAGATGAGTATTTCAGGGATAATAAGCTTGTCGTGCAGCACCTTGACTCCTACAACAAGTTTGTTGACTCCGGCATACAGAATATAATAGACAACATAGGCTCCATAGACCCGAATGTTGAGAACTACAAGCTCAAGTTCAGTAGGGTGAGGCTTGACAAGCCAACCATAGTGGAGGCAGACGGCTCGAGGAGGCAGATTCTTCCTGCAGAGGCAAGGATGAGGAACCTCACATACGCAGCGCCTCTCTTCCTGGAGTTCCTGCAGATTGTGGGAGGAATCGAGAGGAGGTACCCGCAGGAAGTGTTCATAGGGGAACTGCCAGTCATGCTGAAGTCAAAGCTGTGCCACCTGGACAACATGACCGAGGATGAGCTCATTGAGGCAGGGGAGGACCCAAACGACCCGGGAGGATACTTCGTGATAAACGGCAGCGAGAGGGTGCTTGTGAGTATAGAGGATTTGGCCCCGAACAGGATAATGGTTTCAAAGGAGAAGGACGGCGCGCTTGTAACTTCCAAGGTTTTCTCCACAAGATTCGGCTTCCGTGCAAGGTGCGTTGTTGAGAGAAGCTCCAATGGAGAGCTTTCGGTTGTTTTTCCTGCAGCTCCAAAGGATTTGAACCTCATAACTGTCCTGAGGGCTCTGGGGCTGCACCCCAACCAGAACATACTCGACTCATTCAGCGACGAGCTTGAGGTGCAGAATGACATACTCCTAAACATGGAGATTGACCAGACAATCGGAACAGCCAATGCGATGGAGGCAATTGGTAAAAAGGCTGCAGTGGGCCAGGCTAAGGTGTACCAGCTGAAGAGGGCTGAGATACTGCTCGACAACTACCTCCTGCCGCACATTGGAGTGGACCTAAGCATGAGGCTCAACAAGGCGTATTACCTGTGCAAGATGACTGAGAAGGCAATAGACGTTACATATGGCGAAGCCACTTCGGATGACAAGGACCATTATGCAAACAAGAGGATAAAGCTTGCAGGGAATCTGATGGAGGAGCTATTCAGGTATGCTTTCCAATTCCTCATAAAGGATATTGCCTACCAGGTTGAGAGGGCATCGTCAAGAGGCAGGAAGCTTGTCATCCAGACGCTGGTGAGGCCTGACGCACTCACAGAGAGGATTAGGTATTCAATGGCGACAGGCAACTGGATTGCAGGGCAGACAGGTGTCTCCCAGCTGCTCGACAGGACGAACTACCTCTCAACTATATCGCACCTCAGGAGGATAATTTCCCCTCTGAGCAGAAGACACCCGCACTTCAAGGCAAGGGACCTGCACGGGACGCACTGGGGCAAGCTCTGCCCGAACGAATCCCCGGAAGGCCCTTCCTGCGCGCTTGTCAAGAATATGGCATTGCTCTGCGACATATCAACCGGGGACAGCGAAGGCAATGTTGAAAATATACTCAAGAAAATGAATGTCAAAATTGAGTGATTGTATGGAAAAGCCAAAGTATAAGGTTGCAGTGTATCTGAACGGCAGGCTTGTCGGCTTCCATGAGAAGGGGGGGGCTCTTGTAACGTCTCTCAGAGAAAAAAGGAGGGCAGGCGCCATAAGCAGGCAGGTCAACTTCGCATATTTCCCAAGGGACAGGGCGCTATACATCAATACAGACAGCGGCAGGGCTAGAAGGCCGTATATAATTGCAGAGAACGGGAAGAGCAAGCTCACACCTGACATAGTTGAGAAATTGAAAAAGAGGGAAATTTCATGGGACTACCTGGTGAGCAACGGAATAATAGAATACTTAGACGCAGAGGAAGAGGAGAATGCCCTTGTTGCCACAAGAGAGGAGGAGCTCACTGAAGATAACACGCACCTTGAAATTGACCCGATTTCCATAGTCGGAGTGACGGTTGCCCAGCTTCCCTTCCCGGAATACAACTCATCACCCAGGATTACAATGGCATGCGCCATGAGCAAGCAGTCGCTTGGGCTGTATGCCAGCAGCTTCAACATAAGAATGGATTCCAGGGCGCATATTATGTATTACCCGCAGGCGCCTCTTGTGCAGACAAGACCATACAGGAATTTGAAGCTTTCAAAGAGGCCATGCGGGCAGAATTTTGTTGTTGCGGTTGCCACTTACTACGGCTACAACATGGGAGACGGGGTTGTAATGAACAAGAATGCGGTCGACAGGGCTCTCGGCAGGTCTGCCTTCTACAAAACCTATGAGACCGAAGAGAGGAGATACCCTGGAGGGCAGAAGGACAAGTTCGAGATTCCCCAGCCCACTGTTGCAGGCTACAGGGAAGAGGCGATGTACTCAAAGCTCGGGGAGGATGGAATAATCTTCCCGGAGGCAGAGGTGAAGGCAAAGGACGTGCTTGTTGGAAAGACATCTCCGCCAAGATTCTTGGAGGAGGTCAGCGGGTTCGGCATCGCAGAGGAAAAGAAGAGGGAGAACTCCGCGGTTGTAAAGGAAGGTGAGGAGGGTTTTGTTGATGCAGTGCTGCTCACAGAGAGTCCATCAGGCAACAAGCTTGTGAAGGTCAAGGTGAGGAGCGTGAAGGTACCGGAGCTTGGTGACAAGTTCGCCTCAAGGCACGGCCAGAAGGGAGTGATTGGCCTTCTCGTAAACCAGGAGGATATGCCTTTCACAGAGCAGGGCGTTGTTCCCGACCTGATAATAAACCCGCATGCCATTCCATCAAGAATGACTGCCGGCCATCTCCTTGAGATGCTGGGCGGAAAGGCATCGGCTCTCAGCGGCAAGATAATGGACGGGACAGGTTTCAACGGAGATACCGAGGAGGGCTTCACAAAAATACTTGAGAGCTATGGATTCAGGAAGGATGGGAAGGAGCGCCTGTACGATGGCATGAGCGGGGAAGCCATAGATGCCGACATATTTGTAGGGGTCGTTTACTACCAGAAACTGCATCACCTTGTTTCAAACAAGATGCATGTGAGGAGCAGGGGCCCTGTGCAGCTCCTCACGCACCAGCCAACAGAGGGCAGGGCAAGGGAAGGAGGTTTGAGGTTCGGGGAGATGGAGAGGGACTGCCTCATAGGATATGGGGCGAGCATGCTTCTGAAAGAAAGGATGCTTGAGGAGTCCGACAAGACAACCGAACTCATCTGCGCCAAGTGCGGCTCTGTGGCGGTGACCGATTACATAAGGAACAAGAGCTACTGCCCCCTCTGCGCAGAATCTGATGAGCTGTACCCGGTTGAGATAAGCTATGCATTCAAGCTCTTGCTTGATGAGATAAAGGCAATTGGGGTGTTACCAAGAATCATGTTGAAGGACAAGGCGTGATAGAGATGGTTGTTGAAAAAGTTGTTGAAAAAATCAAATTCTCGCTCTTCTCTCCAGAGATGGTGAGGAAGATTTCTGCAGCGAAGATAACTGTCCCGGACACGTATAATGAGGACGGCTACCCGATAGATGGAGGGCTTGTCGACCAGAGGCTTGGAGTAATAGACCCGGGCCTGCGCTGCAAGACATGCGGAGGGAAGATAAGAAGCTGCTCAGGCCACTTCGGGCATATAGAGCTTGTGAGGCCCGTCATCCACCCGGAGTTTGCAAGGGTGATATTCATTCTTTTGAAGGCAACGTGCCAGTCGTGCCACAGGGTGCTGGTCTCAAAGACGCAGATTGACGACTTCAGAATAGCCCTCAAGGAGGAGGAGATTGCTGAGCAGATGCTCGCGAGCATAAAGAAGCTTTCAAAGTGCCCGTACTGCGGGGCAAGGCAGCAGGATGTGAAGCTTGAGAAGCCAACTACATTCAACCGCGGAGACAAGATGCTGCTCCCCACAGAAGTGAGGGAGGCCCTTGCGGCAATACCCAACGATGACTTGAAGCTTCTCGGGGTCGACCCGGAATACTCACGGCCGGAGTGGATGGTGCTCACTGTCCTGCTTGTGCCGCCGGTCACTGTAAGACCGTCAATAACGCTGGAAACAGGTGAGAGGAGCGAGGATGACTTAACCCATAAGCTAGTTGACATCATGAGGATAAACCAGAGGCTGGAGGCAAACATCAATGCAGGCGCGCCCCAGCTGATTATAGAGGATTTGTGGGAGCTGCTTCAATATCATGTCACAACATACTTCAACAACGAAACTTCTGGAATTCCGCCTGCAAGGCACAGGAGCGGAAGGCCGCTCAAGACACTCTCGCAGAGGCTGAAGGGAAAGGAAGGAAGGTTCAGGTACAACCTGAGCGGCAAGAGGGTTAACTTCTCTGCAAGAACAGTCGTATCGCCCGACCCGAACATAAGCATAAACGATGTGGGAGTACCTCTCCAGATTGCGGAGGAGCTCACAGTTCCTGTGAAGGTGACTGAATGGAATCTTGAGGAATGCAAGAAGATGATAGGAAGGAGTGAATACCCGCTTACAAACTATGTCATCAGGCCTGACGGGAAGAGGAAGAAAGTCACGGACAAGAGCAGGGAGGAGCTTTCCACCACCCTTGAGGCTGGCTGCATCGTTGAGAGGCAGTTGCAGGACGGCGATACTGTAATTTTCAACAGGCAGCCCTCTCTGCACAGGATATCTATGATGTGCCACAATGTTAAGGTTCTGCCAGGCAGGTCCTTCAGGCTCAACCTGGCGGTATGCCCTCCTTATAACGCGGACTTTGACGGGGATGAGATGAACCTTCACGTCCCGCAGACTGAGGAGGCAAGGGTTGAAGCTGATGTGCTCATGAAAGTGCAGGACCAGATAATTTCGCCAAGGCACGGGAGGGCAATCATAAAGGGGCAGGAGGATCATGTTTCCGGCGCTTACTTCCTTACAAGAAAACTTGCGGAGTTTGACAAGGCAGATGCGTGCAGGATACTTGCCATAGCAGGCATATACGAGATTCCAAAGCCTGACAGAGGGGAAAAATACTCAGGAAGGCTGCTCTTCTCGCAGCTGCTCCCGAAGGATTTCAACCTCGCCTATGTTTCAAAGCTGTGCAGAGAAAAGACCTGCAAAAAGGAGGAATGCGCGGATGACGGTTATGTTGTGATTAAAAATGGAAGGCTCGTTTCAGGAGCGATTGAGAGCAAGGGCTTTGAGAGCGAGCTGATAGAGAAGATGGTGAGGGATTACGGCTCTGATGCTGCAAGGAGTTTCATAGACAATGCAACGAGGATGACGCTATATGTACTATCAAAGCACGGTTTCTCAGTTGATCTGACAAACTACACAATTCCAGAAGAGGGCATGAAGCAGATTGAGGAAATAACCGAGAACGCCAAGAGGGAGGTTGACTCCCTGGTGGTCAAATACAAGAGCAAGACCCTCCCGAGGCTTCCAGGCAGGACATTGCGGGAAACCCTGGAGGAGAGAATCATGATGGCGCTTTCAGAGGCCAGGAACAACTGCGAGGATATCGTGCAGCAATGCCTTGGAGCTGAGAATACATCCATACTCATGGCGAGGATAGGCTCAAGGGGGAGCATACTCAACGCCATCCAGATGTCGGCAATGCTGGGCCAGCAGGCCGTGAGAGGGAAGAGGATAAGCAGGGGCTACAGGGGCAGGCCGCTCATCCACTTCAGGAGAGGCGAGTTGGGTGCGGATGCGAAAGGGTTTATCACCTCATCATTCAAGAAGGGGTTGAACCCAAAGGAATACTTCTTCCATGCCATGGGGGGGAGAGAATCGCTTGTCAACACAGCAATCAGAACGGCCCGTTCAGGCTACATGCAGAGGAGGCTCATAAATGCTTTGCAGGATTTGGTTGTGCATCCGGACGGCACCGTCAGGGATTCTGGCGGCATTGTCGTCCAGTTCATCTACGGAGGGGATGGAAACGACCCCAAGAAGATTACAAAAGGCGGTGAAGTAATGACTGGACCGGAGAGGGAGTGATATGGCAGGCAGAAAGGCAATAGACCCGGGCGAGGCGGTTGGAGTTCTTGCTGCTCAATCTATCGGAGAGCCCGGCACCCAGATGACCCTGCGTACTTTCCACTATGCGGGAGTTGCTGAGCAGGTTCCTACAGGTCTTCCCAGGCTCATAGAAATTGTTGACGTGAGGAGAAGCCCCAAGAAGCCCACAATGGACATATACCTTACAAAGCAGTACTCAAAGGATGATGCGAGCGCAAGGAAGATAGCAGAGGAAATTGAGGAGGTTAACCTCAGCAAGGTTGCCAGGATAAAGGAGAATTTCGCAAACAAGGAGATTGAGATAATACCTGATGAGGACGTACTGAAGGAGCAGGGCATCACTGTAGGAGAGATATCCAAGAGAGTCAAGAAACTAGTGAGCGGCGCAATAAGGCAGGAGGGGAATACAATAATCATAAAGCCGAAGACAACCCTCCTTCGCTCAGTGAGGAGAATCACAAACAAGCTGAAGACGCTGCACATAAAGGGAATAAGCGGAATATCCAGAGTTGTCGTTCTGAAGGGGGACGGGGAGTTCTTTCTCAGGACAGGCGGCTCCAACCTTGAGGCGGTCCTCAAGTGGGATGGAGTAGACTCAGCGCGCTCCTACACCAATAACATAAAAGAGGTGGAGAAGGTGCTTGGCATAGAGGCTGCGAGGAACGCGATAATAAGGGAGGCCAAGCAGGTGATGGACATGCAGAAGCTTGATGTTGACGTCAGGCATATAATGCTGCTTGCAGATACAATGACGATGTGGGGGGACATAAAGCCCGTTGGAAGGCACGGGCTCAGCGGCGAGAAGGTGAGCATACTTGCAAGGGCAGCCTTTGAGGAAACAATAAAGCACCTCATCACGGCGGCTGTGAAGGCTGACGAGGACAGGCTGCTTGGAGTCACTGAGAATGTCATAATTGGGCAGGAAGTTCCTGTCGGTACTGGAACGGTAAAGCTTGCAATGAAAATGGGAAAGAAGTGATGTTATGGTTGATATTGGCAAAGCGATAAGAATGGCCGTGGACACGGGGAAAGTGGATTTCGGGGTGAAGAGCGCATTGCGCCTCGCCTCAAGCGGGGAGGTCAGGCTCATAGTAACCTCAAGCAACTGCCCAAAGAAATTTAAAGAAGATATTACATATTATTCTAAGCTCTCAAAAACAAATGTATTTGAATTCAACTGCACATCTCTGGAGTTAGGCTCCTTATGCGGAAAGCCATTTCCGATTTCTGCATTGAGCATACACGACCCAGGAAACTCCAACATACTAGAGCTTGTGAAGTGATTGCTTGGTGAAGCTGACCAATGACGACATCAAGTGCATGACACTCTTCCAGCAGCTCACCGGTGCTTCTGCGAGGGACTGCGTGGTAGACAAGGAAAGCGCTGTCTTCGTGGTAAGCGAAGGTGAACTTGGTAGGGCAATTGGAAAGGGCGGCAGCGCAATAATGAGAGTGAGGGATGCTTTCAGGAGGAGGATTGAAGTTGTTGAATACGCGGATGACCCAGAGAGGTTCGTAAGGAATATATTCTCTGCGGTTGAAATAAAAAACCTCAAAATTGATGATGCAGGAGGAAGCAAGATAGTTCATGTAACCGTTGACCCGAGGGACAGGGGAACCGCAATAGGGAGGAACGGAGAGAAAGTGAAGATGGCGAGGATGCTCATGCAAAGGTACTTTGGTATGGATCTGAAGTTGTTCTAGGTGGATATATGGGGAGAGGAGAGTTCGCAGCAAGGGATTTGAAAAGGAAAAGACAGAAGATGAAATGGCTGAAGAAGCCCTGGAAGAGGAAGAAGCTCAGGCTAAAGGACAAGTTCGACCCGCTTGAGGGCTCGCCCCAGGCCAAGGGCATCGTTCTTGAGAAGAAGGCTCTTGAGCAGAAGCAGCCTCACTCAGGCTTGATAAAATGCGTGAGGGTGCAGCTCATCAAGAATGGAAAGATAATCACTGTCTTCGCTCCAAAAGACGGAGCAATAAGCTTCATAGACGAGCATGATGAGGTCACTATAGAAGGACTTGGGGGCTCACAGAGGGGGCAGGTGGGTTCCATCCCGGGAGTCAGGTACAAGGTTGTTGAAGTCAATGGGGTTCCGCTTGAGGATGTGAGACTAGGCAGGAAGGAGAAGCCGAAGAGGTAGTTGAGATGGAGAAGATTTTCGATAAATACGATATATCTGAGGTCAAGGTCACAGACCCGAGCCTGAAGAAATACCTGGACCTTTCGCCTGTTTCTATACCGCACTCGCATGGAAGGCATACCAAAAAGCAGTTCGGGAAGATGAAGGTGAATATTGTTGAGAGGCTTGTTAACAAGCTCATGAGAGGGGGAACGGGGGAGAAGACCTCGGGGAAGGTCATAAGAACTCACGGAAGGCTCCAGGGAAAGAAGTTCAGGACAATGAAGATTGTGGAGGAGGCGTTTGATTCCATAGCAAAAGGAACAAAGTCCAACCCCATCCAGGTTTTCGTCGATGCTATTCAGAATACTGCTCCAAGGGAGGACACGACAAGAGTGCAGTACGGAGGGGTCTCCTACCAGGTTGCAGTTGATGTCTCAGCAGGGAGGAGGCTGGACATGGCGCTGAGGAACATCACTCTCTCTGCAATCATAGGCGCTTTTGACAAGAAGAAGACTCTCTCCGAGGCGCTTGCCGATGAGATAACCCTTGCCGCGAAGAACGACCCGAACAGCTATGCAATAAAGAAGAGGGATGAGACTGAGAGGATGGCAAGGAGTGCCAGGTAGTCTCTTTTGGTGGTTCCATGGTCAAAAAAGAGTTTGTCGTAGACAAAGTTCAGAAACTCATGTACGAGCCGGAGCACATAAGGAACATAGCTATAATTGCGCATGTGGACCACGGGAAGACCACCCTTACGGATTCTCTGGTTGCAGGGGCAGGCCTCATCTCAAAGGAGCTTGCAGGCGAGCTGAAGGTGATGGACTCCGAGGAGATAGAACAGCAGAGGAGCATGACAATAAAGGCATCTGACATTTCACTGGGGTTCCATCATGAGGGCAAGGACTACTTGGTAAACCTCATAGACACCCCAGGACACGTAGACTTCGGAGGGCATGTGACTAGGGCAATGAGAGCAATTGACGGGGTCATCCTTGTAATCGATTCAGTTGAGGGCGTCATGCCGCAGACAGAGACAGTCCTCAGGCAAGCCTTGAAGGAGAAGGCGAAGCCGGTTCTTTTCATAAACAAGATTGACAGGCTTATAAATGAGCTGAAGCTGGGGCCGGAAGACATGCAGGACAGGCTCGTAAAGATAATCAAGTCTGTCAACGACCTGATACACCGCTATGGCTCAAAGGAATTCAAGGATGAGTGGCTCATAAAGGTTGAGAAGGGCAATGTGGCATTTGGTTCAGCATACAACAAGTGGGGCTTGAGCTTCAACTACATGCAGAAGACGAAGCTGACGTTCAAGGACATATACAAGTTCTGCAGCATCGAGGACCACAAATCGCTTGTTGAGAAGGCACCTCTTGAGGAGGTTCTGCTTGAGATGGCTGTGAAGCACCTTCCAAATCCCGCAGTGGCGCAGAAATACAGGATACCAACTCTTTGGAAGGGCGATATGGAGAGCGAGACAGGGAAGGGCATGACAAACTGCGACCCGAAGGCAAAGGTGTGCATGATTGTATTCGGTGTTGTAATAGACGAGCATGCTGGGGAAGTGGGCATAGGCCGTGTGTTCTCGGGAACTGTGAAGAAAGGAGTTGAGGTTACAATTGCATCCACCTTGCAGAGCGAGAAGATTCAGCAGGTTGGCATTTACATGGGCCCTGACAGGGTTATGGTTGATGAGGTGCCTGCCGGCAACATAGCGGCCGTTGTAGGGCTTCACAATTTATATGTAGGGGAAACAGTAAGCGAGGAAAAGATAGAGCCGTTTGAGCAGATAAAACACTACTCAGAGCCTGTCGTCACCAAGTCAATTGAAGCCAAGAATATAAAAGATTTGGTTAAGCTTGTAGAGGTGCTGAGAAAACTTGCAAAGGAGGACCCGACAATCAGAGTCGAAATAAACCAGGAGACTGGAGAGCACCTCATCTCAGGAATGGGTGAGCTGCACCTGGAGATAATCGAGTACAAGATTCTGAAGGAAGGCAAGATTGAGATAGAGACGTCCAAGCCTATAGTCGTCTACAGGGAGACTATAACAAACGCAGCAGGCCCTGTTGAGGGAAAATCACCAAACAAACACAGCAAGTTCAAGGTCATTGTTGAACCTCTTGAGGAGGGGGTCTACAAGAAGATGACCGAGGGCGAGATTCCTGAAGGTAAGCCGAAGGGCAAGAAGCTTGTTGACGTTTTCATTGCGGGTGGAATGGACAGGGATGAAGCCAAGAACGTAAAGGATGTGTCCAACAAGTGCGTGCTCATAGACACGACCCGAGGCATGCAGTACATGAATGAAGTGATGGAATTGCTCATACAGGGTTTTGAGGAGGCAATGAACCTCGGCCCGCTTGCAAAGGAAAAGGTTACTGGAGTTAAGGTGAAAATAACTGATGCCACTATACATGAAGATCCGGTTCACAGGGGCCCTGCGCAGATCATACCCGCAATAAAAAGGCCGATATACGCAGCAATGCTCATTGCAGGTACAGTACTACTCGAGCCAAAGCAGAAGCTGCTTGTGCAGGCCCCGCAGGAATACCTTGGCCCCATTATAGCGCAGGTTCAGGCAAGGAGGGGTCAGGTCCTTGACATACAGCAGGAGGAAGAGATAGTCACTCTCACAGCGAAGGTTCCTGTTTCGGACATGTTCGGCTTCTCTGATGACATACGGGGCGCAACCCAGGGAAGGGCCCTGTGGTACTATGAATATGCAGGGTTCGAGAGGCTCCCGAAAGATTTGCAGGACAAGATAGTGGGGCAGATAAGAGAAAGAAAAGGGGACAAGAAGGAGCCCCCGACACCGCAGGATTTCATGGACTAGTCTGTTCAAGGGCATCTCACAGCAGTCACGCACCCATTGCTATCCCTGTCGAAATCAGCATTCTTGTGCTGATCCCAGCAAGCTGCAAGTGCGTCAACAGGAGTAAGCCGCATACGAATTTAAATTCACTAATTTGAAACTATAGGTTAGGTGATATGATGACTAGTTACTCCACCCTGCGACTCTACGTCTCCGCCTTAGTCTCCGGAGCAGCAATTATGGTGCTAGAGATAATTGCGACCAGGATACTGGAGCCCTTCCTCGGCAGCTCAATTTTCACCTGGATAGGGGTCATCTCGGTGATGA
>JACCLF010000050.1 GCA_013425405.1 Microcaldota archaeon | reverse complement strand
TGAGATTGTCCTTCCTGCCAAGGAACAAGTCATCTGCAACTGTCACGTCATGCCCCAGCCCAACAAGTTTTCTTGAGATGTTGCTTCCTATAAAGCCCGCACCGCCAGTCACGAGTATTCTGCTCATAAAATCACATCTCTATTTTGCAGTTAAGTTGTTAAACATTTTTAGCAATATTAAAAACCTTATTAAATCTGCCTGCATCAATTATACCGCTGAGAGTGACTCCATGGAACTGCCGAATATTTACAAATATAAAAACTACAAGTTACTTATCATACTTCCCATACTGTTAATTGCCTTATCCTTATACTTCATACCAAAAATTCCCACTGGATTGGATCTCAGGGGAGGCACCCTCATAACTGTCCAGACCAACAGCTCGTTCAATGAGTCCGCGCTTCGTGATGCTCTTACTAAAAACCTTGGAGTGCACGAAGTTTCAATAGATACGCTGAAAAGTCCTCTGGGAAGCAAGGTTGAGATAGAGATTGAGCAAAATGAGAGGATAGCAAAGGGAGAAAAAGACATGAAAAACTTCTACTCCAGAAATGAGGAAGTGAATGTACTGGAGTACGATATCTCGCGTTTTAACTCGGAGCTTAAGCTAGCAAATCTCACGCAGATAGAGAGGGAAGAGGCCCAGAGAAGGCTGGCTGAAGCCCAGGCAAGACTACCGAAAGCAAAGGAAGAGATGAACTCATTTGCAGATTCGGTTATAGGCGACTATGAATTTTTTGTCGGGAAGGTTGACAGAAGCAATGCAACAGACACCAAGAGCCTTGAGAGCCTGCTCGCGAACACATCCGCAAGCGCAAAGGGGAAATACAAGGATAAGATAATTGATGCGATAAGCTCCAGCATGCAGATGGGCGAATTCAGCCTGAAGGATGTAAGCCCTGCCCTGAGCGAGTTCTTCGTTTCTAATATGCAGAGTGTTGTCGCCTGGTCCTTTCTGCTCACTGCGATAGTCGTGGTGCTTATATTCCGCTCTGTGATTCCATCTATCGCAGTTCTTTGCGGTGCAATTGCAGACATACTCATAGCGCTTGGAGGAATGGGCCTGTTTCAGATACCACTCACCCTGCAATCAATAGCAGCTTTGCTCATGCTTATAGGTTTCTCTCTTGATACGGATATACTCCTCACCACAAGGGTTTTGAAGAGGACAGAAGGCACCCCGCATGACAGGGCGTACGAAGCAATGAAAACAGGGGTTATGATGGCGTTTGTATCAATTATCGGGTTCTCAGTGTTGCTGGTGCTCTCATCGTTAACCCAGATATCAACATATTACCAGATATCTGCTGTTGCCATATGCGGACTTGTGGGCGACATATTCGCAACTTGGTGCGCAAATGCGGTGATAGTCCTATGGGATGCTGAGAGAAAAATGGGTGGGCGCAAATGAAATACTCAGAGCTTCTAAGAGAGCCGAGAATAATTGTACTGCTCCTGGCCATAGCTGTTGCTTCAATACTGATAATCACCCAGGGGCTGCATTTCGGGCTGGAGTTTGAAGGCGGAGTGAGGATACCAATCTCGCTTGAGAAACCAGTGAATCAGCTTGTCATGAACGATATAATCAACACAATAAAACTGAGAGTCACAAAATACGGCATGTCGCAGGTCGTGGTAAAGGGGATAGGCGAATCAGAGATATACGTTGAGGTGCCCAGAGGAGATGCATCATACGTTAATGAGATTGAGAAACTGCTCAAACAGCAGGGAAAGTTTGAGGGGATAGTTGATGGAAAAGTTGCAGTTTCAGGAGAGGACATGATGCCGGGCAGCATAAAGGAATCCCGGCCAATAATACAAGGAACTGACGTGCGTTGGGCTGTTTCATTTGCAATAAGCCAAGAGGCCGCAACTAAGTTTGCTGCAGTCGTATACGGCAAATCCAACTATCCTGTCTGCATGTTCCTTGACAGACCTGAGAACTCACTTGTGCTAATCAAGAGGAACGATTTGCTCTACGGAAATCTCACAATCAGCGAGGCAGAGGCAATCAAAATTCTTGAGAAGGCTGCCGACAAGCAGAATGACTCCATCCGCGTATTCGTAGAGGATGACTTTGCCTTACTGAACAAGACAATTGCCTCGCTCAACACCACAAAGAGGAGGGTAGTGCTCTCCCAGGAAGCAGACCCTGCCGTTGTAAAAGAGCTGCAGGAAATGAACTACGAGATTATAAACAAAACACCCGATGAGATGAGGCCCAACTTCTATACGACAGGAGAGCAGAGCATGAAGCTCAACAGCTGGGGCGCAACAAACCTTCTCTCCGCCCCTGTGCTCAGCAAGGATATCACCGAGGGAAGGGTAAACCAGTTCTATGAGGTGAGCGGTTTCGCGCCAAGACAACTGACCTACGAGCAGCAGCAGGCAGCCGCCCTTGCCGAATCCAAAAAGCTAAAGAGCATACTAAGCGGAGGCTCCCTCCCGGTGAGGATAATAATAGGCACCCCCACTACAATACCGGCGTCTCTAGGAGAGGAGTTCTTGAAATACAGCGCAATCGGCGCACTTGCCTCTGCTTCTGCAGTTTCATTGATGATACTGCTTCGCTACAAACAGCCCAGGATTGTTCTCCCCATAATTGCAACAATAATTCTTGAGATGGCGCTGACTCTTTCAGTTGTCGGCACAATACTTGGGACAATTGATTTGGGTGTTATGGCAGGCGTTATAGGCGCAACGGGAACAGGCGTCAACGACCAGATAATAATAACAGATGAGATATTCGGCAGTAAGAAGAAAGGGAATGAAGAGCG
>JACCLF010000024.1 GCA_013425405.1 Microcaldota archaeon | reverse complement strand
TCATCTGAAGTTTGTGACGATTCATCCATTTGCGGACGGAAACGGGAGGATTAGCAGACTTTTGATGAATTTTGTCCTGCAGAAGCACGGATTCCCGCTCCTTAACATTCCGTACGTGAACCGAGCTGGTTATTACAGCGCGCTTGAGCGCTCCCAGGTGAAGAAGAACAGCAGCATTTTCGTCCAATGGTTTTTCAAGAAGTACGTGAAGGAACAGAAGGTGCATGCAGGAGACAGACTCTAGCTTTCCTCTTGCCTTGCTCACTTTCCTTCGGCAGCCTTTTGTAAATCTTTTTTCTGTGGTCAATGAGGGTCACTTCTATCCTTTTCAAGTTGTGATTTATGTCTGCAATTACTCTGTAGTCGCCTATGCGCAGCTTGTAGTCCTGCCGTCCTTCCAGCCGCTCGAAAAAGTGCGTGGGGTTCTCCTTTGCAGCAGTCGCCTTCTCGAAAATCCTCTGGCGCAACTCCTTTGGCAAACCTTCCAGAAATTCAAGGGCCTTCCTGTCGAAAATCAGCTCATATGTCACAGGCCCAGCCTCTTTCTCGCTTCTCCCTCAGTCAAAAAGTCGCCTTCCTTTATCCTCTGCCGTGCCTTCTCTATCCTTTCCACCGCTTCTCTGGAAAGTTCAGGCTCTTTCTTGCAGGTGTCAGCTATGTTCACGAGCTTCATTACGACTTCGTCGTAGCTCTCATTCCTATATTCCCGGTATCTGTCAAGATACGACTTTGTTTTCCTGTGCAGTCTGATTGTAGATATATCCATATACATCACGCATACTTCAATATACCTAAATATATTTAAATGTATGCACCGGGGAACGTTTAGAAGTCTGTCAGCATCAAGCTTCCTCCTTGCCTTGCACCCTCATATCCTATTTTTCTAACTTTTCTGCGCTAGGCTAGGGGAACGAATGTTAGAAACGGCATTCTACGATTTCGCAAACGCTTTTAGACTTTTTTTACGTTCTTTGCACGTGGCCCGCGTTCGCCTGATTCAACATCGTACTCTACAACATCGCCGACTGCGAGCACGGCACCGTCTTGAATCGCCGAAACGTTCACGTACACGTCATTGCCGTCGTCGCCCGTGATAAATCCAAAACCACGCGCGGTGTTAAACATCTTTACTTTTCCTTTCATTAGATCACATCACTTCATATTGCTTTTGAAGTGTATTGCTTTTGAAGCGCATAGCTTATAAAATTATTCAATTACTTCAATGTCTTCCCCAACTACGCGTACTTTATACCGTTTTACTGGTTTATTCGCCGGTCCTCCTACAACTGTGCCAGTTTTTACATTAAACTTCGAACCATGCCTTGGACATTGCAGGGCTCGGCGTTGCATTCAATGCAGCAAGCAAGGTAAAAGAAAAAGCGCGTATACTGATTGATAGGGATATGTGCGAGTTGTTGGAATATTTAAATTGACTGACGGAATGCGTAATAAGTACCTAATTGTGCACATCGGTGTCCTCTACATAAATTTTTATACCCCTAGAATCAATTACTCTAACATGAGAGCTCGCAGAGCATTCATTTTCACAGCAGATGCAGTGCTTGCCCTCTACCTCATAACCATCATACTCTCCATTCTCATGCTTCTGAGCTACAGCCCCAGGCTGTATACAGAGCAGTCGCAGGCGGTTGCAAGGGATGTCATTGTTGCATTGAGCCGCATCAGGCTCAGGGACGTCCAGGGCAACCCGCAGTATGGCTACACCAACAGCCTTCTCAACATACGCAAGAACTCAATAGCAATATGGCCCATGTTCGGAAGAACTATCGACCGCAGTTCTTCCCTCTATTCGGTGTACCCTAGCTCTAACTCCACCTGGATTGTTTACAACGTCGCTCCCCAGGGAGTAATAACCAGCGTTCATTCCACTCCAATACTCGACTACGGAAAGATTATTATAGCATCCCAAAATGGCACAAAGGCATTTAATGAGAATACCGGAACGCAGCTCTGGTACATGCCCATCAGGGTTGACTCCACTCCGCTGCTGTACAACGGCGAGATATACTTCGGCTCCCCCAGCGGCACTTTCTACTGCGTTGATGAGCTTGGTCATGTGGTGTGGAATGCAACTCTGTTCAGCAATGTCACCTCGCCAGTTGCCGATAATGGAAGGGTGTTCGTAGGCGCCATGAACGGTTCGGTGGTGTCATTTGATATACTATCCAACGCAACTGTCGTACTGCCTTTCATCGCAACAAGCAACATAACCGCCCCGCCTCTCATCTACAATAAAATCATAATCATCTTCTCTCACGATGGCACTCTCAGTGCAATTGATGAGGAAAGCGGCACATCGCTGTGGTCTTACACGCAGCCGCCGCCCCAGCCGATTGACCTTCCTGTCGACCCCTCGCCGGCAGTCTACAATGGAGTCGTCTATTTCACCAATGAATTTCTTGTAAATGCGGTGAACCTAACAACCGGAATCCCGCCTGTCGGGTCCTGGCCAGTCCAACCATCGAATATAAAGTTCACATCGTCCCTAGCTATGGACAATGGAATGCTGTATATAGGCTGCAATAACAGCCTTACGGGCCTGAGGGGCGTTTGCGCAATCAATACAACAGACCAGTCAATCAATCAGGTCAATGCGGGCTCTAATGTCTATGCCGCCCCACTAGTAGTAAATGACTCAGTGATACTAGCTACATATGACGGCACAGTTACTGCGGTAAGCAAGTCCGCTCTGCGCGTTCTTGGCACTCTCCAGACGCTGTGGAGCTACAAAATATCAAACCCCATAAACCCGGCTCTGCCGCTTCCAGTCATCTCCTCCCCTTCAGCTGTCAACGGCAGGATATACATAGGGGCTGATGACGGGAATGTCTATTCGTTCGGCAACTGCTCGCTGTGGGATGACAACATGTCCGTGATGGACTCCATTGTTGCATTCTGGAGCATAAACAGGACGGACTGCGCCAGAGCGATGGCAAAGGAGTTCCTCGATTCCGCAGTGCCGCAGAACTATGGCTTTGAGCTCGTGGTGAGGCCTCCTGAAGGGTCAGGCTTGCCCTGCACCGGTGGCTTAGGCCCGGTAGGGCTGAATGCATGCTCCTACTGCAACGGAACACTCTCAAATGAATGGGATTCCATCTACACGAACGACTGCAATCAGTCAATATACCAAAGGTTTTTAATCAAGGACAGCAGATACATATCGGGCATATTGCAAATGGGCAGCACCATTTACTACGCCCGAAGTCCAGTTGAAGTTGAACTGAGAATTTGGAACTGAGGTATAACGTCAACTACCATCCATTGAAATGAATGGCTTGCTCAACCCTTTTGGGAGCAATAGGCTGGTTGACAGCAGCCCGTCAGCGTGATATTTATGCAGGATATTCTTGGCAGCATTGAGGTCTGCATGGAGGACAACTCCACAGGCTTTGCATCTGAAGGCAGAGCCTTGCCTCTGCCCTCTCCTCAAACTTCCGCAGGCGGAGCAGGTCTTGGATGTATCTTTGGCAGGAACGAATTCAATGGCAACTCCAGTTTCTTCTCCTTTATAGATAAGGAAATGTTCCAGTTGGTAGAAAGCCCAGTTGGAGAAGAGCCAGTTCTGTTCATGCCTGTGCTTCGCATCCCTGATTCCATTCAACTTTTCCAGGACAATCACTCCGTCCTTCCCTGCACTGCCAATCAATCTCCTGCTGATGCAGTGGTTGACATCCCGCATGAAACGTCTCTCCCTGCCACGCATCTTAGCCAGATGTCTCTTGGCAGAGCGAGTGCCTTTGCTATGCAACCTGCTGCGAAGACTAACATAATGCTGTTTGATTTCCCAGACATGCCTGCTTTCATAGAGCCATCCATCAGAGGTGGCTATCAGATTATTTATTCCCCTGTCAATGGCAATTATCCTTCCTGTCTTCTTGGATTTGATGGAAGTCCTTTCTATGGAGACCATCAGCCTGAACTTACCATCCCTGCACTTGACAAGATTGCTTTCCTTTGCCTTCCATCCAACAAACTGCTTGAAATATTTTGGAATCTCAAATTTGACTTTGATGCGTCCTTTTATAGTGAGGAGGCTAACCACACTCTTCTCAAGATTGATAGTGCAACTTCTTGCGTCGTAATGGATGGATTTGCCAGAGAAAACAGGCTTCCTGCCTTTTCTTTTTATGGAAGTCTTGACAGAGGCACAGGCATACTTATTGGCAACAACAGCCAGTTGGGACGGCAGACCAAAGTCTTGCCTGAGTTTTCTGTAAGTCTTGTGGTGGACCCTGAATGTGTTGGTGTCTTCGCTTTCATAACAAACATCAACGACAAAATTCTGGGCAGAGGACATCCTGCTGAGAGTATCCTCAAGAATAGCCTTTTGAGAGGCATCTTCCAAAACAACCGTCTGCATGGTTTTCATCATAATGGTATATTACACAAAAACGTATTTATATACCTACGCCCAGAACAATATTCTGGAGAGACAGGAACAGGAGAAACGCAATTCCTCCACTGCAATAATTTCCTGAAAGAAATTATGCACATAAGTTCCTTGGAGAACTTATTGTGGCTAAAGCCAGTGGTCTCCTTGCGAGGGATATTATGAAGAAAAAAGCATTCTTCTTCACTCTGCTTGTTTTCATATTTTTCTTTCTTGTCCTGATATCAGTCACAACATGGACACAGACCAAGGAGGCGCAGCAGCAGCAGGATGTTTCGGCAATACGAGTAACCAAGATGAACGAGTTCTCAAGGGTCATCGGCGATGATGCGGTGAGGAGCACCCAGCTGGCGGGCTTCAACGCCCTGAAGTCTGCATCGGCCTATGTCGCCTCAAACAACAACAGCAAGTTCCTCAATAACTCTAACTGCCTCAACAACTCATGCATATATGAGCTGATGTACAATGCAACCATAGAGAGCAAAACTAACTATACTACATTCAAAGGCGATAATATCAGCTTCTCAGCGCCTGACCAGATGGCCAACCTGACACTTCTTGCATGGGACCAGAAGATGACCCGGCTTGCGAACATGTCGAACTTCAACATAAAAATAGTGAGGCGGGATGTTGCCGTGTTCCAGTCAGACCCTTGGAATGTGAGGATAGGCTACAATCTCTATGTCAACATAAGTGACAGGGCCCTTGACACGTTATACAGGGCAGACCTCATCCCGGTGCTTGTGACAATCCCGATAACCAATTATACTTACTCCGGGGGGTAGATTGATATGAACCGTAAGCTTTTCATCCTCATGATTCTCTCCTCTCTGGTACTTTCCGTAAATGCAACTACTCCAGTTGCGGGTTGTATGAGCCTAGACACAGTGGGAGAAACCTATGTGCTACAAAGCGATATACAGGCACCAGCGG
>JACCLF010000023.1 GCA_013425405.1 Microcaldota archaeon | reverse complement strand
GCCAGCTGCGGAGCCACCTATGTCCACACAACAAAGCTCCTCAAGGAATTCAAGAAATCCAACCTCATCGCATTCGAGCCCAAGGGCAGGGTTAAGAAGGTGAAGCTCACTGACAAGGGGATGCAGCTCGCCTCTGCAATCAGTGAACTAATGCCCAAGCTCGAGGAGAAGGAAGCAGAAAAGAAGGAGTTCAAGGAGTAGCTAAACAGCCCTCAGCACTATCTCTTTTTTCTCGGCATTAAGCATATACCCATAATTCCTGTAGTGGCATATTGCCGTAACTTCAATCGGGTAATCCCCGAGGTCCGTCCTCGGGTTGCCCCACACCTCAACCTTCACAACCTTATCCTCACCAGGCTTTATCTCCCCCAGCCTTATCTCCCTGGCGTTGGATAGGGCCATCTGGTCAAACCCCAAATTCTTCGGGAGCTTCACAACGACTGAAGTGAGCAGCACCTCCTCCTTCAGGTTCTTCAGATCAACAATCAAAAGCACGCTCTCCACCTTATTAGCATTCAATCTATAGGGATGGAACGTAAGCTTCATCCCGTAGGGGACTTTTCTGACAAGTTCCTCACCCACATTCTTCTTGCCAAAAATATCAAGCAGACCCACCATATCACCTTATGTTATGCTTATTGCCCCACACCCTTTTTATTCTTTACTTAATTAAATGTCTACTCCTAGAGGTATTTGAAATGGAAGCGAATGGATTTATAGATGAGTGGGGACCGGAGAAAATTATCATAATCTACGACCAGAAGACGAAAACTAAGGGAATTGTTGTCATAGACAACTCTGCTCTCGGACCTGGCAAGGGAGGCATACGGCTCGTGCCAGACCTCACCGTGACGGAAGTTTTCAGGCTTGCAAGAGTGATGACATGGAAGAACGCCCTCGCGGAGCTTCCTTTCGGAGGCGGGAAGAGCGGAATAAAGGGAGACCCCCGCGGTGACAAGGCTTCCATGATGCGTGCTTTCGGCAGGGCTCTAAAATTGCTCTGCCCCGGCGAGTACCTGGCAGGCCCCGATATGAATACCGGCGCAGAGGAGATGAGAATATTCGTTGATGGCGCAGGAAACCCCAAGGCCGCAACAGGCAAGCCAACAGACATGGGCGGCTTACCGCATGAGCTCGGCTCCACGGGCTTCAGTGTTGTCGAATCAACTGAAGTTGCTGCAGAGTTTGCCGGCATCGGCCTCAACGGAACCACTGTTGCAATTGAGGGGTTCGGAAATGTGGGGACATTCACAATGAAATTCCTTTCTGAGAAAGGCGCGAAAGTAGTGGCAGTCTCAGATTCAAAAGGGACAATTTACGATCCCAACGGCTTGAACTATGAAGAACTTATGAAAACCAAGAAGGAGAAAGGGACAGTGCTTGGCTACCCTTCCGGCAAGCAGCTCCCAACTGCAGACCTCTTCGGGCTTGACGTTGCAATACTAATACCCGGAGCAAGGCCCGATGTCATAAACGAGAAGAATGTCAACAATATCAAGGCGAAGATACTCGTGGAGGCTGCCAACCTGCCCGTGAAGCTTGAAAGCGAGAACATTCTCTCCAAGAGAGGCGTGCTGATTGTTCCAGACCTCATTGCCAATGCCGGAGGAGTAATACTCTCATATACCGAAAGCATAGGCGGCACCAAGGAGCAGGCATTCTCCACCATAACCGAGAGGGTTAAGAAAAACACAAGAATGGTCCTTGAGAAAGCAAAGAATGACTCAACTCCGACAAGGGATGCAGCCATGGCTATAGCGAAGGAGAGGGTACTTGCTGCGATGAGTAAGAGGTAGACTTGCCTCCTCTCTTCTTCTCCTTCCCTCTTTTTGCAAGTGCGAAAGTCAAGCCCAAATCCTCATTTGCATCTCCTTCCTTCACCCATACTTTCACATACTCCCCGAAGTTCTTCAACGGCTTTGTAAACCTGTCAGTGAAAGAATAAACTTCATCCTCATGCTTCAGTATGCCCACCTGCACCCCAAAATCCAAATATCTCTTCCAAGTTGCAGCAGGCAGTTCCTCTGGGCATTCCCTCAGCTTCAAAAACCCCCTCCTCTTCACAAGCAGCAGGGCAGAGGCAAACCTATAAGCCTGCGTCTCATTGTCAAAATAAGCTCTTGCTATCTCCTTCACCGAAATGTGCTTGAGCTTCTCCTTCAGCACCGCATCCTCCCATTCCCAGTATTTCAGAGAAACCATGCAACTACCTCATCACGATTGTTAGTACGTCCCCATCCTTAAGAGCATGATCCGCCCCCACCTTCTGCCCTGGAAATTTTGCAGAGTTGCCCCACACAAGCGCATACCCCATCTCCCCCTTCAGCCTAAGCTTCTCCCAAACATCCTTCACTGCAGCACCCTCTTTCACAACTAGAGGTCTGTTCCTGTCTGCTTCTCCCCTCTTCGGCTTCAGGTAAACTCTTAAAAGCCTCAGCCTGCTGTATATGTCCTCTTTCAACCCCTCAATTCCCTCCCCGCTCAGGGCAGAGACGCAGAAACCCCCTCCCCACTCCACATCGCATTTATTAATCACAACAAAGGGCACCCCGCTTACCTTCGCCCTCTCCAAGCCCTCCATCACATTAGACAGATTTCCTTTTGAAGAGTCGCATACAATGACAACCAAATCCGCTATGCTTGCAAAAGAAAGTATCTCAGCCTCGCTAAGCTCCAGCGCAGGCGTATCCAGCACCTGTATTTGGACACCTTTATAATTCATGATGCCAGGAATCATCTTCTGCGTTGTGAATGGATGATCTCCAATTTTTGAATGCGCCCCAGTGAGCCTGTTGAATATGCTGGATTTACCTACGAATGACTCGCCTATGAGTATCACAGTGGCATCCCCACCTTTCCTCACAGAGAATCTCACCCTGCCTTTCTTGTGCTGCCCGGCCAGCTTTCTGAGTTGCGAAAGCCTTGCCCTGAGTTTTCCGAAATGATGTTCAGTGCCCTTGTGATACTGGGTTCTCGCCATTTCATCCTCAATAGTCTTTATCTTCTCCTCAACTCCCATGCAAACTCCTTCTCATCTCTTCAAATACTTCCAGAACCTCAGGAAGGAACTGGAAAGAAAAACCATTGTTGAAAATGAGCTGTCAAGAAGCAGTATGTAAAATGCTTTATCCTTCAAAACCAAAGCAAGCAGCAAGGAGAGAAACAGCCCAGCCATTGACGTCAATGTGCCGAAGCCCAGGCCAATAACATTCCTCCAGCGCATCTTCCTCTTCTTTTCAGTCCTTGAAACCTCTTTTGCAAACTCAATTCCCAGAGTTATAAGCACTATCCCGGTTCCTAGGTAAAAATCTCTGTTCAGCTGTATGAACACTCCTGCAAGGAATGCTGCAAAAAGAAAAACATCGAGCAGGAAGTTCAACCAGCCCCCAATTATTCTCATAATATTTAAATTAGGCTTATAAAAATAAAACTATGCCTGATTTCTTCGCTGTTGTGAAAGGAAGGAGGGCTGTGAGGAAGCTCAAGAGGAAGGAAGTTCCCCTCAAACTTCTCGTGAAAGTCATTGAAGCAGGTACCTGGGCCCCCTCTGCGGTAAACACACAGCCTTGGGCATTCATACTTGTGAGGGATAAGGAGCTCAAAAAGAGGGTAAGAGAGATATACGATGAGGCTTCCAGCACAAGCGGGTTGTACAAGCAGGATACTGAGTTTGTTGAGAATGCAACGCTCATCATAGTGCTCTCAGACACTGGTAATGTGCTGCATCAATTCTCCACATCCGCAGCGGTTGAGAACATGCTCCTTGCGGCAACTGCCCTTGGCTTGGGAAGTGTTTGGATGTGCAGGCCTCTCAGAGTTGAGAAAACCCTCAATGAACTGAGGGAGCTTTTCAAAATACCCTCAAACTATGAAATAATCGGCATAGTTGCCCTCGGCTATCCTGATGAGAAGCCAAAACCAAAGGAAAGAAAGCCGCTGAAAGAAATTCTGCATTTTGAAAAGTTTAGTTAACACTTTGTCAACAAATCTTGGGCTGATTGTTTTTCAATCCCGTGGATATTACTAACTTTGATATTATTTAAATCGATCCTCGTAGAAAGGGGCAAAATTTAATAGAGGGTAGACTGCTTTAATGCTTGGCTGAATACCATTTCTCATACTCCTTATGAGTGCCAACAAAGTAGATCGTCTTTCTTTTCCCTTCGCATGTGTAAACTATCCTGTATTGACCAACCACGATAACGAAGAAATCCAACCCGTATTTCAGATGCCTTCCTGCTGGCTCATCGCGCATACGTGCAATCCTCTTTATTATGCGTTCGCGCGTTGATGCATCCATTTTGAGGAGCCTGGCGGCTGCATCCTCGTGCAGCAGGACTTCAAAGCTCATATCTTCACGCCTGACTTTTTTGCAACTTCTTCTACGGGAATTAGTTTCTTCTTACCTGTCTTCAGCGCTTCCTCCATCTCTTCTATTCTTCTGGACACGAGGCTCGCTTCTCTTCCTCCAATGAGCGCGTATTCCCTTCCCAGCTCCAGAATTCCTGCACGTATCGCCTCTGCCTTCGTCTTGTAATACCCCTCTTCTATGAGGCGCTCTAGGACATTCTCCACAACTCCTTCCAGTCTTACCACGGTTTCCACTTAAATCACCACAAAATTATACCAAAATGATATATTTATGCTTTTCGGCGGTTCCGCTACTTTTCCTGAAAAGAAGCGATGTTTGCAGGAGATGATAAGAACTCGCAGGAGGTTCTTATGGAAGTCGGAAGTCCAAGAAACCAAGATGGAACAGACTTTGTTGTCCTTTAGAGGCGCTTAGTACGCCAATTATAGAAAGATATATAAATACCTAAAAGTATATACTTTAGTCAGTTGAGATATATGCCTGAAGAGATGAGATTTAAGAACAAAGATTTGATTGAAACCGGGCATTTCAAGAATGAACTTTACAACATATATGGAAAAAATTTGGATTTTGTTCTAGAGATTTTGGAAAAAGGAGAACATGAAAAAGAATCGAAGGAGAAAGTAAGAGTTGAGAAGAAAACAAAAAAGGGAGTTTGGGAGTTGGTTTATGTTGAAACTGATAAGGAGATTGTATTGATTCATCTAAAACTTGTGAGGTGATGTTTATGGAAAGATGCGCAATTTGCAAAGGCCAGTTAAAAAGACATGTGAAAGTAAGCGAGGGGGTCAAGATTAGAGGATGGAAGTGCCAGAATTGTTCGGAGACTTTCTTTCCCTCAAGCGAAATGCTGAGGTGGGAAGTCCTGACTGGCAGAAGGAAATCATTAGCCAGGAGAGTAAGGGTGGTCGGTCATTCAAAAGTGGTCACATTGCCAGAAAAATTGGTTAAAGAGGAGAAAATCCATGATAAGGACCTTGTACTATTTGAGAAAATAAAGGATGGTCTGCTCCTCAAAGTAATTCACACGGAATTATAAGCGTGTGCTGCAGCACTTAAATCTATCCTCAGTAAATGCAAAAAGCAAAGCGCCATTTGTGGTTAGTTATGGCTACCAGTATTTCTTTGCACATATATTGTTCACAACTGAGTTTGTTTTTGGAGTAATTCTTATAAGTTTGATTGTACTTCTGTCAGGAGCTATAGGATTAGAATTGAGCAGGGCGTTGAACGAAAAATGGAGAATCTGGCAATTCTTGCGGCAATGATCATTATAATAGTAATAGGCTTTCTGCTACTCTTTTATCTTGAAGCTCCTCCCACAAGACCAATAACTCAATGCAGCTTCCAGAAGCCGGGATTCGTATGCATTAGAACCAAGCTTAGCGCAAGCACAGGCAAGCTCCATTTTAAACTGGGGCAGGGAACGGGGCATAATATATCCATTAGAGGAGTAAGTTGCACACAGAACGATAGCCCGGACTTCGCCAAAGAGCATATTATCTTGTATGGGAACGGGAATAACGTCACAATGTACTCCGGCGAGGTGGCCGTTATATCGTACCCAAATGATACAACAAAACCATGGCTTAGCATAAGCTGCACTACCGCTGATGGTAATCTACCGAATGAGAGGAGCATTGGAACGTTTTATAACAGAAGGATATATATGAGATATACTGAACTTGATACAAACATAACAAGAACTATAAGCGGGACTTTGTCAGCGAGATATGAGTCTTAATTTAATTCTCACGCCGAAGCAAGGGGAGGATGGAGGGAACCGCGAGGTTCCTCTTTTGGGCAATCCTGAACTAGATAGGACTTTTTTCGGTGGTATGCAGGTATAGCTCAAGGTGCCGTATATATCCCGTATTAATACCGTATATATTTATATATAAACCCTTCGTATATATACCGTTAAAGTCCTGTGAGGTGGTTTTGGATGGTACAGGCAGTTATAGACATCTCCGAGCATGCTAATCGGGTGCTGGCGATAGTCAAGGCTAAGCATGGCTTAAACGATAAGTCCCAAGCAATAGAGCTTATGGCCAGGGAGTATGAGGAGAAGGTGCTGGAGCCTGCCCTGAGGCCAGAGTATGTGGAAAAACTGAAGAGGATTGAAAAGGAACCCCGCATTAGGGTGAGCAACTTCAGAAAGCACTTCGGGTTGAAAGCATGAGCTACAAGCAGGAGCTTTCTACCACTATTCACAAGAAGTTCAAGAAGCTCACCAAGAAAGACAAGGTTGCATTTGAGGCGGTAGCTAAGAAGGTTGAGCAGATTCTTGAGAATCCCCACCAGTTCAAGCCGCTTAGATTTCCAATGCAGGGCTTGAGGCGCGTCCAGATAGGCTCCTTCGTACTTACATATAAAATTGAAGAAGCAAGCAAGACAGTTGTGCTGCTTGACTATGAGCATCACGACAAGGTTTACGGATAGTTGCTAAGCCAACGCAATCTTGAATCTCGCTAACTAAGCTGCAAAATTAGTAAAAGAACGTATAAAATTCGGCATGCAAACGTTTTTATACTATAAGTATCATAAATATAGTTATAAAAAACATAAAAGGTGTATGTATGAACGTGAACGTGCAGTTCAAAGGGCTTATGGAGGAGATTCTAGAGGAAGCAAAGCGGAGAGGGATAGCAAAGACAAAAACAGAGGCGCTGAGGCTTGGAGTGCTGGAATTGAACAACAGATACCACCTACTGGAGCGTAGAGCAGAGGAGATTGAGGATATGCAGGATACAAAAGAGCTCGAAGAGATGAGAAGTGCTGTCAAAAAAGGAAAAGCAAAGCTTATCAGCGAAAAAAAGATGCTGGCAATGCTGAAGTGATCCGATGCCATATGAGCTTTTTTTCGATGCAGACTTCAGCAAAGATGTTGACAGACTGGACAAGAGCGTAAGAGAGCAGCTCAGAAAAATAATACTTAAAATAAAGCAAAACCCCTATGTTGGCAAAAGGCTTAAGGGCTACTCCAACTTCTTCAGAGTGAGATTTGGAATTTTCAGGGTTATCTATTTTATCGAAGGCGATAAAATCTACTTCAAAAGAGTTAGAAAAAGGGATGAGGTTTACAGGAATGTGTAAGGGGGGAAAGGAGGCTTAATATATCTCACGAAACCGTAAAAATTGGTAAAAGTAAGACGCTAATGTATAAAATTTAGTAAGTTTAATCCCTAGCGCAACAGAATTTCTATTCTCTCTTTACCCGCGCCCGGCTTCTTCCCCCTCTGCACCATTATCTCCCCAATTTCCTCCAGCCTCCTTGGGTGCGTCCCACCGCATGGCATCTTTGGAAAGCCGTCAATCTCCCAGAACCTGTAATTTGGCTTCTGCTCATCGCTCCAAGTCCTTATCTCCCCTCCCTTCTTAATCAACTCGTTCGCCTTGCCCCCAATAACTTTCAGCTTCTCCCTTTCAAAAGAAGAATCGGTAAGGTAATCTGTTATATCCTTCTTCTCGTTCACAATTCCAGAGGAGGCAAGTTTGCATTTTTCACCAAACACATCCATCAAAATATAATACACAACATGCGCGGCAGAATGCAGCTTCATTATCCTGTACCTCCTCTCCCAGTCTATCTTTCCTTTTACAGCCTCTCCAACTTTGAATGAGCTTTCCCTCTCAAGGAAGTGCGTTACATTATAATTTTCATCCTTTCTTGTGTCAACAACCTTCTCATCATTCAAAAAACCACTATCCCCAACCTGCCCCCCTCCCTGCGGGAAGAAGCACGTCCTGTCAAGCACAACCTCCCTCCCATTAGCTGAAACAACCCCTGCCTCAAACTCCTTCATATAAGGATCTTTCCAGAAAAGAGTTTCAGTTCCCATCGCAAAACCTAGGCATGGCAGGTCTCGCACCCGCCGGCATAATCAGCAGCAATCACCCCGTTTTCATCAACTCCGTTGGGGTGCGCCACAGCCCCTTCCTCAATAATTTCCTTCTTCTTCCCTCCCTTGAAAGCCTCTATGCTCAACACTTGCCCTTCCCTGCTCTTGTCCCTGTATACTGTTACGCCCTTGCACCCGAGCTTGTAAGCAAGCAGGTACACCTTCTCAACATCCTCAGGGGTTGCATCCACCGGGAAGTTTATCGTCTTTGAAACCGCGTTGTCTACGTACTCCTGGAACGCCGCCTGAATTTTCACATGCCACTCAGGCAAAACCCCATAGGCTATTACGAAAACTTCCTTCCATTTATCGGGAACTTCCTCAACACCCTGCACTCCCCCGCTCTTGGCAATTTTCCTTATGAGCTCCAGGCTGTAAAACCCATCTTTTCTTGCAATTCTCTCAAACACTGGATGAACCTCCAGCAGCTCCGTGTTGTCCATCACCCTTCTCACATAGGCAATTGCAAACAGAGGCTCAATACCGCTGGAGCATCCAGCAATAATACTCAATGTTCCTGTAGGGGCAATTGTCGTCGTTGTGGCATTCCTCAGCATGGGTGCGCCGGGCTTGTTGTAAACGCTTCTCTCAAAATTCGGGAATGCCCCTCTCTTCTCGGCAAGCTTTTCCGATGCCTTCTTGCTCTCGTCGTTTATGAACCTCATGACACTCCCAGCAACTTCAACAGCCTTCTCAGAATTGTAGGCAATTCCCATCTGGAAAAGCATATCCGCAAATCCCATCACGCCCAGCCCAATCTTCCTGTTCCCCCTGCTCATCTTCTCAATTTCAGGAATCGGGTACTTGTTCGCGTCAATCACATTATCCAGGAAATGCACTGCGGTCCACACAACCTTTCTCAGCCCCTCCCACTCAATCTCCCCATCCTCTTTCACCATTTTTGAGAGGTTTATTGAACCCAGATTGCATGACTCATAGGAGAGCAGAGGCTGCTCACCGCAATTTGAAATCACTATCCCATTTGCTATGAATGAATGTGTTCTCGGCTCTGTCAAGTCGTAAACAGGAATCACTCCAAACGGCGAGACTTCTGCAACTTCGTCAAGCCCGCCACCCTGCACAAACACCCCATGTCTCCCAGGCACCAGCTTCCCCAGCTCCACCCACCCTTCCGTAGTCATTACTCTGTGATCTGGTGTTGCGACAATACTCAAACCGCTCCTTGTGACAAACTTCATAGTATTTTTCATGCCGCTCATCCATATCCGACTGACATGGCTCAGCGAGGTTCCTGTTCTGCTGACTGCCCTTTCACCATCGCTAGAAACAGCACTCATTGCAAGCATTCGGTTATCCACACACACTTCCGCTTCTCCCGCACTGGCTAGTTCTTCCATTCTCTCCATTCCATTTGCAGTTGATACGAGAGAATCACCAGCTATACATGGATTAGTGCTCTCAATCTGCCCCAGGGAAGGAGTCGGGTTTGCAGCATTTATCTTGTCTATGAAAACCACCCCGGGCTCGCCGTTCTTCCATGCCTGCTGCACTATTAGCTTGAAAACTTTTTTTGCAGACAGCTTGTCAACCGGCGTTCCACTCCTGGGATTCAATAAGTCATAATCCTCATCCTTCTCCACGGCATCCATGAATTTATCAGTCACTGCAACGGATATGTTGAAATTGTTCAATGCGTGTGTGCTGCTCTTGGCAGTTATAAACTCCAATATATCCGGATGATCCACTCTGAGCATCCCCATGTTGGCTCCTCTCCTTTTTCCCCCTTGCTTTATTACATCAGTTGAAACATCAAACACCCTCATAAAAGAGACAGGGCCGCTGGCAATTCCTCCGGTTGACTTCACCACATCCCCCTTCGGCCTCAGTTTTGAGAAAGAGAAGCCCGTGTTGTGAACTACGGAAAATCCATTTATGCCGGCAAGATAGTTCTGATGCTTCTCAACTGTGAAATCATAGAACGGCCGAGTTGTAGCAACCTTCGTGATTTTTTTAACAACAACACAAGTTTGCACTACCTTTATTAAATTAGCAATTTTTTCCTTACTATCCTTGTTTTTACTTACTTTATAGAGTTCTTGCAAGACTCTAAGGAGATACAATCTGTTAATACCAAGCCCCCATCTTAAGCGATGTAACCAGAACTTTTTATTGCTAATATGCACGGGTTTTTTATGTATGGCTGTTGAATGAGTTCCTATCTCAAGCTCATTAAGGAACTGCTCGATGAACTCAAATTTTATTGGCAGGCAACTTGCTTTTCCAACCTTTGAAATTTTTTGATTGGTAAGTCTTTCCTTCTTAAAACTATCATACATATAGGGCAATAAAAGTTCCTTTAGCTTGCCCGCTCTCTCGCATGTTGAAAAGGTGACATCGTAAACAATGCGTTTACCGTTCCCATACGGAAGCCTTCTTCGAACTTTTGGGTCTAGGGTTAGTAAAGACAAGATGTAAATAAGCTGCTCTGCTAGCGCATAGGATGTAGTGGCAAAAGAGACTCTTGAATTTCTGTTATCAACATAACCATCAGAATCTATGAGTCCAGCCAAGTATGAGCAAACAACCTTCAATGGAGATTTTATAATGAAGGAAGGTATAGTTAGTTTGCCCTCTTTTGAACCAACAATTCCATTATTGAGACTAAGCCAGTTATTGACGAAATCTTTATTCGTTGTGGTTAAGCTGTACGCCTCGCCTCTGCTATCCTTTTGGATTTTTACATTTATCCCAAATTTCTTATCCAATATTCTTTGAGCTTTTTTTAGGCAATCTGTTCTACCGTCAAATAAGCGGAAACGTAGACCATTTTTCGAATTCCCAACAGAGCCATCCCCAGTCCAGAAGCCCAACAACCATGCAATATCTTCATCTACATTTATGCCAGATATGCTATTATAAGATTCAAATGGCCAAGCAGGAAGAATGGTATCGTTAGCTCTAACAACAATATCTTGAACCTGCAACTCATCAGCCCTTTTCTCTTTAATAAGACCTTCAGGGGTTAAGACAAAGAAGGGGTGCCATGGGCTTGTAATTATCTGCGGTCCCGATGTCTCAATGTTACATGCAGGATTGACTTTCAGGTATTTCCATATCCTGGTTATTTTATCATTGTAGAATGTATTGTTGTTTGGATTAAACGCAAGAGTATGAATATTTTTATCAGATATATCTATCCATTCGCATGACTTATCCTTCAAAGGCTGCCTTTCCTTAGCGCATTTTCCGTATACAATTTCTATATTTTCTATACCGCACATCGTTGTGAAAACTTTTGAGCCTTCCGAAATGCAGCCCCCTCCACTCTGGTGAATCAATGCAGTATTTTTCACCGCATTGAATATGCTCTCGATGGAATCATCAATGGGAAGCACGAAGCATGCAGAGAGCTGTCCTATTTCCGTGCCAGCATTCATCAGAGTTGGAGAATTGGGAAGGAACTCCAGGTTAATCATAGCATTATAAAACTCCTCCTCCATCTGCAGTGTGTCAACGTTCTTGTCGTAGAACATATCAACAAGCGCAATAGCCTTTGCGACCCTCCTGAACATCTGCTTGGGAGTCTCAACCACATTCCCGTTCTTATCCTTCTTCAAATACCTTCTCTCTAAAACTTTTATTGCATTCACAGTGAGTTTGTTGTCCACCTCATCCACGGGAACATTGAGCAGCTCGGCCTTCAGCTCCCTGAGAATAGCTCGCTTCTGCCTGTAGAGAATATACGCTTTTGCAGTTTTGGCGTGCCCGTTCTCAATGAGCACCTTCTCAACAGTATCCTGCACATCCTCAACTGTCGGAACCTTTCCTGCAAAATTCTCATTCACAATTTCAACAACCTTATCCGCAAGCTTCTCTGCAGTCTCCCTGTCCTCCCCTCCAACTGCGACTGCAGCCTTGAAAATAGCGTTTGTTATTTTGCTCTTGTCAAACTCAACAATCTTCCCTTCCCTTTTTTTAATCTGAGTAACCGTCGCCTTTCCCTCCATCCCATCACCTTCATAATATACGCTCAACACAACCTATAGTAGTTCAATAGAAGCCTAAATACTATATATCGTGATTTATTTAAACCTTGCGTTTTCAGGATTTACCTTCTTTTCAGCTTTCTTCTCATCGCCCTTAGCTCATTCTCAAACGATTCAATATCCGCAAAGGAGCGATACACCGAGGCAAACCTTATGTAAGCAACCTTATCAAGCCTCTTCAGCTTCTTCATGACCAGCCCCCCAATCTTGCTGCTCTCCACTTCCAGTGTCTCCATGTTTCTGAGCTCCCTTTCAACTTCCTCAACCGAACTCTCAATTTTCTCCTGACTTATGGGCCTCTTCTCGCATGCCTTCTGCACGCCAGCGAGCAGCTTATCCCTGTAAAACTTCTCCCTCCTCCCATCCTTCTTTATCACAACCAAATCAATTGTTTCCACTCGCTCATACGTAGTGAACCTCTTCTTGCATTTCCTGCACTGCCTCCTCCTCCTGGTAATCTCTAGCTCGCCCACATCGCGCGAATCTATCACATTTGTTTTTGCATTAGAGCAGTAGGGGCATCTCATTCTTCCACCTCAGTACTGTATGCCCTCCTGCGCGGGAATGCCCTTCCCGTAAGGATGCTTTATATCCTTCACCTCATTCACAAAATCCGCCATCTAGATGAGCTCCTTTGGAGCCTGCCTCCCGGTTATTGCTATCACCATGTCCTTTGGAGCCTCATCAAGCAGTTTCATCACATCCTCAATTTTCACAAGCCCCGCGGCGACCGCAAGGTTCAGCTCGTCAAGCACAAGCAGGTTTGGTCTTCTCCCCAAAACCTCTCTTACAAACTTCAAACCATTCTCAGCAAGCTCCCTGTCCTCCTTTGCAGGATTCTTCAAATCTACAAATTCCTCCCTGCCGAACTGGTGAATCTCGTAATTTGGGTGCAGCCTCCTCGCTATTTTGTACTCCCCAATATCCTTCCTGCCTTTCATGAACTGAATCACCACAACCTTGTGCCCGTGCCCCACAGACCTCAGAGCAAGCCCCAGGGCAGCAGTCGTCTTGCCGCCTCCTTCCCCGGTGTAAAGATATAACAAGTGCCCACCTCCGTAAACAAGTTCACCCAGAAATTTTATTTTCTTGGATTATATAAGCATTACTGACAAATGCATAAATACCTGCTCAACAAAAAACACCTCATGCTCCCAAACATTGAAAAAAGACGCTGTGCATCATGCGGCGCGTGCGTCTCAGCCTGCCCGGCAGGAGTTTTTGAACTCACTTTGGACAACCCGACAATTGTAAAACCCTCAGCATGCACAGGCTGCAAGGTATGCGCACTCAACTGCCCTCATGGCGCCATCCATTTCAAGAGAAAGACCGAATGAAACGGAAAGGAATAATAACTACATTTCTGTATACCTACTTGGTGGTTCCAATGGAAAACAAACCCATATGGTTGGTAGTTGTTGCTTTAGTTTTCGTGGCGTTTTTCGGTATGAGTTTCTTCTACCTCGGGGTTCTCAGCCCTGCAGAAATGACGCCTGCTGGAGGAACGGGTGGTGGGACTGAAATGGCTGGGAATATCGCAGCAGGCGGCCGCTACCATGTATACAACCCGCTTGCATCGGCAGGTTTTCTTGTTTCCTTCATCATTGGAATCATCATATTCCTCTGGTCTCTTAGTGATTTGAGAGAGAAAATAAAGGCAAACATCCCAACTATCCTTGCAATTGTCGGAATAATCTTTCTCTTCATGAGCCTCTACAGCCTTGTGATGGGCTTGCATGACCTGCTCACATTCACAACATACGAAACCACTAAGCCACCAACCTTCGGGCAGCAGTACGGCTGGCTGATTCAGTTCGTTGTATACGGCATAATTGGGCTCGGCCTGATGTACGGTGCGGAGTACACTAGAAAGGAGGCCAATGAAACGCACTCAACAATTCCCTCTGCAACAACTCCTCTCGGAGTTTTTCTGCTGCTCTCAACTTTCCTTCTCTTTGTATCCGGCTTCCACTCATTCCTATATTTGACAAACTATACAGACTACCGGCAGAGTCTTGCCTGGCTCATTGAGACATTCATCTTCGGCTTCATGGCCTACTTCCTCCTCAAAACGAGCGAGAAGATAAAGAGGGAAGAAGGAGTGACGAAATCAATTTTCTCCTTCCCCACAGCTTCTCTCGGAGTGGTTTTCCTGCTCATGATGCTCGGAGTGTACATCTTCTATTCCTTTGACTGGATATACAGAGACTACGGAACAAAGAGCATAAACTGGTTTATTGAATCTGCAGTGTACGCAGTTCTTGGAATTGCATTCTCCCTCATTGGCGATAATCTCGCAAGCAAGGATGGGGAAGAGACAACAGGCTTCACCACATCAATGTTCCTATGCGGGGTTGTGCTGCTCGCTCCTGCCGTTGGAGTATTCCTCATAGGATTCAACGACTTCCTCTACAGCAACAATCCAACCTTAAAGTGGCTTTACGAGCTACTCCTGCTCCTCATACCGGGCATTCTGGCAGTTGCAGCCGGCGAATACACAAGGAGGAGCAAGAGAGTCCCCAACATTCTCCTGCAGGAGAAGCTTCCAGAGGAGAAAAAGGTTCGAAAGAAGAAGGAAGAGGAATAGACGCATAGGGCTCAGAGGGGCCCTTCCCGTTATTCCAAATATCTTTTAGAAATACTAAAACTATATTAGAAATCATCAATTCTCCCCCTGCCGAACCATCCATAGCATAAATAGTTTTAGAAATTCCAATATAGTTTTAGATTATAAAAGAATTTCTTCTCAAAACTTTAATATACTATAAACTCGTAATTTAACTGGTGAATATGGGCGACATAGCTCAGAAACCGCAAAAGGAAAACCCGCTCGATGTTATAAAGAGCAAGAATGACATGCTCCTCACACGAGTGGAGAGTTTCACTTCTAAGGAAGTGAGCGAAGCATGCAGGGGGATGGATGAAAAACTTCTTGAGAGGGCTGCATTGATATGCGAGCGCATCTCGGCAAAAAAGGAAAATCCGTCAGATGCAGTGTTAATCATAGCAAATCTCTCCAAGCACAAAGGCGAGGAGGAGACTCTTAACAGAATCGTGGAAGAGCTGGAAAAATCTCCAGATCAGTGGCTTCTTAAGAATACTGAAAAATTATCACGAACCACCTCACCCGAACAACTCCTTAAATCCCTCCCCCTTATTGAGAGACTTAACAACTGGAATAGGAGGGCGTTCACCCCCTCGGTGAGAATTAATGAAGACAATGTAATCAAGGTCACGGCAGAACTTGCAAATGCTGTTGGGGATGGACTTGCGCAATGTGTGGAATTGGGCAAGGTTTGTGTTGAAAGAGGAATAAACCCCGAGCATCTCTTTGAAATATTTGTAGTGCTAATGAACAAGAAAGAACACCCGCCCAGTAAGGAACAATTCACTACAATTGTTAATGATCTATCAAAAATTCTGCCCAATCTTGAAACTAAGTATGATGAGGTTGAGGCACCTGATTTCTCTATAGGTTTGCCAAGTGATAAGAAGCTTTTCGTCTATGACAAGCCCGAATGGACGCTCAAAACAATCTCCGATAAATTAAAACAGCTCCTCCTTGAAACCAATTACGAAGTGGCACCAAAAGACACAGTAGATGAATTCATAAAATACCTAAAGGATTTTGAGAGGAAAAGCGACCCATTCCAGAAAGCTCTGTCCCCTGAGAGTGGCTCAGAACCATACCGAAACTTCAAAATTGAGGTTAGCTCCAATCTTAGCTGGCATGCCGGTGCTGTTGCATTCGCCAAAAAGATGTCGGAGGATGAGGGATTCTGTCTTCTTATCGAAAGCTCAGTCTCTGAGAGGAGAAGCAAGGGCTATTACGACCTGTTCTCCCACGCGGAATTGTTGCTGGACCCAATTAAGATGCTCAATGATTTCAGAGCTTCTGAAAACAAGCCTCCCATCCCATACTATGCTCCGGATATTGCAGAAAAATCAGGCGGCTTCCCAGAGCTTGCGAATGTCACCATGATAAGATACCTAGACCTGAAGAAAGTTGCAGAATCCCGCCAGGAGGTGGTTGGGGAGTCGTCTGCTCTAGATGCAATCTGGGCGGAATACAAAGGGCAGTTCGGAAGAAGAATCGAAACCCTGACCCAAACCAAGAATATACGAGCAGATGAGGCTACGGAATTCATAAACTCCTTCCTGGAAATTGCGAAAGAAAAACATCTCTTCCAATGGCAATTCATGTTTGTTGATGTGGGGACTTCCTCAGGATTATTCTCAAAGTGCTTTGTTGATTATATAAATGAGAATTTCAAGAACCCCAAAGTAATACTCACAAACCCATCTGAAATCGAAATTGAAGAAGGGCTAAAGAAATTCGTCGCCATCTATGATGCCACAAGAGGCCCTCTGGGAGAGATGGTCAACCTTGGGGGGAAATGCCAACTGATTATAACAAAAGATGTTATGAAATTCTTTGATACTGATTCAAAAGGAACCATCTGGGGTAATGTAACCTCGGCGCTTGCAGAGGGCGGCGTGATTGTTTCCGGAAGCACACTTTTCGTCCCGCACGAGTCAGCTTACAAGGCCCATGTGATGCATAACGGAGAGCTTGTGAAGGTTGACTTTAAAAAATTCCTAGAAGAATGCGTAAAAGTTGAGGATTACGGCGATTATTTGAATAAACTGGATGGAATACTCGAAAGGAGCGCATATGAAGAGAAATGACTACGGGGTTTGAGTTTCTTTCACCTCTTCCTTCAGCTTCTCAATAATCAACTTCCTTCCATCAATCCTCATCCTCACCTTCTCGTTTATTTCAAAGGGGAATGCGCTGTCCTTGAAAATGTCCATGGGGATGTAGATGCATGAGCCCCCTCTCCCGAATTTGTAGATTTGGGTTTCTTTTTCTTTCATTCAACCACCTAATTTATTTCATGAGCTACCTTTTCCCGCATACCACAATAGAGCAATTAGTGCGATTATGGTGAGGTACCATGCAATCACCCCTAACAACAGTACCAAGATTAAAACTGCTGCTGTGCCAACTGCTTTACTCAGAGACATATGCTTTACTTTACGAAATATTGTAATAACAAGAATGAGCAGCGGCACCATAATCACGGCAATCAACCAGTTTTGGGTGAGGTAATACGCCCCGCCCAACAAAATAAGAGAGAGGAGAATAATAAAAAAAATATTAAGGAATAGTTGTGTCTTCTCATTACGAATTTCGATTGGTTTCTCCATCTTCTCTGGTGAGATAGAAACTTCTAATATCTTTGAAATAATACCCTTTGGCTTCTCAGTTCTCACAACCATGTAATTCATTTAGTTACTTCCTATATAAAAATGTTATATACAAATCCATAATCAACCTCCCCGTCGTAATCGCTTTTTTCACCCCTCTTTTGCCTTGGAAGCTGGCTTGCTTCACCCATGAGCATCAAATTCCATGTTTATGAAACAAATTGGTTTGTGAAAATGGTTTTTCAGGCTGCTGGAAAAAGGTTTGAAATTTGGCTTGAAATTCGGGGGGAAATTTCAAACTCCTAAATATGCGTTCTCATTACAATTTCCCGCTGATCCCTCTTAATTCCAATAAACTCTGATTTTTTGCATTCATACCGCAAGCACCATTTCAGAAGGATTCAGTTCCTTGAAACCAAATTTTGAATAGAATCCCTGATTCATATTTTTATGGGCCACGATTATGTAATGGTAGCCCTGTTTTTTGAGTTCATCAATAACATGCTCAAAAAGCTGCCTTCCCACACCCATTCCCTCAAATTCACTATCAACCGCCAAGTTTTTGATAATAGGCACTCCTCCCCTTGTGAAAACCGACAAGGCCCCCGCTATTGTGCCATTTACGGTTTCCGCAATATACGTATTGGCAGGACCCACTCCGCAAGTATCTGCGGTATGTTTTTTACTGTTATAAAGATGGATGACAGTCGGCATATCCTCCTGGCTGGCACTTTCGACTGATACTTCAATGGACTTCTGCTTCTCCTTTCTCACGTGTAATTTATCTCACTGGAAATATTAAATGGTAACTATTGCTTAATAACCGTCTTTGAGCAATTATAGCATGGAAGAGAAGCCCATCCCAATATATGTCCTGGGGACATCGGATGTCACTTTGGAGGAGAAAGGGGCAGTTATAGAGGCAATCTCGGTTAGTCATATTAGCTCTTTCCGATGACAAACCAATGGGATTCATCAGATTGGATTTAACCCAGCCGCCGCGTATGGGATGGCTCTATGTGGAGCCAGAATTCAGAAAGAAAACAGCAGTTCTTGAAAACACTCCCTGGCTGAAAAACGAGGAAGGCTATAAAATCTCTCAGCAGCTCATAAAGGCAGCGTGGGTTATCGGGAGAAGGGCAGGCAATGAGAAAATTGAAAGTGCGTTTCATGATGAGGCGGCTCCCAAGAGGAGGGAATGGCGTAACACCCAGATGGATAGATGGGAAACAGAGGTCAGCCTGCTTGAACCTAGGGATTTGCTGGAGTCGATAAGGAAAAGGTCAAAGCTCGGGATGTTTTGATATAATCTAAAACTTTATTAGAAATTCTAAGATAATTTAAGAAGGTTAGAATTATTAAAGGGATTTTGCAAAATACCATCATGTTCAAAATGAGGAAGGAAGAACAACCAGTACTTGACGGGGAGAATCTGAAGAAAGTCTATAAGCACGAAAACTGTTTCGAGTATAAGGCTGGGGAATTGAAGGTGTTTGTTGCCAAGCATATGGTAATTGTGAAAGGAAAAACCAACCTGGATAATGTAGGGATAAAGAAGGCAGAATGGACAATGAAATGCAAGCCCGCAGATGCAGAAACTTTCGAAATGGATATGTCGGTGTCAAAGGCAAGTTTGAGAGGCAGGTTCCCCCATTTGATAATATCCAAGAGCGTAAGTGTGCATGGCAAAAACTTTTTTGTTTCAGCAAAAATTGACAAAACAGATATGGGGAAACTCGCTAGCAGGATTGAAGTCGACGGAAATGGTTTTTTGAATCTAAGCCATATAAAAAAAGCGGCTGATTCCGCAGCTGCCGGTGAAATTAAAATTGAAGATGATTCAAAGGAGCAATTGACGCATATATTGATTTTTGAGAAAGCGATAATGCGGGCAGGCAGGGTTTTCAACGAAGCCGTAACACTCCCCAACAACCCAGTTATAGCCGAGGACCTTAAAAACCTAGAGCTGCAGAGGAGACGTTTGGGTTGAGAGCATGCCAACTACAAAAAAGAAATTCGAGTTGATGGTTGACGAAAAACCCGTCACTTTGAATTTTGATGAAAAGGACAAGCTTTTTAGAGGGAAACTCGGGGAGGCAGACATAACCATAAGCAAGCACTTCATCGTACTGGAAAGTAGCAGAAAAGTCGGCGAGGACAAATTCGCTTTGAGGGCGGAATACGAGGGAGGCGGTGTAGTACAGATCACTGCCAGCCAGAAAGGCAAGGACTTCTTTTCCCCGAATGAAGATACATTCAAGGCGCTGCTTAAGGCGAATCTTAGGAAGGTAGGAGATGAAATTCTCATCCAAGGGATGACTGGCGAGGATGTGAGGCGCTTCATGAAATACGATGTAAAAGTAAATAGCTTTGGCTGGCTGACCATTGAGCAGGCGAAAAGAGCGCAGGAGTTTGTGAAGGCAGAGCACATGGAGATATGCCGCTGTGCATTCACAAAAGAGAGGCTGGAGAAGATAGAGTTGTTCTCACGCGAGCTGGAAGAGGCATCTGCCTTCGCTAGGCAGGCAGAGAGTATTAAAAAGCAGGTGGACCAGCTAGTTTCTAAGCTTGAATGAGATGACTCCGTTCACCTCATCGAAAAGAATCTTGGCTCTTTCTTCCATTCCCTTTACCCTGGTGAGCAACTCCCCTTTCGACATATCCTCCTTCATTGATTGCATGTTTATCCTCACATTCAGTATGGAGCCCCGCACCCCACCGTCTGCAGCGAGAGCGGCGACGCCTGCATCGCTTATCGATTTCACATTCCCCTTGAATGCAACAACTTTGGACAGTTCCAGAACTCGTATCCCTATCTCGGCAACTTGAAGAGGAACGGAGTTTGCATTCTTCAACGCATCCTGAATTATGTTGGGCCTCAGAGGGTTGTCCCTTGGAGTTTGGTAAGCTGCCATCACCTCGTTGAAAACTCTTGCATCCTCATCAATAAGCCCCTCAGCTCTTTTCCTTAGAATTTCTGCTTCTGCAAGAACTTTCTTAAGTTCCGCCTCGCTCTCCTCATAATCTTTCTTTCCAATGGTCAGCCTGCACACCATGCACAGCAGTGAAGCTCCAATGGAGCAGAGCAGCGCGGATGCGCTCCCTCCCCCCGGCGTAGGCGAGGAGGAGGCCAGTTCATCAAGGAATTCATACATTTTCATATCATTCAGCATTCAATCACTCCCACAATCTTTTTTCAAGTATCTGCTCATTCTTGAAGTTCTCAAGCTTGAGGTAGAAGTTCGCAACATCGGCGATTGCGTCAAGGGGAACCAAACCTATTATCTCGCATCCTATTATTTTAACACCGCACTTCTCGGCCTCATTTTTCACCATTTCATAGGCCTTGAAAATAGGAGTTTCCTTGTAGTTTGTTAGGTTCATTGAAACCTGAACGATGCCCCTGTTCTTGATTTCAAACCCCTTTGCCTTAACGCACTTCAAGCCTCCGGAGCTGAACCTCACAGCATTCGCAATTTTCTTTGCAATCTCTATGTCATTCGTTGCAAGGTTGACGTTGAATGCAATGAGTGGCTCCCTCGCTCCCACAACTGTTGCGCCCGCAGTTGGGTGGAGCTTTGCCGGCCCGTAGTCCGGCTTCCGCTTAGGGTTCATCTCAATTTCATTCTTCAGGCATTCGTACTCCCCCTTCCTTATGTCCGCAAGGTTTGTGCATTCGGGCTTCAGCGCGGCTGCTTCATATAAGTAAACAGGTATTCCCAATTCGCTTGCAATCCTCTTTCCAACGTTTCTTGCAAGCTCAACGCACTCATTCATCGTGATATTCGAAATCGGAACGAATGGGATGACGTCAGTTGCGCCAATACGAGGATGCTCCCCCCTGTGGAGATTCAAGTCGATCAATTCAGATGCCTTCTTCGTTGCGAGAAATGCCGCCTCTGCAACAGCCTCGGGCTCGCCGATGAATGTGACAACGCTCCTGTTGTGGTCCGCATCACTCTCAACATCAAGAAGCTTCACTCCTTTTACTTTCTTTATTTCACCCGCAATTTTGTCTATGACTTCCTTCCTCTTTCCCTCACTGAAGTTGGGTATGCACTCCACAATTCTGTCCATCCTAGCACCTCGATACTATTTCTGTTCCAAGGATTAAAAACCCATCTTTGCGAACTATTATATCCTATACAATATGGGATTCACTATTCTTAACTATCTCTTTTAAATTTTTGAGATACTCCGCATAATTCTTAACTTTCTTCAACTGCCCCAAAAATGCTTCTGGTTCGACCCCAATAAGCTCATTGTTGTACAGAACATGCGGCCTGAACGCTTGCCCCCCTCCACCTGATATGACGATGCTCCCCTCAGAGGCGCTTTGCCTCACATTCTCCCAAATTCTACCTCGGGCTTCTCCTCTCTCAAAGAATTTCATAACATCCTTAATCAGTATAAGGTTGAATTTCTCGCCAAGTGACTCCTTGCTTATATCATGAATCGTCACGCTCAGGTCTTTCTGGCTTTTTATCTCGAGCTCCACAGGGTTCGTTCTCACGATTTTATAGCCATTGAATCTCTCCCCTATGAAAGATATGAACTTGTCAGAAAACTCGCCAGAGCCAGTTCCTATGTCTGCAAACTTGAATTCCCCCTCGTACAGCTTTTTCTCCCACATAGTTCTCAAAAGGCTTATCATAAACTTGGCTGCCTTGTGGTCCGGCACATATCCATGCAGAGTCCAGGTTTCGAGCGCCTCCCTGAACTTCTCGCAATGCTTGGCATAAAGTTCATTAAGAGCCGAATACTCCTGCTTTACTTCGTAGTCGGTTTCTGTCCATTTCTTTAGGTCAGAATAACCCGCCTTGCTGCTCAAAATCCTTGACGGCAGGTTGTCGTACCTGAATTCTCCTTTCCCAGAAATCTCAGACAAAACTGAGCGCAGGTTGAACACCTCAGTCTCCATAAAACTGTAGATATCTTTCCCAACCTGGTACTTATACCCTTTTTTCTCCCTTTCAAGCAATGCACCTTCTACAAATTTGTAGAAGTCGGGGTCATCGCACATTTTTCTTGCAAATGCCATGCAGCCTGAGTTGATGTGCAGGTTTTCCGCTATCTCCTTTTTAAAATTCTGAAACAGCGTTCCCTCGCCAGCTTTGGGTGCCATGATTCTCTCGAGCAAATCATCTTCTTTCAGTATTCCGGGCATTGCTGGCTTCTCTTCCTTCACTGCAATTTTATTCATGCATAGATTACGCATTTTTTATTTAAAAAGCTCCCCGTGCGGATGTTTAGTGGGAAAGCTAAAATTAATCCGCGAGGAGTTGAAAAGAAGGGACAGGAAGAAGGAATAGCTACCTTATCCTCTCACATCGAAGCTCTGCAGTCTTGTCCTCCCTTGCAACTATTGCAGCATCCTTTCCAAAGCCGAATACAGTGAGCTTTATCTGGTACAAATCAGGGTAGCTCTTCGCGCTCCCGAATATTTTGCATTTCTTCGTCATTATCTCGTTCGGGTTGATTATGCCGACGTTTATTCTGCCGCGCTCTACTTCCTTGTCTGCTGCAAGAGACACTGTAGGGGGAACCACGACCTCACACTGCGTCCAGAGCGGCTCATTGCCGGTGTTCTCAATCTCTATAGTTAGTTCTACCTCGTTCCTCATGAATGCATTTAATCTTATAGGGTAGAACTTTGTAGAAATCCGGTATGTTGCCATGTTTCTCTACTCTCAAAATTCTTTGTTTGGATAAACTTCTATTCCATGGTCTGTGAATTCAATCGGGCATATTTTGTTGTCGTGCTTTGTTCCTCTTAATTTTATGACCTCAAACCCCCTCTGCCTCCTTGTATCCTTTAGGTCCTTCCTCATATTATAGAGGTATAAAATTCCGTCAGAGAAAAGCTCAACTTCAAACTTGCCCAGGGGAACTTCGGCGTCAATCCCGCCGCTCTCAGAAGTCATGAGAGAAGTGCAGCCAAGCGACCTCAGCCTCTCCAGCAGCCTCAGAAGCCTCTCCCTCCTCTTCTGCTCGTCCCCATAGCCCATGAGTAGTGAGCTCACGGGATCTATGACAAGCCTCTTAACTCCCACCATCTCCACGGAGTCTCGTATCACAACTTCCTGGGAGAGAAAGACCTCAATCTCGTAGGGAGGGTACTCCACAAACAGAATTTTCTTATCCTCCTCAAGCTTCTTCAAATCCCAGCCGTACCTCAGCATGTTTGCGAAAATCTGCTTCTTCTGCTCACCGAGAGTTATGTACAAGCCCGGTTCGTTATACATTATCGCTCCGTTGACTAGGAATTGGACGGCAAAAGTTGTTTTGCCAGAGCCGCTTGTTCCGCTGACGCTTATTACCTGGCCTCTCCTGAAGCCGCCTTCTATGAGCCCATCAAGACCCGGTATGCCCGTCATAACTCTATCTTCCATTAAATCACCCCGAACAAATTATAATTTACTCTCCGCTATTTAAATATAAGCGTTGCACTCAAACTTAAAGTGAGAATATGCAGATTCCTGAAGCGGCATTGATTGAGAGAGAGTTCGTCATAAGGGACATGCAGCTCACCAAGGAGGTGAGAATGACGAAAAAGTCCCTCGTAAGATGGCTCGCCCTGGCACTCGGGCTCATCTCTCCAAATGAGAGCAGGAAGAGCATCCTTGATTTGCTCGAGGCTCTTTTCTATTTCCAGTTTTCCGAGAACAGGGACCCAGATGTGCATGAGCTCGCCGAACAGATGAGGAAGAGCAATGAGAGTGCAAATGTGAGCGAGAAAACAATACTCTACCACCTGCTCCAGTTGAAGAATGCAGGTTTGGTGAGGAGGGAGAAGAGCAGATACTCATTCTCAGTTTCGCCCTACTCAGAGAAAGGTGATGTGGCAAGTTCCATTGAATACAACTACAAGAGCAGGTCTGACGCGGCTTTCTCAAAAATACAGGAGGCGCTGAACAGCCTGCGGAAGATGCACAGGCAAAAGTAGTTATTATTTCTGTTGCAAATCTAATGTGAGGTGCTACCATGAAGAGGTATTTCATTCCACTCATACTGCTGCTGTTGCTTTTCGGCTGCACGGGCAGCAAGTCGCATCTTTCCATATCATTTCTTCCGGCCTCATCTATCCAGCTTCATGAGGGTGATGAGGTGACGCTCAGCGTTAACGTTGCGAACACAGCTTCAGTTGAGGCAAAGGAGTTCAGGGTGGAAGTACTCGTCGGAAATGTTTCACTGAAAACTGATGTCCTGACACTGCAGCCAAACTCAAACCAGACAATTTCCATCTCATGGTTCCCCTACTCGGGAGGAGATTATGACGTTATCGCAAGAGTCGATTCGGGCAATCTTGTATCGGATGCATCGGCGGATAAGGAGAGCAGGATTCGCATCTCAGTTCTCCCAGCTGTGGAGGAGAGCATATTCTCAGCAGTTCCTGCGGGAAAATTGCAGAATGTCGCCATAATAAATGCAACAAACAAGGGCATAAGTTCTCTATATACATACCTGCCGACGATGCCGGATATTTTAAACCCAACGTATGCTGCTTTCCTAAGGCCTTACCTGAGGAATTTAAAAGAAGTGCATATAGGGACTTTGGATTATGCAAATGGGCGCAATGCAGTAGTTATTTTCATCAAGGGCCCGGTATCTGTTGAGCAGATGTCCGGAGCGCTTGCAGGTCTTACAAAGCTGGAAACCGACCAGGACTCTACTGTGCAGAATAAAACAATAAATCGTACTCTGGTTTATATAATAAACAGTGACGGACTGCCTGCCCCTGTGTGCATCTGGAGGGAGAACGGCTGGCTGAAGCTGACTTCCTATATAGACGCAATAACTCTCGATACGTGCTATGACACGTTTGGAAAGTATGATCCATCCTACGCAGAGGAGCCCCTCAGCATCGGAAACGAGTTCGCAAGAACACCTCCATTCAACTCAACTCTTCTCGGGGCAACTCTCCACATCGCAAACCTCACAAACACAAGCAAGTCCGATTACGGAGCTGCATTTGATGATGTGGAAGGGTTCTATGTGTTCTACACCACAAAAGAGCAGTACACGCCGCGCAACAATACCTGCTTCGGAAGAATACTCAACCGGAGTTCAATGCAGACTTGCGAGGCGCCTCCAATCAACTCAACCTGGGCGGCAGTGCAGAGAAAAGTTGGAAACTACGCCATCGCATGCCTCTCAACCCCAAAAACTGGGGGGCTGACAATAGGCGTTGAGGAGAAGGCTCTCGACTTGTGCTACTCTCTCAACTACTCCGGGGAGGAGAGGATGTGGGTGAGCATTCTCAGCCTGCTGCACCAGCAGAGATGCGAGCTGCCGGACAACTTCGGCTGCCTCTCATACGATCTCAGCAATGCAACACTGCAGCTCAACCTCACGCAGAATACCGGCAAGAATGTTGTGCTGAATGGGTTTGGATGCTCCTCCCAAGCAAACGCCTCAAAAGCATCCTTCCAGCTGGCCCAGCCAATAATACTGCAGTCAAACTCGTCTATGATGCTGACTTCGCCATGCTATGACGAGGCAGGCGGAACCGTGCAGGTGACTTACACATACTTTGATACGAAACTCTATCTCAACTACTCAATTCAAGGAAGCAGTGAGTCAAAAGTTGTAGTTGGCAATCTCACAATAAGGAAAATTTAAAGAATGTAAATCTTACTCGGGTTGATTGTATTTCCGATTCCCTAATTATTATTAATTTCATTATTCTTTTTATAGGTTGTGGTATTATGGTGAAAATACAGCAAACAAAAATGGTGAAAATACAGCAAACAAAAAACCAGCTTTTCATAACCCTCCCCTCAGCAATAGCGCAAGCAAAGGGATTCAAGAAAGGCATGGAACTTGAGTATGTGATTGATAACTTGGGGAATCTGCTTCTGAGACCAAAGAAAGGTTAATATACCCCGGAATATTAAACATATAATAAGGTGGTTTGAATGAGAAAAGGACAGTCCGCAATTGAGTATCTGGTCATATTGGCAGCGGTCATCATAATCGCTCTCATAGTCATAAGCGTCATTGGTGGATTCCCAGGCATGACGAGAGGTGTGACTGAGCGGGATTCGGCAAGCTACTGGACTAGTGCTGATATCGGCATAGTATGGTATTTCATATCCGCCACGCCAGGCACTAGCGTGTTGGTCATAAGGAACAATAGAGTAGTCCCGCTAAACGTCACAAGCATAAAATTTGGCGGTACCGAGGTATTCAGCACTCCAACTCTGCTGTCTCCAGCCTCTTCAACCAATATAACCCTGACAAACGTGCCGAGTTGCACACCTGGCCAGTCATACGTACTGACGACTGTGATAACGTACAAGGATGTAACCTACAGAACTATCTCCGTCCTCAGTGGTGAAAAACCGTTGGTTGGAACCTGCCAGCCCTAGCCCATGATTTTACGGCGAGCTGCAGGAAGTAATCGATTGAAAGTTTAGAAGTAAATATAAACAGCATCAGCAGAATTTATCAGCTTCCTAGTTCTATATAGCATTATAGTAGCTCCGAAGCTACAAAGCCCAAGAAAATGTTATTGCGTAATGAATATTCGGAGTTTCCGAATCCTTAGTTATTATTAATCTCATTATTCTTTTTATAGGTTGTGGTATTATGGTGAAAATCCAGGAGCTCAAGACCGGGCAACTGCTTGTAACAATCCCTCGGGCAATTGCGGAAGCGAAAGGCTGGAAGAGTACAACAAGAAAAAATTTGCCTATGTGGTGTGAGTTTGAATGCCAATAATTGTTTTCTCGTCACTGGATGTGGCTGGTAAAAATATAGCGGACAAGCTGATAAAGTTGTTCGGCTTTGAGAAGAAAGGAGATAAATGGGTGAAAGGAGAGCTGGAGCTTATTCAGGTTGAAACAAAGATTGTCGATGCAGAGCATCTTTATGACAAGGAGACGGACTTTCTTGTTTTCATAAGCAAGCACAGGAGCGAGACTGGGAAGTCGTGCCTCACTGCGCACACGCAGGGCAACTGGGGGAAGGCGGAGCTTGGGGGAAAACCAAAAACACTGTGCATCTGCTGGCCCAGCAAACTGAAAGTTGTGCTGAAGGAGATGAATTCATTGAATGATCTGGGCTGGCAGGTGTGTGCAGAAGTTGACCACCATGGCCCCTTGACAAATGCACCCTCAATTTTCGTGGAGATAGGCAGCTCTGAAAAGGAGTGGAAGAATGAAAGGGCTGCAGAAATAGTCGCGCGCTCCGTGATGAAAATACTTGAGTCAAAGGAAACTTTTCCTGCTGCTTTCGGCATCGGCGGGGGGCACTATGCACCTTCATTCACAAAAGCGATTCTCGAAGGCAGGTATGCAGTGGGGCATATGCTCCCGAAGTATTACATTGATGAGATTGATTTTGAGTGCTTCAGGCAGGGAGTAGAGAAGTCTGCGGAGAAAATAGAAATTGCCCTGCTGGACTGGAAGGGGATGAACAAGCAGCAGAGGGAGAAGATTATTGGTTTCTTGAAAGAGACGAGTCTAGATTACAGAAAGATATAACAACAATTATAAACCAAAAATTATAAATCAGGGACATGAAACTTACATCTAAAGTCATTCTAATTATAACTATTTTGTTATTTAGTGGTTGTGTCCAGCAATCTGAAAAACCAGAGGAAAATGTGACGAAGCAAGGAATCACAACTAGACTTAATTTAACTATAAATATCACAAAAAAATCTTTCACTGTTGGTGAAATCCTTAAAGCAAAATACATAGTTGAAAACTACGGCTCTCCTTTCAAAGCCTATAAAGTGATGATTTGCAGAAGGGAAGGTTATAAAACGGATTGCAAAAGTACATCAATTGGTACTCAATTAGCTGGCAGTACTACGGGTGGTTATTTCGTGCCGTGCGAAATAACAGAGAGAGGTGCGTTTTGCGTGCCAGGAAACTTCACAACTCCAGGAACCTACATCTACGAGCTTACAGTCTACGACTGCGCTCAGATTGAAGAAATACTGGGAGCCAATTGCACATCTGAACTAGATTATGATCAAATAGTCGCGAAAGTTCCACCATTGGCCACCGCAAAGAAAATAGTATTGGTAACATAAATCAAAGTAAAATTGGGTTTCTGAAGGAGCTCGGAGTGGGGTATGAAAGGATATGACGATTACGTAAATCATACCCGAGTGAAACTGGTCTTTAAATCAGTTTAAGCAGGCACCTTTTTCTCTCCCCTTTTCATTGCATCCTTGAGCGTCTTCTCGGCTGGCTTTGCAGAAACCCCAATTCTACTTTCAATCTTCTTTACTGCTTCGCGGGCCTCCTCAACGTATACTCTAACATACGGATCCTGGTTGTTTTTGTTTTTGTCTATGAATTCATTCAGCACCGCTTTTGACTTTCCAGTCCCAATCGCCCTTAGTGTACCAAAGGAGAGATTCACATCATCGTTTGCCGCTATGGCCTCTTTTGTTGCCTTTAGGACAACATCCTCATGCTTTTCGCTGCCGCATTTTTCTATTACATTAAAGATAGCTCCGACTTGGATGAAGTCAAGGTCTTTCAATCCCCCATTTTTAATAAGCAGGGCTTCATGGTCTGCGGCAGGTGGCCACCTCATCCTCTCGAAGATTTCCACTGCCTGTCTTCTGTTAAATCTCTCATACTGAGAAAACGGATAATCACCAGTCACTTTTTCACCATACTCGGTGTCAAGAAATGGCATCCAGAACTTTGCGACTTCTTTTATTGCACCCTCATCCCTAATTGCATCAATCAAATCTGCAGCCGCTTCTCTTGCAGTAATAGGCTTGCCCTTAGCTGCAGCAACCAGCGAATCGAGGGCTTTCTTTTTGTTTTCCGGCGAAGTTAACAATTCCAGGATTTTCTTTCTTTCTTTCGGTGGCATTTCATAATAAAAGACATCGCCTGCTTCCAATTCCTTAATGAACTCGTCTGCTTTATTGGCCATAATCCCACCACTAGAATTGCTCATTTTCTGTATTTAAATAAATGTCCTGTCCACACTGGTGCCATTATTCCGCAAGCCGGGTATCTCCAGTAGTAATTTAAAACACCTGAAAAACCGGATTTTGCTAGGCTTTCTGCGGATTTACCTGTGATCTATTTCTTCTTTCCCCTCTGCTTCATCCTGTAATCCTCAACCGCCTTTTTCAACGCCTCAGTTGCCAGCACAGAGCAGTGCATCTTTATCGGAGGCAGGCCCCCGATCTCCTTCGCAATGTCGTCTTTGCTCACTTTGAGGGCTTCCTCAATTGTCTTCCCCTTAATCATGTCCGTGATGATGCTGCTGGTGCCGATTGCAGCCGCGCAGCCGAAGGTTTCAAACTTCACATCCTTTATCCTGTTGTCCTTAATTTTCAGGTATAAATACATTACATCACCACACAGAGGGTTCCCGACCTTTCCCACCGCATCTGGATTCTTTATCTTGCCGAAGTTGTGCGGCTTCCTAAAAAGCTTCATGAGTTTCTCGGAATACATTCAATCCTCCTCCGTGGATTTGAACGAGGACAGCTCCTTCCTGCTCTTGAATGGAGAGATTGCCCTCAGCTTCTTAACAACTCCCGGTAGAACCTTTACCACATACTCTATTTCTTCCTTTGTGTTCTCCCTTCCCAGTGTAATTCTTAGGGAGCCGTGCGCCTCCTCATGCTTCAGGCCAATTCTAAGAAGAACGTGGCTCGGTTCCAATGACTTCGAAGAGCATGCAGAGCCGGTTGATGCAGCTATTCCTCTCTCATCCAAATAAAGTATGAGCGACTCCCCCTCAATCAATCCAAAGCAGAAGTGAGCGTTGTTCGGGAGCCTTTTCACAGGGTGCCCGTTGAGCCAGGAATCTTTTATCTTCAGAGTCTCTCTTATGAGCCTGTCCCTCAATGAAATCATCTTCTCAGAATCTTTCCCCATCCTCTTCAGGCCCAGCTCTGAAGCTGCACCAAACCCGACTATGCCTGGCACATTCTCAGTGCCGGAGCGCATCCCCCTTTCATGCCCGCCCCCGTGAAGCAGGGGCTCTATTTTTGTGCCCTCCTGTATATAGAGAGCGCCAATGCCCTTGGGGCCGTAGAACTTGTGTGCTGAAATTGAGAACATGTCGACGTTTAGCTTATTCACGTCTGTTGGAATCTTGCAGAAGCTCTGCACCCCGTCGCTGTGGAAATACACTTCTTTTTCCTTGGCAATTCTGCCGATTTCCTCAATGGGCTCAATAGTTCCTATCTCGTTGTTTGCGTGCATGACAGATATGAGAATGGTGTCCTTCCTTATTGCATCCTCAACATCGGCTGGCTTCACGAAACCGTATTTATCAACAGGAAGATATGTCACCCTGTAGCCGTTCTTTTCAAGGTACTGGCAGGTATGCAACACAGCGTGGTGCTCTATGGGGCTTGTGATGATGTGCCTGCCATCCTTCTTTGCAAGTGCAACTCCCTTCAGCGCCCAGTTGTCTGCCTCTGTCCCCCCAGAAGTGAAGAAAACTTCTGTCGGTTTGCAGTTCAGAACCTTGGCAATTTTCTCCCTTGCATTCTCAACAGCCTCATATGCCTCTCTCCCAAATGAATGCAGGCTGGATGCGTTGCCAAACTTTGAGCTGAAGTAGGGCCTCATCTGCTCAAAAACCTCCTTGTCAAGAGGACTTGTCGCGGAATGATCCAGATATATCCTCTTCATATGTTCACTTCCCACAAATGCTTTTAAAAGTGTTTATTCACAAGAGATATTGTTAGATATATATAACTCAGTTATATTTAAATCTTTGGAGGTAATCAGATGGTAGCAAAGGTTGACAAGGATACGTGCATAGGCTGCGGAGCTTGCGTCTCGCTCTGCCCAGACGTATTCCGAATTGGAAGTGACGGCAAGTCTGAGGCATACAACCCTACGGGATGCAAGAAATGCGATTGCAAGGCTGCGGCGGACAACTGCCCTGTGCATGCAATAAGCTTATAGAATTCTCGCAGAGGACTTCATACGGAATAATGCTTACTCTAGAGAAAATCAATAAAAAATAAATAGACCGCGAGAATTTGATGGAAGTCTAGCCGCATCCACCACCGCTTGCTGGTGTAGTGACTCCCGAGCCGCTCAAAGTCTTATTGCAGCCAGTTAGAGTGGGACTATAACCGCATATCACCTGCCTCATCAGCTCAGGAGATGCTGCGTAATAGCCGCTGAGCAGAGTGTTGTTGTTCAGGAGGATAGTTGGTGAAGAACCCACTCCCAAGGAGCTTGCGAGCGCTATGTTATCTTTCAGAAGTGTCTTTCCTTCATCACCAGTGGCGCATGTCTGTATCTTGTTCGTGTCAATGCCATTTTGGTTGCTGCAGTTCTGCCATATGTTGCCAGAGTTTGCGTAATCCGCAGATATGCAGACAGTATAGTCCACGATCTTTGCTGGATAGTACCTCATTATGCAGACCTGTCTCAAATCCTCCGCAACTTCATCTGCTCCATGCATGCTTGAGAAACTCCCATCCGGGTTCTGAGTTGCAATGAAGCGCAGCCCTCCAAATTTCACATCAGGAAGCGCATCCAGCAGAGCTTTCGTGTTGTTCTCGGCGCGCACTCCGTAGGGGCAGTGGCTCATGACAAAGAGCACAATTGTGTTGTTACTCTCAACTGCATTCAGGAGTTTAACAGGTGGCACGGCCTGCGGGTTTAGGAGGTACGAATCACTCACATTGAGTAAGTACCTGCCAATGCTGTCGTAGCTCTGGTGCTTCTTAATTGAAGCATCGAATATGTATGCAGGGACTCCAGTCAGATTGAACTCCTTAATCAATGCCTTCCCCTCGTTGCTTGAATACTCGATATTCCTAACTGTCAGGTTGGTCATCTCAAACTGACCGTTCAGCACGCTCAATATCTGACTGGTGTCGCATATCATGCAGCTCTTATCATTCACAATTGTAAGCCCAACAGCAACATCGGGCGGGAGGTTCTTACAGGTGTCGCTTCCGGGGATAATTGCGCATATGCCTTTTGTAATCGAGTTCTCTGTAGCCGACCCGCCGAACGCGTTGCCGTTCAGATAGATTATAGGTGAAGACTGAACATTCAGCTCGTCCGTCCTCTTTATATTGTCACTCAGCAATGATGCCCCCTCACTACCTGTGCTGCAGCTCTTAATGACATTAGCATCAATATGGTTCTGGGTTGCGCAGTTCTCCCAAACATTCTCGAAATTCGGGTAGCCGGGAGTTATGCACGAGAGATAGCTGATAAGGTTCTGTGGGTAGTGCTTAATTATGCAGACCTGTCTCAAATCCTCCGCAACCTCAGTGTCTCCGTGCAGGCTGCTGAACCCTCCAGTGCCTGTCTCACTCACTATGAAGTGCAGGCTCAGGTTCACCTCACCACCAAACTTGTCAATGACTTTCTTCACTGCAGTCTCAGCCTGAACCCCATACGGGCATTTGCTCATTACGAAAAGCTCTATTGTCGCCTTTGCCTGCTTGGTGGGCGGGGTTTGATCTATAATGCCCGTATCGCTGTTGCCGTTAGGTGGCGGCAGTCGTATATTCATGGAGTTGTAGCCGATGTACGCCAATAGCACTATCACAATTAAACCCAGTGCAATCGTCAAGGGATTTCCGAATAGACTTTTCGGAGCAGTCGTCGTAGCGTGTCCTCTAGTGGCATGTTTTTCCTTCTTATACTTCATGTTTTCACCTCAATGTTTGAATTCTGCTATAAGCTCTCCGCTCATAGCATCATAAAAATAATTACTGCCGTTTCCAGATGCGAAAATATACCTCCCGTTGCTGTCCCCCGAAGCAACTGCAACCCACACTCCATATATGCCCGAGCTGCTTCTGATTCCCGAAACATCGCTCAGCACAGTGTCGTTGTAATCTCTCAGGTATTCATCATTCCTTATGCTGGAGCTGAAAGCTCTCGGAGCGATGTAGAATACCTTTATGTCCGTATCATTATTTATTGCTTTTGCTTTAGATAAGATTTCCGATTTTGTTCGGTAGCCACTGCCGACATAGACCGATGTACCGAGCAGAATCGCGAGGAAGGGCAGTAGCACCAGAAGGGCAGTGAGCGTCCTCTTGCTCAAACGAGGTGGGCTTACGAAGACGTTTACTGCGTAGTATGATATGCAGAAGCCTGCAAAGAGACCTGTCGCAAACCTGCTTGCATTGGTGCTCTCCCAGAAGCCGAAGAGCTGCACGACACCGTCAACGCCAAGAGGAACTACACTAAGAATCGCCAGCCAGCTGCTCTTTAGAACTTTCGGGAGCTTATCACTGGCAAATGAGGCGATGCAAGCAACGAATACCCCTGCGAATAAACTCACATCCCTTGAGCATATGGGCATGTACTGCCCGAAGAGCTCCAGGCTCCTCTCCGGGAGCTGGTGGCACATCAATACATTTGAGATGTAGCTCACTGCACCCATGCCCAGAAGAATTCTGTTGTCAGACTGGATGAGCAACGGAGAGAGGATTATAAGAAAGAGGTATACCGAAACTAGGAAAAAGCACAGGTAGAATATAAACTCAAGAACATGGCTGCTCTGCATTTTACGTTTCAACCATTCACCTGCTGAGACATATGTTGCAGTTGCACTCCTTCAGCCTCTTCATGCTAAGATGCATCTTGCAAAGCTTCCCCTCTTTCCTAAGGGTGCCGCATACAAGACACAGCTCGGCTATGGAGTCGGACTTCCATTTTTCCTCTGCAATCTCCTTTGCAATTTTCTTGGCTGCGTTTTTCACCTCGCCCATCTCTGAGAATTTCTTTGTCTTCTCATCAAGCTTCCCTCCCATATACTTGCTTACCGCAGCCTGCGTTATCCTCAGCCTATCAGATACTTTGACCTGAGTCCAGCCGTACTTGTTCATCAACTCATCGGCTATCCTGTACCTCATTGCAGGCAGGTAATAGCGCACTATGACCTCGCATGGCATCATCATGGGTTCACCTGAGTTATTTTTGAACAAATAGTTTTAAATAAAACTCGGTTATATCTGGGCCAGTAGATATTGCTACCTACACCAGTAAGAAGTTTTTAGAATAGAGTGCATAAACATACTGTGAGAATATGAGCAGAATAAAAGACGCGAAGCTTTCCAAGGAGGGCAGGGAGGAGCTGGAGTGGGCCAGGGAGAACATGCCTCTTCTTGCCATGATAGGGAAGAGGTTTGAGAAGCAGAAGCCTTTCAGGGGAATAACCATTGGTGTGTGCCTGCATCTGGAGAAAAAAACAGGCGTGCTGCTTGAAACCCTCAAAAAAGGAGGTGCGAGCATAGCTGCGGCAAGCTGCAATCCACTTACGACAGATGACAGAGTGGCAGCTGCGCTCGCCGATGAGGAGATGGATGTTTATGCATGGGCTGGGGAAGATGAGAAGGATTATTATAAGAATATAAACAGCGTTCTGGACCATAAGCCAGATTTGCTGATTGATGACGGGTGCGACCAGATATTCATGGTGCACACAAAGAGGAAGGAGCTCATTCCAAGTATCAGAGGCGCTTGCGAGGAAACCACGACCGGAGTAACGCGCCTCCATGCAATGGAGAGAGAGGGCAGGCTGAAGTTTCCTGTTGTTGCAGTGAATGACGCCTACTCAAAATTCCTTTTTGACAACAGGTTTGGCACGGCCCAGAGCACCATCGACGCAATAATGCGCGCTACGAATAAGCTCCTGGCTGGAAAAACCATTGTAGTAATTGGCTTCGGGTGGTGCGGAAGGGGTATAAGCGAGAGGCTGAGAGGCCTCGGTGCAAATGTGATAGTTGTTGAAGTTTCAGGCAGGCTTGGAAGGGAGGAGGGTCCTGCTGGGCAGCACAAGGCTTTGGAAGCACTCTACAGCGGATTCCGGGTGATGAACCTTGATGAAGCTGCAACGGAGGGAGAGTTCTTCATAACATCAACTGGCAACATCAATGTTATAAGCAGAAAGCATTTCGGGAAGATGAGAGATGGTGCAATACTTGCAAATGCAGGGCATTTCAACAATGAGATAGACATAAAGGGTCTGGAGCAGCTTTCCTCAAAGAGGGAGAGGGTTAAGGAGAATGTGGAGCGCTTCACTTTGAGAAATGGAAAGAAGCTATATTTGCTCTCCGAGGGGAGGCTTGTCAACCTTGCAAGGCCTTCCGGGCAGGGCCACCCCATAGAAATAATGGACGGAAGCTTTGCAATTCAAGCCCTGAGTTTGGAGTTCATACTGAAAAACAAGCTTCCCGCAAAAGTAATCTCCGTCCCAAGAAGCATAGATGACGAAGTTGCGGAGCTTGCACTCGAAGCAAAAGGAATAAAGCTCTCCAAGCCCAGCGAGGAGCAGGAGAGCTATGCCCGCTCATGGAAGGAGGGCACGTAGGTGGCATGCTCCCACCCGTAAGGGTCTAGCTTCCTGCTTCATTGACGGCGCGCTTCTGCACATCTCACTCCCGAAGGAATTGCAGGTGTTACTTCCGCTGTGCCCCAGCGTAGTACTATCATCTACTGAAAGAAGGTATTTAAACAATTTGGAGGGGTAGCTTTCCAGTGAAGCTGTTATTGGGGTATCTGAACCCTCTCTTATAAATTCACTTTCATCCACTTCTAAAGAGCTTAGGATTCCCTGCTCGCAAGTGTTAAATAATAAATCAATCAAAGTATATCTCGTGCCAGGATGACAGAGTGGCCATGTGGCCGGCTGCAGACCGGCATAGAGGGGTTCGATTCCCCTTCCTGGCTCTGGGTGAGCAGATGTCATTGAAAGTTTACGACAGCCTAAGCGGAAAGTTGGACGAGTTCCTACCACTCAAAAAAGGAAAAGTTGGGATGTATGTGTGCGGCCCGACAGTCTATGACTGGGCGCATCTAGGGCACGCAAGAACCTACATAGCGTTTGACATAATTCTGCGCTGGCTTAAGCACAGGGGATTTTCTGTTACGTATATACAAAATATAACTGATGTAGGGCACATGAGGGAGGACAGCGGTGAGGATAAAATAGGGAAGAAGTCCAGCGAGGAGAAAATTCAGCCCATGGCGCTTGTTGAAAAGTATATGCGGGAGTACTTCAGGGATATGGACAGCTTAGGGGTCATCAGGCCGGACATCTCGCCAAGGGCAACAGGGCACATCATTGACATGATTCAGGCAGTCCAGAAGCTCATTGAGAAGGGATATGCATACGAGGTTGACGGAAACGTATTCTTTGACGTCTCCAAATTCAAGGATTATGGGAAACTTTCCAAGGTGAACACTGAGGAGATGGCTGCGGGCACAAGGTTTGAGGTGCATCCAGACAAGAGGAACCCAGAGGATTTTGCCCTATGGAAGAAGGCCAAGGAGAGCGACCCGTTCAAATGGCCCAGCCCGTGGGGAGTGGGCTTCCCAGGCTGGCATATTGAATGCTCAGTGATGTCTGCGAAGTATATAGGCGAACAGATCGACATACACGGAGGGGGGAGGGATTTGAAGTTCCCGCACCACGAGAATGAAATAGCGCAGGCAGAAGCTCTTACCGGCAAGAAGCCTTTCGTGAAGTACTGGCTCCACACGGAGTTTCTCAAAATAAACGGGGAGAAAATGGCCAAGTCTTTAGGTAACTATGTGACCCTGAGGCAGGCCCTTGAGAAATATGATGCTGACACTCTGCGCTTCTTCTTCACCTCAACGCACTACAGGAGCCCCATAGACTACAGCGAGAAGAACCTGGAGCAGGCAAGGAGGAGCTTAGAGAGCTTGAAGAATTCAATCATGCTTCTGAAGAGGCTCACGCCTTCAAAAGGAGCAAAGGAGGAGGAGCTTGAGAAGCAGGTGAAAAAGACAAGGGAGGAGTTTGAGAAGGCGATGGACGACGACTTCAACACACCTGGTGCGCTGGCTTCACTGTTCAATTTCTCAAGAACTCTGAATTCCTTCACATCAAAAAGCGATTCAATGAGCCCCGAGCTGAAGGAAAAAATCCTGAAGATGTTTGAGGAGCTTGGCGGCATTCTTGGGCTCAGGCTCACGGAGGAGAAAAAAGCAGGCGGGGAGCTTGTGGAACGCATTATGGGTATTCTTATAAAGGCAAGGGAGGAGCTCAGGAAGAAAGGTGAATGGAAGGCTTCTGATGAGATACGAGCGGAGCTCAAGAAGGCGGGCGTGGCTCTCAACGATGAAAAGGTGGGGGCGAGCTGGAAGTTTGAGTGATTCGATGAGGATTCATATTCTCATGTTTGCAATTCTGCTGCTCGGCTGTGCGCAACAGGCTGGGCAAAAAGCCTCTGGGGGTGAGGGGATGAGAAAGGTGCTTTTCGTCATAGCTCCGTCGGATTTCCGTGATGAGGAGTTGTTCCACAGCAAGGAAGCTGTTGAGAGTGCAGGCTTCAGGGTTTACATAGCAAGCACGAGTATGAATGAAGCAGTGGGGATGCTTGGGGGGAGGGTCAAGCCAGACCTGCTTGTCTCGCAGGCGAATCTCTCCCAGTATGACGCAGTTGTTTTCATTGGCGGGCAGGGAGTTGAGACAAACGGCCTGCCGGAAAATCCCGCTGTGGTGAAGCTTGCAAAGGATGCGAGCAGCTCCGGAAAGGTTGTTGCCGCCGTGTGCATTGCGCCGAGGATACTTGCGGCTGCGGATATTGTGAGGGGGAGGAATGTCACATCCTTCCCAGATAATGATACCATCTCATCTCTGAAACGCGCAGGCGCGGTCTACACCGGAAAACCTGTTGAGAGGGATGGAAAGCTTGTAACGGCGGATGGGCCGTCATCAGCCAAGGGGTTTGGCGAGGAAATTGTTAAAGTCTTGGGGGGATGAAAATGGACGAATACATAACTGGTTTTAACCTGCTAGTGGGTGTGTCAACGGTCATCTTTGCTTTGGGGATGGCTCTGATATCATTTCTAGCATACAGGAAGAATAGGAGGAGGATTATCCTGCTGGTCTCACTGGCATTTGTCGCCTACTTTGCAAGGACTCTCATAAAACTGACAAGTGAGCAGCAGTCCATCCTCACATTATCGCTCTCAAACTTTCTTGATTTCCTGACGCTGGCACTGATATTCTTTGCGGTGGTGAGGGCGTAGAATATGAGAGTCCAGGGTCTGGAGCAGCGCCAGCAGATATACGAGCACATCCTGCGTTTCCCAGGAAGCCATTTCAGGGAGATGCAGAGGCATCTGAAGCTACCGGTGGGCACGCTGCAGTACCACCTAACCAATCTTTCAAATGACGGCACGATAATACAGAAGAGAGACGGCGAATATGCTAGGTATTATGCTATAGGGCTCTTCACGGAGAGAGAGAAGAAGCTCCTCTCCCTGCTTAGGCAGAAGCCCATAAGGCATATTGCAATTATGCTTCTCATAGGCAAGGAGCTCAATCACAAGGGCATAATGAAAGAGCTCCAGCTCTCCCCGGCAACTACTTCATGGTATCTTGACAAGATGCTCGATTCGGGCATTGCCAAGAAAAAAAGGAGGGGAAAGGAGGTAATGTACAATCTAGTTAAACCCGATGAGATGGCACGAGTCATAATAACCTACCGCTCCAGCTTTCTTGATGCAATAGTTGACAGATTCATAGAAATTTGGGAGAGATGATATGGATATTGCAGAATTCATTAACTCATACTTCATAAAGCCGGTCTACGATAGGACGGGCTACAATATAATCAACACCTTGGTTTATGCAGTCATAGCGTTGTTCTTTGCATTTATATTCTTCAAAATTCTCAAAAAAGAGAAAGTAAAGCTGGACGAGAAATTCATTCTACGCGTCATACCATTCATACTCCTCGGCTCGGTTGTGAGAGTCGTAACCGATGCAACAGGAAGTGGCTCTGCAGAACTTCCTAATCAATTCATGCAGGGCGGCTCAACCCTTTTTGGCATGTATGGAGTTGTCGGCAGCTCCCGCATATACGAGTACGGCTTCCTCACCGCAACTCCCGGGATTTATGTCCTAATAGGCATACTGACATTCCTTTCAATAATCTTCTTCAACAGGATAAGGAGGATGGATCTGCTGCCGGTGTTCGCCCTGGTGTTGCTTCTTCCTCACCTCATCCTATTACTGCCACTTATGAGAAACTGGTTCCACGTCATGCTCATCCTGCTTTTCTCATTTTTCGGCCTGGTTTCCGGTAAGATGCTTCTGGAAAAAATGAAAATAAAGGCAGGCCTTTCACAGCTCATTGTTGTTCTCTCCCACTCCCTTGATGGAGCTGCATCCTATGTGGCAATAAACCTCTTCATGGGCGGAACAGCCTATTTCGAGCAGCACGTTGTAGGCGGCGCGCTCGGAACAATCTTCGGAACGATGTTTGCATTCTATGTTGTGAAGGTTCTCTTCTCAACCCTTGCCGTTTGGGTTGTTGAAACTTCAGAAGACAAGAGAGATGAGAAAAATTATATCCTGCTTCTGCTCATAATATTCGGCCTGGCACCAGGTGTGAGGGATATCTTCAGGCTGCTTGCAGGTGTGTAAATGTTGCTTCTCGTTGGAATGGGGATATGGGATGAAAGCGACATCAGCCTAAGAGGGCTGGAGGAGCTGAAGGACTGCGATGTTATTTTTGCTGAGCAGTATACTGGGAGTAGGGAAGAGAGCTCTCTCAAGCGCCTTGAAAAGCTTGCGGGCAAGAAAATAATCCTCCTTGGGAGGGAGGAGGTTGAGGGAGAGGAAAAGATACTGAAGGAAGCTCTCTCAAAGAAGGTTGCCCTTCTTGTCCCTGGCGATCCTCTTATTTCGACAACACATATATCACTGAAACTCTCTGCAGAGAAAAACGGGATAGAAACTGCCGTTGTGCACTCCTCATCCATCCTCACGGCAGCGATTGGGGAGTGCGGTCTCCAGGCATACAAGCTTGGAAAGCCCTGCACCCTCGCAATTTGGAGCAAGGGCTATGAGCCCACAAGCAGCTATGATGTGATAGCCGAGAACCGGGAGAGAGGATTGCACTCAGTTGTGTTTCTGGATATCAAAGAGAGGTGCATGGAAGCATCCGAAGCTCTCCAGCAGCTGCTGAAAATTGAGAAGGAAAAAAAGAGGCTTGGGGAATTCCATGCCGTGGTGCTGAGCAGAGTGGGGAGCCGTGAGCAGAAGATAACCTACGGCAAACCGGAAGAACTCCTTCAAAAAAAGCTTGGAAAGCCGCCTTTCATACTTGTTATCCCTGGCAAGCTTCACTTCATGGAAGAGGAGGCGCTAAAGCATTTCATATGTCCTTAAAATAACTCAGCTGCATTATACCTCCTATGAAATTTAAGCTTCTCTTCCTGTCCGTTCTGCTGCTGGGATGCCTAGGATTGGATATGCGCTCCGTGTGCGGGCAGTCCCCAAATCCCGATTTGAAGGATAAGTGCTTTTCTTCCCTTGCCTTGAGGGATGCCAATTCAACAGAATGCAAGGAAGTTCAGAATGAAACAATGAGAGATTACTGCGTGATGAGAATAGCAATCTCAAGGCTGTCCGAGGCAGACTGTAGCGATGCCACATCTCTCAGGGAGCAGTGTGTGCATGTGGTGCTGGGATTGAGGGCTAACAGCTCACTTGTGTGCAATCTCATCCAGGATAATGATACTGCTGATCTTTGCAGGATGAGGTGATGTAATGCAGTTTTCCATATCAACAAAGAAGAAGGTTGAGTTGGTTGACATAACCAGCCAGATCGAATACGCAGTGGAGAGGAGCGGGGTGAAGTCCGGCGCCTGCGTTGTGCATGCGCCTCATGCAACCGTTGCAATAGTCCTAAACGAGTTTGAACCGAACCTCCAGCGTGATTTTGAGCAGGTTTTTGAAAAAATGCTGCCCAAGATGGATTATGCACACGACCACATAGACAACAATGCGCTCTCACACTTGCTCAGCGGGTTGATTGGAAGCGGGAGGACAATACCTATAGAGGATGGCAAGCTCGCTCTTGGTACATGGCAGAGGATAATAGTCTGCGAGCTTGATGGGCCAAGGTCAAACAGGGAAATAGTTGTGAGCATACTCAAATCGCAGTGATTAGATGAGGATAAGAAGCGCATTTGTCATTCCAAATCCGGAGAAAAGAATAGCCGTTGAGCTTAAAAAAGAGGTTGAGAGCTTCCTTGAGAAGAAAGGAGTCGAGCTGAGGAGAGGGGGGGATGTTCTCATAACCATCGGTGGAGATGGCACAATGCTTTACAACAAGGACAGGTATACACAGCCTATTTTTGGAATTGGGAGCGGAAGGAGCTTCATCTGCCAGTCAAACTTCAAGAACTGGAGGGAGATGCTTTCAGCTTTGCTGCGCAGCTCAAGAATTGAGTGGAGGAGCATGCTCCGCTGCAGCATTTCTGGCAGAGTTTACGAGAATGCTCTGAATGAAATATGCATCAGGAGCAGGGACCACCGGGTTATTGATGTTTCACTTTCATTACATGGCAAAGGTAAAAAATTCAGAGCAGATGGGGTGCTCTTCTCAACACCAACGGGCTCAAGTGCCTATGCCTATTCCGCAGGGGCGCAGCAGCTTAAACCAAGAGCGAGGAAATATGAAATTGTGCCAATAGCGCCTTACAGGAGGGAATTCAAGCCAGTTATGGTGCAAGATTCAACAAGGTGCGAGATGAGCGTCACTGCAGGCAATGCAGACCTTGTGATAGACGGGCAGTTCATTCACGGAGTGAAGTTGAATTCAAAAATCAAGGTTTTCAAGAGCGAGAGGAAACTGGGGCTTCTAAGGTCTGCCTAACCTTTTGTTATGGGTTTTTATACAACTGACAACAAAAAATAATCATGGATCCTATATACATAGAAGTAATAACTTCTCCAAACTGCCCCCACTCTCCGAAGGCGTTGAAAATTGCCAGCAGGTTTGTTTCAAAATGCAAGTTCCCAGTAATAGTGCACGAGTCAAGCATAATAACCGAAGAGGGGCAGGCAATGGCAGATGAATTAAGCTTGGAGTCTACGCCTGCAATATTGATAAACGGGAGACTGACCTTTGTCGGCGTTCCAACTTCGGATGAGCTGAGGGGTGCAGTCATGGAAGCAAAAGCAAAGGAGCATGACAGAAATACCTACTTCTTCTGAAGCATTCTTTTCCTCTCGGCATCCTTATCCCTGCATAGAAGAACAACCCTGCTGTCAGTCCTCTCATCTGATATGATGTAGCCCGTCTCCTTGGAAAGTCTCTCTGCGAACTCCCTTATCTCGCCATGGCTTGGCATGTCCCCAAGCTCCAGCCCTCTGTTATATCTCGCGCCGCCTACAAAGACAAAGCTCTTGGGCTCAACATAGTCCGGCTCTGCCCTGAGAATGAGCTTTGCATACCCTTCAGGCTTGTGCATGTTCAACCTCTTCACAAGAGTAAGCCTCAAGACTTTTCTTGTTTTAAGCGAGGGAAAAAGCTCAAGGGTCCTATTCACATTTTCCCATGCACCTTTCACCTTTGGTCTGCACGTCTTGAGGTAGGTTTCCTCGTCAGGAGCCTCAAGGGACATGTAGAGCTGCGTTGGAAGATCCTTCATGCTACTGAGTTTATCTGGAAGGGTGCCGTTTGTCACAATGAAGGTGCTCATCCCCATTTTATGGAATATTTCAATGAGCTCCGAGAGGAAGGGGTACATTGTCACCTCTCCAACAAGGCTTATTGCAACATGGGCAGGCTTGTTTGCCTCCTCCCATCTCTTCCTGTCCACCACCGGGTTTCCCTTGTAGCCCGAAACTATCCTCTTCTGCTCCTTAAGAAAGCCTTCAACAAGCACTTCAGGCGAATCCCATTCAGGCGTGCTCATCTCGTTCCAGCTTAGGCCAACATCCTCGGGCGATATCCTCCAGCAGAAGCGGCAGGAAAGGTTGCAGCTCACCATGGTGGAGCACTGCAGGCACCTCCAGCTGTCTATTCCGTAGAATGTGTGCTTGTAGCACAGCCTCTTACCGAGTATGCCTTCCTTCAGATATTTGCAGCTCTTCACTGCAGAATGGCTGCCAACTATATGATACTGCTGCTTCCTCAGCTGCGATGCAAGAACTTCTGGTATGTACGGCATTGTGGCACCAATTTAAATTTATATGAATATATTTATATTCAGTGAAGAGATGCCGGTGACAATTGAGTTCAACAGGCAGAGCAGGGAGCTCATCGTTAGCGAGCCCGAGTCTGTCAGCTCCTTGCAGAACGGGCATTACGGCTTGATGAAGAAAGGAGCCGTCTACCTTTTTCCCGAGGAGGCACTCTACCTCATGGACATAAGGAACGCAAAATGCTATGATGAGAAGGGCAACGAGCTGAGGTTCAACGACCTTTCATATTTCTTGTACTCAAAGAAGCTAATGGCAAGGTATTTCACCTATAAAGACTGGAGGGACAGGGGACTCATGATAAGGAATATTGAAGAAGCAAAGGGAGGGTACGGGAAAAGCCCAATCAAGAAATACCCCTCTGGCAAATTCACATCCCCCAAATACAGCATTGAAGGCTTGTTCTTCCCGGATGATTTGATTACAATTATTGATGATGCGGAGGTTGGAAAAGAGCTGTATGAGAACTACTGGCTGGGGCAGTTTGGCAGCTACAAGGCGGAGCAGAGAGGCAAGCTCTCAAAGCTGGATGTGTACGAAACTCTTTTCATGCTGGAGCACTGCGGGCTGCATCTAAAAAATTCAAGCGAGAAGAAGGTCAAGGCATATGCTAAAAAGAGCAGGCCAGATTTGCATTACATGTATGATGTATATGAAAACTGGAGGCTGAGGGGTTTCATACTCAAGACAGGCTTCAAGTTCGGGACGCATTTCAGGGTGTATTTCCCCAAGGCTTCTCCAACAAAGACGGGGGAGGAGTGGGTGCACTCCAAGCATGTTATACATGTATTCCCAAGGAGCAGCAGAATGTTAATCTCTGAGTGGGCAAGGGCAATAAGAGTGGCGCACAGCGTGAGGAAAACATTCATACTCGCAATCCCAGGTGCTAAGAGAAAGGCAACGGCAAAGCTGGATTTCCTTCTCTACCACAGGAAGAATGGAGGGGTGGAAGTTCCTGGCAAGGATGACCCTAGCTTTGTGATGCTCTCACTCAGCGAGGAGGAGCAGATAGGAGGAGCTGAGCTCGCAGAGGCAATTGAAGGTGCAAAGAAGCTCGGGCTGGATTTGATTCTTGCTATAAGCGACAGGGAGACATCTGTCACATACTACCGGGTGAGGAGGATAGAGCTGCCGGGAAGCAAGTACGAATATTACGAGATAGAGTGGGAGCAGCCCTAAGTGATTGTTTGAGCCAAGCAGAAAGAAGGAAAATAGAAAGTTTTGCGAAAGAGCTTAAAAAAATACAGTATGTAGGAGGATTCGTTTTCGTTGCGATAACACTTACCCTATCCGTTATTTTTAATGTTAATCCTTGGATAGCTTTTCTGATTGGAGCAATACTTGCCTTCCCATATCTATACCACAGAGGGAATGAACTTGATAAAAAAATCAAAGAATCTAAGGAGGAGGCAGAAAAGATACGTGATATCTTGAGGACACCTCTCCATCATATTTTGTACCCGCCTTTTAAGGAGCTGATTATAATGCTCATAATTGTGTTGGCAGCCGTATTTGGCATGTTATACTTCGGCATTAGCGATGAAAAACAAGTTAGAATAATCTTCGCCTTAGCTTTCATGGCAGGTCTAATTCCGCTTTTCTGGCGTGGCTATGCGAAAGCTATTTAAATAACCTAGAAGAAAGAAGTCTCTTGTAATTGAAAGGTGGTATTAATGGGAAAATTTGTTATTGCGAAACAGCTGGCTGGCAAGAAACTGATAACAAACGACGGTGAAGAGATAGGGAAATTCGTTGACGCCTACGTCAGCGAGGTCACTGGAAGGATTGAGTCGCTGATTGTTGAGCCCAACGTCGACAACCCCACAGTGAGGAAGATGAAGAGGGAGGAAGGAATGCTCCTCATTCCGTACACCGCAGTCCTTGCCGTTTCAGACCACATAATACTGGACAAAAAAGTGCTTTGATTTTTTTATCCTTCTCATTCTGTTTCTTTAGTCTAAGAGAGGTGATGCCATACTCATAGGAGGGGCAGACGAGGCTGGCAGGGGGTGCGTGCTCGGCCCGCTTGTCATATGCCTTGCAACAGTTGAAAAAGACAGGGAGGAGGAGCTCAGGGAGATTGGGGTGAAGGATTCCAAACTGCTCACGCCTAAAAAGAGGGAGCACCTTTACGGTAAGATAGTTTCAATATGCAGCGAGTTTGTGGTGATGAAGACGACTGCAAATTCTTTAAATGAGGAGATGAAAAAGCATAGCCTGAATGAAATTGAGGCAATGGAGCTTGGGAAAGCCCTGTCGCTGCTCAAAACTCCTCCTGAGGTTGTTTACATTGACTCCCCAGACACCATTGCAAAAAGATTCTGCACAAGAATAAGGAAATACCATTCTGGGAATGAGGAGCTTATCTGCGAGCACAAGGCGGACTTCAACTATCCGATATGTTCTGCCGCGTCAATCATAGCAAAGGTTGAGAGGGATGCAGTGATTGAGGAAATTAAGAAGGAACTCGGATGTAATTTCGGGAGCGGCTACACGTCTGATGACAGGACTATAGATTTTCTAAAGAAGAACTTCCACAGGGCGGAAATTCACAAGTACATACGGGAGGAGTGGGAAACAATTGATAAACTGAAGCAGAGAAAGCTCAGCGAGTTTGATGCAGATGAGTAAATACCTTTTCTCAATTGTTATATTTCTTTCAATAATCTCCGGATTGCTGTTTCCAAATGTGACCGTGCTGTGGAAAGATTACCAGAACTTCCTTCTTGCTCTGCTGATGTTTTTCTCTGCACTGAGGGTGGAAAAGAAAGATTTGGAAAAGGCCAACCCCAGGCAGCTGTTGGTTCTTCTGCTCTTTGTCTTTGTTCTAATGCCGCTGCTCTCCCTGCCTTTCAAGCTTACAGACTCCATGACTTTCATAGGAGTGCTTTTCGCCCTGGCGTCACCAAGCGCAGCGGCAACAGCATTCTTCTCATCATTTCTAGGAGGGGATATTGCACTTGGGGTTGCAATCTCTTTCATTGCCTCGCTTCTTTCAATAGTCACGCTTCCCACAACAGTATACCTGCTGGGCGGGGCTGCAGGCTCAATTGATAATAATAAAATTTTCACAATTCTTATCGAAGTTATAATAATTCCAATACTCACCGCACTGATTTCAAAAAAACTCTTCAAAAAACTGGTTGAAAGCATAAACAAACACAAGGACTGCCAGCTTGTTGTCATGTTCCTCCTCGCCTCAAGCATTATCGGAGTGAGCTATGGAAACATAGTTGGAAACGAGTACCTCTTCCTACAGGAGACGGTCATGATTTTCTTCATACTCCTTCTTGGCGGTGTGCTGGCCTATCTATTTGGCATGAGATACGGAAAGAAGTCAGCAGTAACTTTTTTCGTTGCAACCAGCGTCAAGAATGCCATGCTGTCGTTTGCCATAGTGCTAAAACTTTTTGGTGCAAATGCTGTGCTTCCCATGGTGGCCAATCTTATCGCGCAGTTCATTCTAATGGCTCTATTCGAAATAGTAGGCTGCAGGATACTATAGTTCTTTTGCGAAGTTTATGAGGAATTCATTGAGCTTATTGCTTTCTATGGTTGCGCCTGCAGCTATGTTATGCCCTCCCCCCGCTCCTATTCCTCTGCATGCATTGCCAAGGGCTTCACCCAAATTCACTCCTCTCTCAACAAGCTTCTTGGTTGCCCTTGCAGAGATTTTTACCCTGCCTTCCTCATCAGTTGCAATTCCAACTATCGGCTTGTCGCTGGCAAGAGCCCCCCCGTAGAGCATGCCTGCGATAATTCCTATAACGCCGTCTTCTATGTGGCCCCTCCCGTCAAGGAAATAAAACTTCCCGTAATCTTCATACTTGGAAATTGCGTAGAACATCCCTTCCCTCAGCTGCCTCCTGTGTTCATAAAGAAGCTTTCTGGCTTCCTCCAGAGCTCCCTCCTCCTCTAGGCACACCCTTATTCCTATGTCCGGCCGGTCATGCCTCCCGCACGCATTCAGAAGAGTGCTGTATTCCTTGGCATCGCTCAGCTCGCTCCCCTCTGGCTGTTTTGCAAGGATATACACCTCTCCAATGAGCTCGTTGGCAACCTCCCCAATCCCTTTTGAGTAGAGGTATGAAACAAGAGCCGAGATGAGCTGCACCCTCTCCTCCATACTGAGCTCAAAATACCTTCTCCATTTGTTCTCCTGCTTAACTTCTATACCTGCCTCTTTGAGAAACTTGTGGCAGTTCTTCTCATTCCCAGTGAGGCCTGGCAGGAAAGGCTCTGTGCAGTAGGAGAGGAACCACACAAGGGGCCGGCTCATCCTCCCGAAGATGCCCAAATCAATATCGCACCTGGCAATTCCATTCTTTATTCCCTCCTTGAGAATCTCCCTGTTTAGGCTCTTGAGCGGGAATTGCATGTCTCCCACAGCGCCCACAAGAGCCAAGTCTACAAGCTCGGCATCTCCAAACACAAGGTAAGCTGTGCCGGATGAGCTTATGTCGCTCCCCCCGTCAAATCCAGAGAGGTGCGGATTCGCCTGCAGAAACTTACCTTCCTTGCCCTGGTGGTGGTCTATTATAACAACATCCTTTCCTTCCAGCACTCCCCCCAGTGCCTCCTCAACTCCGCCAAAATCAACAAAAATCAGCTCTTTTGCCTCCTTTATTTCACTTCTCGCTTCCAGCCTGCGCAGAGTCAGCATATTATATGCGATTCCCCTCTTTCTCAGTGCCTTTGCAACAAGAGCGCCTGCAGCCATTCCATCTGCATCGTAGTGGTGCACAATAAGGGGCTTGCTGAAGCTCTCTATGCATTTTCTGACTTCCTGGCACCTCTCAATGAACTCAGATTCCATACAATTAGAATGGCGTCTCTAATTTAAATATTAAATCCTGAAGCTCTCCTCATTCTTTGGGATGATAACTTCATAACCCATCTTGCCTATTGCCTCTCCAAGCTCCCTGGGCTTGTCCTCCTCCCCGTGTATCACAAAAACCCTCTTCAGCTTCTTTGTGCTCCTCACCATATCCAGCAAGCCCTTATAGTCTGCATGGGCGCTGAAAGACAGCTGCTCAACACCCATTTTAATCTCAATTTCCTTGCCATCTATTGTCATGTGCTTCTGCCCCTCAACCAGCTTCCTCCCCAGTGTCCCCTCCGCCTGGTAGCCAACAAAGATGAGAAGGTTCCTGTTGTCTCCTGCAAGCTTCTCCATGTAGTGCAGCACAGGACCTCCAGTGAGCATTCCCGAGGTGGATACAATTATTGCGCTCCCGCTCTCAATCACATCGCTCCTGTCCTTTGTGTGGGGGGTATGGAAGAATCTGCTTTTGAACGGGTCGTCATCGCTCATCAGTATTCTCTTCTGTATCTCATCTCTTGCATATATCACATTCTGCCGGTATATCCTGTTCGCCTTCAGTATCATCCCGTCAACAAATATAGGCACATGTTCAAGAACTCCAGAGCTCATGTAGCTCTCAAGGACGAAAAGTATGTCCTGCGCCCTCCCTACAGCAAAACTCGGTATGATGACTTTCCCTCCTTTCTTTATTGTCCTGTTTATGCTGTCGCACAGCATCTTTGAAGCATTCTTAAGGGTCGGATGCTCATCTCCCGGAGCCCCGTAGGTGCTCTCAATTATAAGGTTCTCGGCAACCAGGTTCTTCTCAGCAGGGTCCAGCAACTTTGTCTCCCTGTCATTGACATCAGAGCTGAAGAGCAGCCTGCTGTCGCCCTGCACAAGCACCATGGAGCTTCCAAGTATGTGGCCGGATTTATGGAAGGAGAATTTCAGCCCATCGCCAACAACTTCCCCATACTCAACCATCTTCCACATCTTCATTGCCTTTATTATGTCGTTACTGCTGAACTTCATGCCCCTGTTTATGCGCTGGTAATCCGCAAGCAGCAGCTGGCTCAAGTCATGCGTCGGCTTGGTTGAGTATATCTGCGCCCTGCAGCCCTTTGCATACATAAAAGGCAAATAACCCATGTGGTCAAGATGGGTATGACTTATGGCTATCCTTTGCAGTTTCCTTACCTCATCGTCGCGTATGAGCGGGTATTCGTCAGTTTCCCCCAGCTTCACGCCAGCATCAAGCAGAAGATTTGCCCTTCCATCCTCAACCAGTATACAGTTCCTTCCGACCTCACC